>JAFKFJ010000310.1 GCA_017307335.1 Alphaproteobacteria bacterium | reverse complement strand
GCGGCGGCGGCTGCCGACCGGGATGGACGGCCCGGCATCGCCCAGCCCGCCGCCCAGCAGCAGCGCGAGGCGGGTGAGCTCCTCGCGCCCCACCGTCTCGTCGAGCGCGATGGCGACGCCGGTCGCATCCAGCCGGCGCAGGTTGAAGCCGGCGTCCAGCGCGGCCTGCATGACGGAATCGGCGCGCGCGCCGCACTCGATCGCGATGGTGTCGAAGAACTCTGCGTGGCGCAGCGCGAACCCGCCGCGCCGTGCGGCGTCGCCAAGCAGGCGGGCGCCGAGGTTGACGTGGCGGGCGATGCGCCGCAGTCCCTCCGGTCCATGCCAGGCGGCGTAGAACGCCGCCATCACTGCCAGCAGCACCTGCGCTGTACAGATGTTGCTCGTCGCGCGCTCGCGCCGGATATGCTGCTCGCGCGTCTGCAGCGCGAGGCGCAGTGCCGGGGCGCCGCTCGCGTCGATGGACACGCCGACGAGACGGCCCGGCATCGTGCGCTTGAACGCATCGCGCGTGGCGAGAAAGGCGGCGTGCGGACCGCCGAATCCCATCGGCACGCCGAAGCGCTGCGCGGAGCCGACCACGACATCGGCGCCCATCGCGCCCGGCGGCGTCAGCAGCGCGCAGGCGAGCGGGTCGGTTGCCGCGATCGCGAGCGCGCCCACCTCGTGAGCGGCAGCGGTCTCGGCCGCGAGGTCGCGGATCGCGCCCGACGTGCCTGGGTTCTGCAACACCACCGCGAACGGCGCAGCGGCGCGCAGGGCCGCCAGATCGCCCGGCGAGACATCAACGATGCGCCATCCCTGCGGCGCCGCACGCGTCTCCAGCACCGCGCGCGTCTGCGGATGCACGTCGGTCGCCACCGCGATCGTCGCCGACTTCGCGCGGGCGAGCGCGTGTGCCATCGCCACCGCCTCGGCCGCCGCCGTCGCCTCGTCGAGCAGTGACGCGTTGGCGATCTCCATCCCCGTCAGCTCGGCGACCATGGTCTGGAAGATCAGCAGCGCCTCCAGCCGGCCCTGCGAGATCTCCGGCTGATAGGGCGTATAGGCGGTGTACCAGCCCGGGTTCTCGAACACGTTGCGGCGGACCACCGCGGGTGTGTGGGTGCCGAAATAGCCGCAGCCGATCAGGGACTTTTTCAGGACGTTCTGTGACGCGAGCGCGCGCAACTCCGCCAGCACGCCGGCTTCGTCGAGCGGCGGCGGCAGTTCGGGCGGCGCGATGCGGATCGCGGGCGGCACCGCGCGGCCGGCGAGATCGTCGAGGCTCGCGGCCCCCACCTCGCGCAGCATGGCCGCGATATCGGCTTCGCCCACGCCGATGTGCCGGCCGGCGAACGGGTCGTTCAGCGCCGCGAAGGTGTCGAGCGGGCTCATGACCCGCTGTCCCGGAACGCCGCGTAGTCGTCGGCGTTCATCAGCGTTGCGAAGGCCGCCGGTTCGGCAAGCTTGATGCGGAAGAACCAGCCATCCGTCTCCGCCGCGCGGTTCACGAGCGCCGGATCGTCGGCGAGCGCCGGATTGACCTCGACCACCCGCCCGGCCAGCGGGGCGAAGACGTCGGCGGCGGCCTTCACGCTCTCCACCACGGCGCAGGCCTCGCCCGCTGCGACCTCGCGCCCGGGCTCGGGCAGTTCGATGAACACGATGTCGCCAAGCTGGGCCTGGGCGTGTGCCGTGATGCCGACTGCGGCGGTGCCGTCGTCGTTCAGGCGCAGCCATTCATGATCGCGGGTGAAGCGGGTCTGGGGCATGCGGGTTTCCATCAGCGCGGGTAGTGGTGCGGGACGAAGGGCAGGGGTACGACGCGCGCGCCGACCGGGCGGCCGCGCAGGAGGGCGGAGAGTTCGGTGCCGTCCTCCGCCAGGTCGCGGCGCACATAGGCCATCGCGATCGGGCGGCCGAGGGCTGGCGAGAAGGTGCCGGAGGTGACGGTGCCGGCATCGGTGCCGTCGGGCGCCGCGAGGCTTGCGCCGGCGCGCGCGGGGGCCCGGCCCTCCAGGTGCAGCCCCACGCGCAGGCGCGGCGCACCGTTGTCGATCTGATCGCGGATCGCCATCGCGCCGAGGAAGTCCCAGTCCATCCGCCGGCGCTTGCCGATGGTCCAGGTCAGTCCGGCCTCTACCGGCGTCGTGACGTCGTCGATGTCGAGCCCGTACAGCGGCAGTCCCGCCTCCAGCCGCAGCAGGTCGCGCGCGCCGAGCCCGGCCGGGCTGACCTCGGGGTTGTCGAGTAGCAGGCGCGCGATGCGCTCGGCATCGTGCCCGGGCAGGGAGATTTCGAACCCGTCCTCGCCGGTGTAGCCCGACCGCGCGACGACGCAGACCGTGCCGGCGAGTGCGACCCGGGCAACTTCCATGAACCGCATCGCCGCGACCTCCGCGGCGAGGCGCGCGAGCACCGTCACCGCCGCCGGGCCCTGAAGCGCGAGCAGGGCGCGGTCGGGCTCGAGCGCGGCTTCCGCGCCCGCGGGCAGATGCTGGGCGAGACGGCGCAAGTCGTGCTCAGTGCGCGCGGCGTTGACCACCAGGTGCAGCCGGCCGTCGAGGTTGGCGACCATCAGGTCGTCGACGATGCCGCCAGCCTCGTTGGTGAGCAGCGTGTAACGCTGGCGCCCCGGACGCAGGCCCGCGATGTCGCCCACCACCAGCCGCTCCAGCGCCGCCGCCGGGCCGGAGAACGTCACCTGCCCCATGTGCGAGACGTCGAACAGCGCCGCCGATGTGCGGCACGCAGCGTGCTCGGCCAGGATGCCGGCATACTGGATCGGCAGCATCCAGCCGGCGAACGGCCCCATGCGCGCGCCCAGCGCCGCGTGGAGATCGGCGAGCGGCGACGATTTCGGTGGCGGCGGGTCGGCGGGAAGAATCTCGATGGCCACGCAAGCCCTCCGCGATCAGGTCCAGCCGGACGCGCCTCGCGGTGCGCCGGCCCGACCCCCCTCTGTCGCGGAACCTGAGAGATTCGGACCCCGGGTTGCGCCCGGGCGCCCTTACTCCTTCGGTGCGGCGCGACTCGCATCGCGCCGGCTTTCCAGAGGCTCGCTCACCCTTGCAGTCCTTTTGGCCTGAGCGTTTCCGGGGGCCGGTTGCGCCTTCGGCGGCAGCCCTGCGGCTGCACTCTCCTGCACGGGGGGTCGCGAGCCCGCGAAATATGGGGCAATCGGCAGAGCCGCGCAACCGCGCGGCGGGGTTCAGTGCTGCTGCGCCCGGTTGTAGGCGAGCTGGTCCGGGGTTAGGCGGAAGCCGATATAGACGTGGTAGGCGGCCGCGGATTTCTTGCGGGTGACGGGCAGCAGCAGCTCGATGTCCTCGCCCTTCACCGACACTTGGTCGACGTTCGGGCGGAACCGTGCCGCCAGCGCGAAATCCTGCTCCTGGAGCACGTTCCCGCCTTCGGTCACGGCGACGAAATAGCGCACGTCGAAGGCGTCGCGCCCGGCGGCCGGGCCGCGCAGCACGTCGGCGTCGACGCTGAGCACCGCGCGCACGTGCTTCGCATCGGCGCGCATGCATTTCGCCGGCACCGCGGTGATGCGCGCGGCCACCTGCATCTCGGTGATGTCGTGGCCGCTGCCCGAGAAGCGGGTGATGTTGTCGGCATCCTGCAGCAACGAGAGCGCCGGGCAGGCGGGCGCGAACTTCGCGTCCTCCGGTGTCTCGCCGCAGGCGGCGATCGTCAGCGCGACCAGCGGCAGCAGGCAGCGCGAAGCGGCGAGGAGGAGGGGGCGGCGCATCACGACTCTCCGGCGGGCCGGCCGGGCATACGGCGCCTGCCATGCGCGCGCAACCGTGTGCAGCATTGACGTTTGGCGCGCGAGGACCGAACAACCCGCATGGCCGTCTACACCGAAGTGTCCGACGAGGCGCTCGCCGCCTTCCTCGCCGAGTATGCGCTGGGACCGCTGGTTGCCTTCCGCGGCATCGCCGAGGGGGTGGAGAACTCCAACTACGCGCTGCGCACCGGCGCGGGCGATTTCATCCTCACGCTCTACGAAAAGCGCGTGGACCCGGCGGACCTGCCGTATTTCCTTGGACTGATGGAGCATCTGGCGGGCCGCGGCCTGCCCTGCGCCCGGCCGGTCGCGGGGCGGGACGGGGTGGCGCTGCGGCGGCTCTGCGGCCGGTTCGCGGCCATCACCACCTTCCTGCCCGGCGTCTGGCCGCGGCGCACACAGCCCTGGCACTGCGCCGCGGTGGGCGAGGCGCTGGCGCGGGTCCATGAGGCCGGCGCCGACTATCCGGCCAGGCGCACGAACGCGCTCGGCCCGGCCGGGTGGCCGCCGCTGCTGGAGCGCGCGCTCGCCGGTCACGACGCCGCCGACGCCCTGGCGCCGGGGCTCGGCGCGGAGCTGCGGGCCGCGCTCGCGCGCATCCTGGTTGCCTGGCCCGCCGATCTGGCGCTGGGGCATATCCACGCCGACCTGTTCCCTGACAACGTGTTCTTCCTTGATGGCCGGGTTTCAGGGCTGATCGACTTCTACTTCGCCGCCACCGACCTGCTCGCCTACGACCTTGCGGTCTGCCTGAACGCCTGGTGCTTCGAGCCGGACCTCTCTTGCAACGTCACCAAGGCGCGCGCGCTGCTGCGCGGCTATGCGGGGCTGCGGCCGCTCGCGGCGGAGGAACTGGCCGCGCTGCCGGTGCTGGCGGCGGGGGCCGCGCTGCGCTTCGCGCTCACCCGCCTCTACGACTGGGTGAACACACCGCCCGGCGCGCTGGTGGTGCGGAAGGACCCGCTCGACTACGTCCGTCGCCTGCGCTTCCACCTCGGTGCGCGCGATGCGGCGGCCTATGGACTCTGAGACGGTCGAGATCTGGACCGATGGCGGTGCGCGGCCCAACCCCGGGCCGGGCGGATGGGGGGCAATCCTGCGCTTCCGGGGACATGAGCGCGAGCTCTCCGGCGCGGCGCCCGCGACCACCAACAACCGCATGGAACTCACCGCCGCGGCGGCGGCGCTGGAGGCGCTGCGCCGGCCCTGCCGCGTCGTGCTGCACACCGACAGCGAGTATCTCCGCCTCGGCGTCACCCGCTGGCTTCCTTCCTGGCAGAAGCGCCAGTGGCGCACCGCCGACGGCAGCCCGGTCGCCAATCTCGACCTATGGCAGCGCCTGCTGGCGGCGTCGGAAGGGCACAGCATCGATTGGCGCTGGGTGCGCGGCCATGCCGGGGACGCGATGAACCACCGGGCCGACGCGCTGGCCACGGCCGCGCGCGACGCGGCGCTGACGGACGCGCCACCGGTGCCCTGAGAACGCCGGGGGCAGACGGGGGCCAGACGCACGAAAGGCGTGCCCCGGCAGGGACACGCCTTTCGCTTTGGCCGGTATCGCGGATCAGGTCTTCAGCTGGTCGGCGATCGGCAGGTTGCGCACCCGCTTGCCGGTAGCCGCGAAGATCGCATTGCAGAGCGCCGGGGCGAACGGCGGGATCGGCGGCTCGCCCACGCCGCTCGCATGCACGTCGTACGTCGCGGGCACGATGTGCACGTTGGTGACCTTCGGCGACTCGTTGATGCGGAGCATCTGGTAGTCGTCGAAGTTGCCCTGCTGCACGCGACCATTCTTGAACGTGATCGCGCTGTACTTGGCGAGCGTCATACCCATCACCGAGCCGCCTTCACACTGCGACATGATGCGCTCGGGGTTGACGTGGAAGCCGCAGTCGATCGCGTAGTCCACCTGCGGCACCGTGATGTTGCCCTTGTCGTCCACGGCCACCTGCACCACCGTCGCCACGTAGGTGACGAAGCTGCGATGCGCGGCGATGCCCATGCCGTGCCCGGGCGGCAGCGTCTTGCCCCAGCCGGCCTTCTCCGCCGCCAGCTCCGCCACGCCGCGCAGGCGGCCGGCGTCGATCGGGTAGGAGTCCCACGGCTCGCCGTAGTCCCAGAACATGTCCTTCGCGATCTGCGTGCGCGGATCGACGATCCGCGGCGGGCCGATCAGCTCCAGCAGCATGTCCTTCGGGTCCTTGCCCAGCTCGTGCGCCATTTCGGCGACGAAGGACTGGATGGCGAACCCGTGCGGGATGTTGCGCACCGAACGGAACCAGCCGATGCGCGAATGCGCGACCGCGGCACCCGTCTCGCAACGGATGTTCGGGATCGCGAACGGCACGTCGACAAGCCCCATGCTCACTTCGATCGCGAACTGGTGGTCGACGCCCTTCTTGAACGTGGAGAGAATCGACGGCGCCGCGCTGCGGTGCCGCCACCCCACGACCTTGTTGTTGGCATCAACCGCCGCCTCGATCCGCTGCGCGTTCTCGCCGTGGTTGAAGCTGTGCCGGACGTCGTCCTCACGGGTCCACTGCACCTGCACCGGCACGCCCAGCGCCTTGGAGAGCAGTGCCGCTTCCTGGGCGTAGTCGCACTTGGACTTCCGGCCGAACCCGCCGCCGAGCAGCATCGTGTTCACCCGGACCTTGTCGACCGGCAGGTCGAGCAGCTTCGCGATGTCCTCGCGCGTGCCCCACGGGCTCTGCACCGGCGCCCAGATTTCCGCCTTGCCGCCGGCGACATGGGCGAGGGCGACGGGCGGCTCCATCGGCGTGTGGACGAAGGCGGCGGTGTAGTAGTCGCGCGTGACGACTTTGGCGGCGGACTTGAACGCCGCATCCACGTCACCTTCGTTGCGGACCACTTCGCCCGGCGCCTTGACCGCATCCTCAAGCTGGGTGCGGTAGGCGACGGAGTCGAAGTCCTTGTTCGGCCCGTCGTCCCAGACGATCTTCAGGGCGTCGCGGCCCTTGATCGCGGCGCCGGTGCTCTTGGCGATCACGGCCACGCCGCCGAGCGGGGCGAACTTGGTCCCCGGCGGCTGCCAGCCCTGCGCCTCCATCACCTTGATCACGCCCGGGACCTTCTTGGCCTCGGTCGCGTCGAAGGAGACGAGCTTGCCGCCGGTGACCGGCGGACGCGCGATCACCGCGAAGACCTGGCCCGGCAGGCGGTGGTCGCCGCCGTAATGGGCCTTGCCGACCGTGATGTCGTGCAGGTCGACGATCGAGACGTTGCCCTTGCCGATGTAGCGGTAGTTTGCAGGGTCCTTGAACGTCAGCTTGTCGACCGCCGGCATCGGCATGGCGGACGCGGCGGCGGCGACATCGCCGTAGCCGAGCTTCTTGCCGTTGGCCGCATTGACGATCTCGTGATTGCTCGCGTGCACCTGCGAGACGTCGACACCCCAATGCTTGGCGGCCGCCATCTCGAGCATCAGGCGCATCGCCGCGCCGCACTGTCGCATCGGCTGCAGGAAGTGGCGCACGCTGCGCGAGCCGTCGGTGTCTTGGTTGCCGTAGCGGGGCTCATCGCCGGGGCCCTGCACGATCTTCACCCGCGACCAGTCGGCGTCGAGTTCCTCGGCGATGATCATCGGCAGGCTGGTGCGCGCCGCCCCGGTGCCCATCTCCGCCCGCGCCGCGACGATCGTGACCGTGCCGTTCGGCGCGATCGCGATGAAGACGTGCGGGTCATTCACCGTGCCGTGCGGCATGCCGGTGGCGCCGGTGTCGTATTTCTCATGCATGTCGGCGGCGAGCGCGCCGCTCGGCATCAGACGGGCCATCACCACGAGCCCGCCGCCAATCCCCAGGCCCTTCAGCAGGCCACGGCGGCTGACGTTCTCGATCTTGTGGGTGAATTCCTTGCGTGGAACGAAGATCATCTCACACCCCCGTCGCGGCGAGACGGACCGCCGTATGGATCCGCTGATAGCAGCCGCACCGGCAGATATTGCCGGACATCGCCTCGTCGATTTCCGAGTCGCTCGGCTTCGGATTCTTCGCCAGCAGCGCCGAGGCCTGCATGATCTGTCCGGCCTGGCAGTAACCGCACTGCGGCACGTTCACCGCGCGCCATGCCTTCTGAACCGGGTGATCGCCGTGGGCGTCGAGGCCCTCGATGGTCACGACCGACTTGCCGCTGACATCGGACAGCACGATGCCGCAGGAGCGGACCGCCTCGCCGTCGATGTGCACCGTGCACGCGCCGCACAGCGCCTCGCCGCACCCGAACTTGGTGCCGGTGAGGTTCAGCTCGTCGCGCAGAAACCACAGCAGAGGCAACGACGGATCGGCGCTCGTCGTATGCTCCTGCCCATTGACCCGTAGGGTGATCATAACCTTAGTCCCTCCCGCACTTCGACAAACACGAACGGGCAACTGTTCGGCGGCCGCTCACGCCGTTGCTCGCTGACCCACGCTCCACTGCGCATGCCTGCCGCCGCCATCAGGCGGGCGTTCAAACATGCGGCCATCCGCTGACGGAAGCTGAACTCACGCCCTCCCCGGCGCGGCCGATCGCCTGATGGTCGTCGGCCTGCGTTGGAACGGGTGGAACCGTCCTCCGTCAATTGCGGCCTCGGGCTTGTTCAGCCCCAAGCACAACCGAGTTGGGTGCCACCCTACTACCATCTCGCCCAATGACGCCAGACCAAACAATGCACTGCGTTACAGCGCCGTGCAGAGAAAACGCTATATACGTTTGAATATAGCGAGCGTCGTTACGGCGTGCGGTGCGGCAAGCGGGGTTCTGAACCTGCTAGTTGGTCCCCGTGACGTTTGCGATCAGCGGGATGTTGACCATTTTCATGGTGTCGCCGCCCTCGATATAGCCAACCCGCAGCACGGCGTTGATCTTGTGCGTGCCGGGCTTCGTGGCATGCAGCGGGATCTCGAAGACGAGAGCGCCGTCCTTGATCTCGGCGGGAATCGTCTTGTGATCGAAGGCCACGCCATCGTCGATGGAGGACATCTGCATGGCGCGGTTGTTGTAGGCTTCCAGCACCCGGCAGCCGTCGACGAATTGGACGGTCGCGATCATGGTGGTAGCACTTCCCACCGGGGCGCTGACGTCGTGCACATCAAGCTTCCACGCCCAGGCCCAGGGGGTCGGGCTCGCCGCGACACTGCCGGTGGCGAGGCCGCCGGCAAGGCCGCCAGCGAGAACGGCCATGGTGCCGACGCGGCGGAGGGAGGAGACGGGGAAGGGGAGCTTCATAGCGTTGCCTGCCGGTTCGTGTGGTTTGTTCTTGACCGGCACACGGTACAAGAAGACGGGACCGGCCGCCAGACCGGTCCCGCCCCCAAAGGCTCCGCTGAAGGCTTACTTGCTGAGTGCGAACACCCAGATCACGCCGCCCTGCGGAACGTCCTTGTTCCAGCCCAGGATGTTGCTGATCAGCGCCTGCTGACCCGCCGGGTCGATGCCGTAGCCGGACTCGACGGCCACGTACTGCACGCCGCCAACCTCAAACGTCGAGGGCGGGGCGATGATCCCGGAGTTGGTCTTCATGTGCCACAGCTCTTCGCCGGTCCGCGCGTCGTAGGCGCGGAACATGCGATCGTTGGTGCCGCCGCCGAACACAAGATTGCCGGCCGTGGTCAGCAGCGAGCCCCACATCATCGAGCTCGGATACAGCACGCGCCACTCGCGCTTGCCGGTATTCGCGTCGAACGCCTGGATCTCGCCATAGAAGGCGGCGTTCTTGTCCACCGTGAAGCCGATGTCGGGGATCGCGACGCCAGTCCACCACTGACCGGGCACACGCTCCTCGACCTTGCCTTCCATGTGGCCGCAATGGTTGTCGTTCGAGGGCACGTAGACCATGCCGGTCTTCGGGTTATACGCCTCGAACGGCCAGTCCTTGCCGCCCCACAGGCTCGGGCAGAAGGTCGCTTCCTTGCCCGTGCCCGGCTTGTGCGCCATGTCGACGTCGGCGCGGCCGGTGGTCGGGTCGACGCTCTTGAAGACGTTCTGCTTCACATAGGCTTCCGCCTTGATGAAGCCGATCTCGCCTTCCGGCTTGCGTGACAGCCAGTACATGTAGCCGTTGCGCTGCGGGGTGAGCAGCCCCTTGACGGTGCCGCCGTCCTTCTGGAAGTCCACGAGCATCGGCGCGTTCATGGCATCCCAGTCCCAGGACTCGTTCCAGGAATACTGGAAGTGGCCGAGGATCTTGCCGGTGTCGCCGTCGAGCGCGATCGTCGAGGCGGTGTAGAGGTTGTCGCCCGGACGCTGGTCGCCGAACCAGGGAGAGCCGTTGCCGACGCCCCAGTAGACGACGTTCGCATCGGCATCATAGGTGCCGGTCATCCAGGTGGCGCCGCCGCCGGTCTTCCAGGTGCCCGGCTTCTGCCACGTCTCGCTGCCCGGCTGGCCCGGTTCGGGGACCGAGTAGGCCGTCCACGCCGGCTTGCCGGTCTCGGCGTCGAACGCCGCGATGCGGCCGCGCACGCCGAACTCGCCACCCGACACGCCGACCAGGATTTTGCCCTTCACGACCAGCGGAGCCATGGTCATGTAGTAGCCGTCTTTCCAGTCGGCGACCGGGCTCTCCCAGACCATCTTGCCGGTCTTCGCGTCGAGCGCGATCAGATGCGCATCAAGCCCGGCGAGATAGACCTTGTCCTGATAGAGCGCGACACCGCGGCTGGTGTTGTGCAGCGCGCTGAAGCCCGGTGGCAGCTTGCCGCGATAGCGCCAGAGCAGGTCACCGGTCGCCGCGTTCAGCGCGATCACCTGGCTGTACGGCGTTGCGGCGTACATGATCCCGTTGTTCACGATCGGCGGAGCCTCGTGGCCCGAGTCAACGCCGGTCGAGAACGTCCACACCGGCACGAGGCTCTTCACGTTGCTGGTGTTGATCTGGTCGAGCGGACTGTAGCTCCAGCCCTGGTAGTTGCCCCGGGTCATCAGCCAGTTCGAGGCTTCCGGGTTCGCGAGACGCGCGCTCGTTACGGATGAGTCTGAGCCCGCATGCCCCACTGTCGCCGTGCCGGCGAGCAGAAGGACTGCGAGGCTAGAGCAAGCAAGCCACTTCGTCATGCTTGGCCTCCCTTGATAGTCGGTTTCCCCATGCGGCTTAGGCAGCGTCGGCAGCGACCGAACACGTGCCGCATCAGACCTGTTCAGGCCCGACGCGTTCGGTGAACCCTTTGGCGACGGCGGGAATGCCGTCCTCCATCTTCAGCCCGAGCGGCGGCAGCGGCCGTGGGGCGGGACCGCCCAGCACCGTGGCGCTGGCCTTCGGATCGTAAATCGACCCATGACAGGAGCAGAACAAAGCGCCGATCTCCTTGACCCACATGTTCACGGCACACCCCTGGTGGGTGCACACGTCCGAGTAGGCGACGACGCCGTCGGCGGCGTTCTTGGCGGTATCGGCGTCGAGCGTCTTGGGATCGAGCCGGATCAGCACCACGAGGTTGAGGCGCGAGCCGTCACGCACCAGCTTGGTCTTCGGATCGACCGGATAGGCCTGCACCTGCGGCCCGCCCAACGGCAGGTCCGCCGCCTTCACGACCTCGCCCTTCTTCGGGCCGGTCAGGTACACAAATTGGTCACCGATCTGGGGAGGAAGTTCCGACGGGCTATCAGCGTGGGCAACCCCGGCAAGCACCGGCGCCAAACCCAGACCGGCCCCCAAAAGTGCGCGACGTTCAGTTTTCCAGCCAAGGAGCTGGCCGCACTTTTGCATCCGGTCGTCCCTCCGTTCGTGACCCTGAGTAAACCGCGATCCAGAAGAACTGTCCAGATCGAGTGTGGATTCGTTCCCGAAGCTTACGGGCTTGTCGTTCCCGTTCGAGGCTGCTAGAGTATCCCGTTGTGGCACGCGTGCAGTTCCTTTCCTCGCTGAAACCCGCCAATCCGGCAGGGTGCGTGTGCCTGTTCCCCGGCCGCTCGCTCCGACTTATCCGCCCCTGGGCGTGACGCAGCACGGCTGACGCCGTGCTGGCATTGCTCAGGGGAGACAATCCGGTGCGCTCGCCGCAGTGCAGGCGCTGTGGCATTACGTCACTTGCACGGCCCGAGGAGGTGCGGGCCGCGGTCGCGGAGACCGTGGCGCTGGCGCGCAACCACAGCGACGACGTCGAGTGGTCCGGAATGGACG
>JAFKFJ010000309.1 GCA_017307335.1 Alphaproteobacteria bacterium | reverse complement strand
CAGCCTCGGGCGCCACGCTCGTGGGGGGCATCGACCGCCCCGAGCTCGCAGCCGCACAGGGCGTGCACCGCTTCCCGGACATCGCGGCCCTCGCCGCGGCGGCCGACGTCGTCGTGGATTTCACCCACGCCGCTGCGGTGGCACCCCATGCGGCCGCGCTGGCGCCGGCGGGCACGGCGTGGGTGCTCGGCACCACCGGGCTTGCGGCCGCGGACGACGCGGCGGTGGCTGCCGCCGCGCGGCGCATCGCGGTCGTCCAGGCGGCCAATTTCTCCCCCGGCGTGAACCTCGTCCTGGCCCTCGCCGAACGCATGGCCGCCGCCCTGCCGGCGGACGCCTACGACGCCGAGATTGTCGAGATGCACCACCGGCAGAAGGTGGACGCCCCCTCCGGCACCGCGATCGCGCTGGGCCAGGCCGTCGCGCGCGGGCGGGGCGTGGATCTCGCCGCCGTGCGCGAGAGCGGGCGCGACGGGCACACCGGCGCGCGCAAGCTCGGCGCCATCGGGTTCGCGGCACTGCGCGGCGGGCAGGTGGTGGGCGAGCACACGCTGCTGTTCGCGGCCGCCGACGAGCAGATCGCGCTGACCCATCGTGCCTTCGACCGCCGCGCCTTCGCCAGCGGGGCGATCCGCGCCGCGCTGTGGGCCGCCGGCCGGCCGGCGGGATTCTATAGCATGGCGCACGTGCTCGGGATGCGATAGGGCCCTCACCCCAACCCTCTCCCGCAAGCGGGAGAGGGAGCAGAAAGCAGCGGGGAAGGCGGGAGACAACCCCTCTCCCGCTCGCGGGAGAGGGAGGGACCCACGCCGCCGGCGTGGGAGGGTGAGGGCGGCCCGCGAGTGCGCTTGACCACCGCCCCCCTTTCCGTCAACACACCGCCGCCGAAAGTCTGTTCCCGGTCCATACAGGATATTGCATGCGCGACAAGGGCGAGTTCCTTTTCACCTCCGAGTCGGTCTCCGAAGGCCATCCGGACAAGGTCGCCGACCGGGTCAGCGACACCGTCCTGGATACATTCCTTGCCGCCGACCCCTACGCGCGCGTGGCCTGCGAGACCCTGGTGACGACCAACCGCGTCGTGCTCGCGGGCGAGACCCGCGGGCCGGACACGATCACGCCGGAACTGCTCGCCCACGAGGCGCGCATGGCGCTGCACGACATCGGCTATGACCAGGAGGGCTTCTCCTGGAAGCATGCGCAGATCCACGTGCATCTGCATGCGCAGTCGGCCGACATCGCGCAGGGCGTCGATGCCGCCGGCAACAAGGACGAGGGCGCGGGCGACCAGGGCATCATGTTCGGCTATGCCTGCCGCGAGACGCCGATGCTGATGCCGGCGCCGCTGTACTACGCGCACCTGATCCTGCGCCGGATGAGCGAGATGCGCCGCAACCGCGACGTGCTCGCGCAGGGCCTGCTGCCTGACGCGAAGAGCCAGGTCACGCTGCGCTATGTCGACGGCAAGCCGGTCGCCGCCACCTCCGTCGTCGTCTCCACCCAGCACGAGGAGCGGCTGAGTCAGGAGCAGGTGCGCGAGCAGGTGCTGCCGATCATCGAGAGCAGCCTGCCGCATGGCTGGATGCCGCCGGCCGGCGAAATCTACGTGAATCCCACGGGCAAGTTCGTGATCGGCGGGCCGGACGGCGATTGCGGCCTCACCGGGCGCAAGATCATCGTCGACACCTATGGCGGCGCGGCGCCGCACGGCGGCGGCGCGTTCAGCGGCAAGGACCCGACCAAGGTCGATCGCAGCGCCGCCTATGCCTGCCGCTATCTGGCGAAGAACGTCGTCGCGGCGGGACTCGCCGACCGCTGCACGCTGCAGCTCAGCTACGCGATCGGCGTCGCGCACCCGCTGTCGCTGTACGTCGATCTGCACGGCAACCCGTACGACGTGAGCGAGCAGAAGCTGGAGCGCACGCTGCGCGAGCTGGTCAATCTCTCGCCGCGCGGCATCCGCGAGCACCTGCACCTGAACCGGCCGATCTACGCCGTGACCTCCGCCTACGGGCATTTCGGGCGCGAGCCGGATGAGGAGCGGGGCACGTTCTCGTGGGAGCGCACGGACCTCGTGCCGGCGCTGCGCTCCGCGTTCAATCGCTGAGCGCGCCGCTCAAGCCGCCGCCTGACCGCCTCTATGGCCGCGCCCGCGGTCACGCGCTGCGCCCGCGGCAGGAACGGCTGCTGGCCGAGGTGCTGCCGCGCCTGCGGCTCGATCCGGCGCAGGCGGCCGATCTGGCGGCGGCGTTCGCGCCGCGTGCGGCAGAGGTGTGGCTCGAAGTGGGCTGCGGCAGCGGCGAGCACGCGCTGGCGCTGGTCGCGCGGCACCCCGGCATCGGCCTGATCGCCAGCGAGGTGTTCGCGAACGGCCTCGCCTCGCTGCTCGGCGCGCTCGCGCCGGAGACCGTGCCGCTGCCGGGCAATCTGCGGCTGTGGGATGAGGATGCGCGGGCGCTGATCCGCCTGTTGCGGGCGTCGTCGCTGTCCCGGCTGTTCGTGCTGTTCCCCGATCCGTGGCCGAAGGCGCGCCACGCCAAGCGCCGCTTCATCCATCCCGCGCTGCTGCCCGAGATCGCGCGCGTGCTGCGCCCCGGCGCCGAGTGGCGCGTCGCCACCGACGATCCGACGCATCAGGCGTGGCTCGAAGAAGTCTTCGCGGCGCAGACGCTGTTCGCCGCCCCGCCGCCGGCGACGCGGCGCCCGGACGACTGGCCGCCGACGCGCTACGAGGCGAAGGCGCTCGCGGCCGGCCGGCAGCCGCGCTACTGGACGCTGCGCCGCGCCGGCTGAGGCGCCGCGTCGGCCGCAAGCGCGATACCGAACGTCTCGCTGAGACCGCGCTGCCCCGCCGGGGTGATGGCGACGGCCCGCGTGCCGGGCCGCCGCGCGATCCACGCCAGCGCCAGCAGCCGCTCGCACAGCGCGCAGCCGACCGCGCCGGCGATGTGCCAGCGCCGCTCGCTCCAGTCGAGGCAGGGGCGGCAGAACGGCCGGCGTCCGGCGCCTCGTCGCGCTACCATCACGCCGAACCCGGCCAGGAAATCCTCGCCGCGCGCGGTGACTTCACCGCCCTCGTCCGACAGCACCACGTGGCCGCGCGCGACCATCGCGTCGGCGATCGCGACGCCGAGCCGGCCGGCGAGGTGGTCGTAGCAGGTTCGCGCCGTTCGCATCGCCGCATCAAGGCGCGGCGCCGGCACGTGGCGCGGCGGAAGCTGCACCGCCGCGGCCGTCATCATGGTTTCCAGCAGGCTGCCCACGAGGGGTGCCGCGAGCCGGTAGTAGCGGTGCCGGCCCTGCCGCGCCACGCGCAGCAGGTTCGCCTGCACCAGCCGGGCGAGATGCCCGCTCGCCGTCTGCGGTGCCACGCCCGCGACGTGCGCCAGTTCGCTCGCGGTGCAGGCGCGCCCGTCGGCGAGGGCCGCCAGCATGTTCGCGCGCGCCGGATCGCCGATCAGCGACCCCATCTCCGCCAAGCCTGCACTCGCCAGCGACATCGGCGCAGCATAGGCCGGCGCCGGCGCCCCGTCGCGGCCCGACGCTACGGTGACGGCCGAAGCTATGCTGCCCGGGGAAACCCGAGGCTCGCCGCGAACGGGCGCAGCATCAGCGCGACGCCCAGCCCCCACGCCCCGTTGACCAGCAGCCCGGCCAGCATGCCGGCCGGATCGCCGCCGAAGAACAGCGGCATGCCCTTGAGCGGGGCGACCAGGATCCAGGCGACCACGGTCAGCGCGAGCGCCCCGAACAGCACCGCGGTGACCCAGTACGCGGCGCCGCGCGGAAAGACCGACGCGAGCAGCGCGAACACGATCCCCCACACGCCGCCCCAGAACGACGAAGAGATCACGGCCGGCACGCCGAACGGCGGCACCGGGCTCATCCGGTACGGCGTCCACGACACCAGCCCCGCGGCGTTCAGCAGAATCACCATGACCTGATGGAACACCGGCACCGCGATGAAGCCGGCGATGAAGCCGTACACCACGCGGCGCAGAAACACGCCGGACTGCGGCTGATGGAAGGCGGTGGCTTCGCTCATGGCGTGCGCTCCTGCTCCGTCCGGGCGGAGCATAGCACGGCCGGGGTCAGCGCGTCGCGGCGGCCTCGCCGAGCAGGGAACGAAGGACCGGTTCCATCGCCTGCGCCATCCGCGCCATGCCCGCCGGGGTCGGGTGCAGCGGCGGCTCGGGCGGCGTCAGCAGCGGATCGAGGAACAGCGACGTGTCCAGCCGCCCGTTCTTCATGAACAGCGGCGTGAGGTCCATGTAGGTCACCCCGGCGACCGCGTCGCGGCCATAGCGCGCGGCGAGCCCCGCATTCACCGTCCGCGTGGTCTCGGTCGCCCATTCGCTGCGCGCGCTCGGCAGGATGCCGAGCAGCAGGATGCCGGTGTGCGGCAGCTTCCGCCGCACGGTGGCCACCACGGCGTCGATCCCCGCCAGCGTGTCGGCCGCCGACCAGTGCAGCCGGCCGAGGCTGTTGGCGCCGATCAGGATCACCGCCGCCTTGGGCGCGATGCCGTCGATCTCGCCATGCTCGATGCGCCACAGCAGATGCGAGGTCGCGTCGCCCTTGAAGCCGAGATTCACCGCGTGACGCGCGCCGTAGAAATGCTGCCAGACCGGCGCGAAGTCGCGCCACGCCGGCGGTCCGTGGCGCTCGAAGTCCTGCGTGATCGAGTCGCCGAGAAAGATCAGGTCGACGCGCTCGCGATGGATTTCCGCGAGCTTCTCCTCGTGCCGCGCATGCCACCAGGGCAGGTTCATGCGCGAGATCGGCACCGCCGCCAGCGGCGGCGCGGCCGCCATGAGCAGGAGGGACGCGGCTGCGAGCGCCGCGCGCCTCATCGCAGGACCAGCCACGCGAAGGACCCGAGGCCGAGCGCGAAGCAGTAATAGGCGAACGGGTTCAGCGCCCATTCGTCGTGGCGGCGGAAGTAGCGCATCAGGAACGCGGTGGAGAGGAACGCGGTGATGCCGGCGACCACCGCCGCAATGATCGAGAGCGAGAACACGCCCGACGGCACCTGCTCGTGCAGCAGCTTGGGAATTTCCAGGATCGAGGCGCCGAGAATGATCGGTGTCGCGATCAGGAAGGAGAAATGCGCCGCCTCCGCGTGGTCGATCCCGCGCAGCAGGCCGCCCACGATCGTGGCACCGGAGCGCGAGATCCCCGGGATCAGCGCCGTGCACTGGCACAGCCCGATCACCAGCGCGTCGCTCACCCGCAGCGTGGCGAGCTGCCGATGCCCGTACTCGCGCACGCGCTCGCCCAGCAGCAGTACGAACCCGTTCATGACCAGGAAGGCGGCGGCGACCAGCGGCGTGCCGAACAGCACGCGCAGATGCCGCTCCAGCGCGAAGCCGAGGAGGGCGGCGGGAATGGTGGCAATGACGATCATCACGAACAGACGCCGGCTCGCCGCCGCCTCGCGCCCGCCGGCGAGGCCGAGCACGCCGCGCGCGAGCCCGATCCAGTCACGCCGGAAATACAGCAGCAGCGCCGCCGCGGTGCCGAGATGCAGCATCACCAGGAAAGGCAGGAACTCCGGCGCGCCCTCGTCGAGCGACATGTTCAGCACCGCCGGCAGCACCACGGCGTGGCCGAGGCTGGAGACGGGGAAAAGCTCGGTCGCGCCTTGCAGGATGGCGACCAGGATCGCCTCGATTGCAGACATGCGGGGTGGGGCCTCGCGAAAAGGAGTGCAGAAGCTTCGTCGCCCAATCCGCGCGTGCTGGCAATGCCGGTGCCGATCAACCCGGCGCGGGGCGGATCACGCCGGTGGAATCGGCGAGGCCGGCGAGCGCCTGCGCGGTTGCGACGATGTCGCGTGCGATCGCCTCGCGCACGGCCGCGGCGTCGCGCCGGCGGAGCGCGGCATGGATCTGCTGCTGCACCGGGGCCTGCGCGCGGCGCAGCAGCGCGACCGGCGGCAGCAGGCTCAGCGCGGGCGCGGCCCTCAGCCACAGCGTCTCGATCATGTCGCGCAGCAGCGCGTTGCCGGTGCAGGCGTAGAGCTGAAAGGCGAAGTCGCGCTGCGCGGAACGGAATTCCGCGGCGTCGCCGCGCTGCTGCGCCATCTGCAGGCGGCCCAGATAGTGCTGGTTCGCATTCAGGTCGTCGGTGGTCATGCGCGGGGTGGCGAGTTCGCCCGCGCCGCCCTCGACGATCGCCCGCACGGCGGCAAGCTCGGCGATACCCGCGCGCGTGGCGGGCGGGATCACGGCGCTGCCGCTCGGCAGCAGGTCGAGCACCCGCTCGGCATGCAGCCGCCCGAGCGCCTCGCGCACCGGGGTGGGGCTGATCGCGAAGGCGGCGGCGAGGGTGCGGATGATCAGCTTCTGGCCGGGGGTGAAGCGGCCGGCGAGCAGGGCGTCGCGCAGCGCGGCATAGGCGCCGTCGCGCAACGATGCGCGCCCGATCGCCGCCAGCCCGAATTCCGGCCCCTCCGCCATGCGCCCGCCCTCCGCTGAGGTCTGGCATTTGATACCGCAGACCTCGTATGCGCAACCTCAGTCGTTCGCGGGGTATCTGGCCATCAGCGCCCGCTGCCGCCGCCAGGACCGCCACATGGCGCCGATGCCGGCGCTGCGGTGGCCCCGGGCGCGCATCGCGCGGCCGATCGCGAAGGCGGCGCGATAGTGGGCGAGCTGGTCCGCCCAGGCGGTGGCGAGTCGGGTGCGGGCGTCCCAGACATGCGTCGCTTCCGAGCCGACGCCGTTGATCTCGATCACCGTGAACCCCTCGCCGCGCCGCAGCGCCGCGAGCGAGGCGAAGCGGACGTCGAAGCGGCCGAAATGGAAATCGGGCAGCGCGCGCGCGATCGCCTCGATGCGGCGGGTGAGGGCCGGCGTGATCTCGGCGGCGCCATCGCGGAAGATCGAGCCCTTGCAGTGGTTGCCCACCAGCAGCAGCCGCACCCGCTCGCCCTGCGCCGGCACCTGATGGCGGCGGTCGCCGAGGCGGGGGAGGTAGAAGTGCGGCACCAGGGCGGCGCGCGGGTCGGCACGCACCAGCGCCTCGATCGACGAGCGCCCGTCGCCCACGACCGTGGGGGCGTATTTCAGCGTGAGCGAGGTGATCCGCCCGGATGGCGCGTCCGGCTCGCGCACATAGAAGATGCCGGCCTCGCCTTCGTCGGCAATGTAGCGTTGCAGCATAAGCGGCTCGCCGGCCGGGAAATCCGCCAGATACTGCGCCAGGGCCACACCGTCCTCCAGCAGCCGCACCCCGGTCCCGTTGCAACCGATATCGGGCTTGGCGATCACCGGATAGCTGAGCCCCGCCGCCGCCATCGCCGCCTCGGCCGCCGCCGGGCTACCGGCCGGCAGCGTCGCATATGGCGCGAGCACGGCGCGGGCGGGTGGCGGGAGCAAGTCGAGGATGCCGCTCTTGCGCTCGCCGCACAGCCCGCCGAACTCGATCGCCGGGTTCGCCGCGGTCGGCAGGCTCATGTCGCCATGGCGCAGGCCGAGCAGGATCCACTGCGCAACGATCGGCGCGTAGAACAGCCAGTCGGGCCAGAACTCGAACGGGCTCACCGGCCGCTCGGCCGCCTCGCGCGCGCGCTGCCCGGCGAGGGCCGCCAGCCTCACCGGCGGGCTTCCTGCAGCCGCGTGGCGGTGCGGCCGAGCAGGACGATCACGGCGGCGAAGCCGATGCCGCCCGCCCAGCGCCACGCGCCGAGATGCTCCATGAGCAGCGCGCCGACGCGCAGCGACACCCCAAACAGCAGCGTGGTCCAGATCAGGGTCGCGCAGGCGGTGGCGAGCAGGAAGCGGCGCCAGTCGGCACCCAGGAAGCCGCAGGCAGTGTAGGTGGGCAGGCGCGCGCCGGGGATGAAGCGGCTGGTGAACACGACGGCGAACACGCGCCCCTCCAGCCACTCGCGTCCCTGGCGCATCCGTCCGGGCGGCAGCAGCCGCGCCGCCCAGCGCGCCCGTCCTGCGAGCCGCCCGAGCCCATAAAGCCCGAGATCGCCGAGCACGATGCCGCCATAGAGCGAAACGAGCGCGAGCGGCACCGGAATGCCGCCCGGCCCGGCATGCATCGCGGCGAGCACGGTCGCCGCGTCCTCCAGCACGAAGGTGCCGAGCACGATAAGCACCGCCTGCAACGCCAGGTTCTGCCCCGCGAGGGCCAGCAGCGCGGCGATTGATCCCGCCGACACGCCCTCAGCCTCCGCCTGGCCGGCGGCGGGGTGCAGCGTCGGACGGTCGGCGGCGCCGACGAGGAGGGGGGCAGGTCACTACCCCTAGTATGTCGTAGCGCGGGGCGGTGGCGCCAGCGCGATCCCGGCCGATGGCGGTTTGCCGCAATGCAGCATCACCCGCCCCGCCCGATCAATAGATCGCTAATGTTTCGAGCGGAGGATCAGCCGCGATCGCCCGATCGGCGCCGCGGGGACTGAGAATGCGCCGATAGCTCCACTATGAGTGGGCCAGCACGCATATGTTTGTACTATGGGACATCTTGTTCTGGCGGACGCTTCCGATCAGCCTGGATTGAACGCAGAGCGGGCCGGGAGAGCTGAAGGGATGCAACCATCCGCTAACAAGTGTAGCCGAGCATCCAACGCAGAGTTGATGCCACGACCGCGCCGGGATCACGCCTCAGTGGGTGAAGTCCGCCTGAGGGCGCGGTACTACTCCGTGGAGTTGAAGGGATGATTCGAGTCGTGAGTGGTAGGAAGGCTTCGATCCTGGTCGTGGACGATGATCCGGAGGTCCGCGAGATCCTGGCCGAGACCCTCGCGGAATTCGGCTATCGCGTGCTGCAGGCCGGCACCGGCGAGGAGGCGTTGCCGATGCTGGAGGCGCCGGACGAAGTCGGCATGATCATCACCGATGTCCGCATGCCCGGCATGTCGGGGCTGGAATTCGTCGAGCTTGCGCGGGAGCGCCATCCGGCCCTGAAAGTGATCGTGATGTCCGGCTATTTCGTGTCGCAGGCGGTGGGCGCACGGTTTCTGAAGAAGCCGTTCCACATGCACGAACTGGCCTCCGCCGTGCGCGCCGAGTTCGTCGAGGCGCGGCCGCGCAGCAACGGCCTGTCGCACCAGTAATCCTTCGTCAACGTCCCGTGTGCATCCTGCCGGCAGAGGCAGGGCACGACAGGATGTCGATGCTGACAATCGACGAAGCGCGCGGCGAGGTGCGCATCGAGCGGCCTGACGGCTCGTGCGGAACCTACGCCATGGACACGCCGGAAGCGTTCGAGGCGGTTTCGGCCGCCTGGCTGCGCTGCGGCTGGGATGTGAAATACGCCTACTGCTTCACCTGGCTCGGCCGCCCGGTGATCCAGTTGCCGGAAGACCTGCTGCGCTTGCAGGAAGTGTTCTGGCGGGTGCAGCCGGATGTCGTGATCGAGACCGGCATTGCGCATGGCGGCTCGCTGATCTTCTACGCGGGCCTGTTCGCCGCCCTCGGCCGCGGCCGCGTGCTGGGCGTGGATGTCGCAATCCGCCCGCACAACCGATGCGCGATCGAGGCGCACCCGCTGGCGCCGCGGATAACGCTGATCGAGGGCAGCTCCACCGATTCCGCGACGCTCGCCGCCGTGCGCGCGCAGATCGCGCCGGCGGAGCGGGTGCTGGTGGTGCTCGACAGCAACCACACGCGCGCGCATGTGCGCGCCGAGCTGGACGCGTACGCGCCGCTCGTCACGCCGGGAAGCTACGTCGTGGTCTGCGACGGCATCATGGCGCGGCTGGCCGGCGCGCCGCGCAGCGCCGCCGACTGGACGTGGAACAACCCGCTCGGCGCGGTCGAGGACTTTCTCGCCGCCAACCCGGACTTCGTCGCCGAGGAGCCGGACTTTCCGTTCAATGAAGGGCGCGTGCGCGCGCGCGTGACCTACTCGCCGCGCGGCTTCCTGCGCCGGGTCGGGGGCGCGGCGTGAAGGCGGTGATCCTCGCGGGCGGCAAGGGCACGCGGATCAGCGAGGAATCGCATCTGCGTCCCAAGCCGATGATCGAGATCGGCGGGCGGCCGATTCTGTGGCACATCATGAGCCTCTACGGCAGCTACGGCGTGAACGACTTCATCGTCGCCCTCGGCTACCGCGGCGATGCGATCA
The DNA here is from genome assembly GCA_017307335.1 of Alphaproteobacteria bacterium. Lineage (GTDB taxonomy): Bacteria > Pseudomonadota > Alphaproteobacteria > Acetobacterales > Acetobacteraceae > JAFKFJ01. The sequence goes on along the minus strand of JAFKFJ010000309.1, from coordinate 1,842 downwards.
AGCAGTATTTCGCCGGCTACGCTATGCACGCCTCCGACGTGACCGTCGACATCCGGCGCGGCGAGATCCAGTACCACCGCAACTACGCCGAGCCGTGGCGCGTCACGCTGGTGGATACCGGGCAGGAGACGATGACCGGTGGGCGGCTGAAGCGGCTCGCGCGGTTCCTCGACGATGACGACTGCTTCTGCATGACCTATGGCGACGGGGTCGCCGACATCGACATCGCGCGCCTGATCGACTTCCACCGTGAGCACGGCAAGCTCGCGACCCTCACCGCCGTCGTCCCGCCGGGCCGTTACGGCGCGCTGGTGCTGGACGGTGGCCGCGTCGCCGAGTTCCGCGAGAAGCCGCCGGGCGACAACGCCTTCATCAACGGCGGCTTCTTCGTGCTGCACCCGCGCGTGCTGGAGCGCATCGGCGGCGACGAGACGCCATGGGAGCGCGAGCCGCTGGAAAGCCTTGCGCGCGACGGCGAGCTGGCCGCATTCCGGCATACCGGGTTCTGGCAGCCGATGGACACGCTGCGCGACAGGAACCACCTGGAATCGCTCTGGCAGCAGGGCCGCGCGCCATGGAAGGTCTGGTGCAACTGATTGCCGCCGCCGCCCTGCTGCCGCATTGCCGGTTCTGCGGAGAGGTGCTTCGGCAGAGCCTCGTCGATCTCGGCGCGACCCCGCTCGCGAACGCGCTGCTGACGCCGGCCCAGGCGGCAGCGGGTGCGGACCGTGCGTGGCCGCTGCATGTGCGCGTGTGCGAACGCTGTCTGCTGGTGCAGGTGGACATCGTGGTGCCGCCGGCGGAGATCTTCTCCGACTACCCGTATTTCTCCTCCGTCGCGTCGAGCTGGGTCGCCCACGCCGCGCGGTTCTGCGACGAGGTCTGCGCGCGGTTCGGCCTCGATGGCCGGTCGCGCGTGGTGGAGATCGCGAGCAACGACGGCTACCTGCTGCAGCATTTCGTCGCCCGCGGCGTGCCGGTCCTCGGCGTCGAGCCCGCCGCCAACGTCGCGGCGGCGGCGCGCGCGCGGGGGATCGCGACCGAGATCGGGTTCTTCGACGAAGCCTTCGCCGGCTACGACGCCGCGCTGAAACTCGAGCCGCAGCTCAACGAGGTGCTGTGGAACGCCGCGCTCGCACACCTCGTGCTCGGCGATTTGCCGACCGGCTTCGCCAAATATGAATCGCGCTGGCAGAACAAGCTGGCGCAGCAGAACAAGCGGCAGTTCCCGCGGCCGCTGTGGCTCGGCGACACGCCGCTCGCCGGCAAGACGCTTTTGCTTTATGCCGAGCAGGGCTTCGGTGACACGTTGCAGTTCATTCGTTATGCGACGCTCGCCGCCGCGCAGGGCGCGCGCGTTATCGTCGAGACGCAGCCGGCGCTCAAGCGCCTTGTCGCGGGCGTGCCGGGCGTGTCGGCGGTGTTCGGCCAGGGCGAGCCATTGTCGGCTTACGATCTGCGCTGTCCGCTGATGAGCCTGCCGCTTGCGTTCGGCACCACGCTCGACACCATTCCGGCAACGCTGCCGTATCTCGCGGCGCCGGCCGATGCGGTGGCGCGCTGGCGCGCGCGCTTCGACGGCGCGCGTGCGCGCGTCGGCCTGGTCTTTTCCGGCAATCCTGAACACAAGAACGACCGCAACCGCTCGATCCCGCTGATGCGGCTCGCTCCGGTGGTGAACACGCCGGGCGTGCGTTTCGTCTGTCTGCAGAAGGACGTTCGTCCCGCTGACGCCGCGACGCTGCAGCAGATGCCGCAGATCGAGACGGTGGCGGCGGAGCTGACGGATTTCACCGATACCGCCGCGCTGATCGAAACGCTGGATCTGGTGGTGACGGTCGA
>JAFKFJ010000015.1 GCA_017307335.1 Alphaproteobacteria bacterium | reverse complement strand
GTCGGCGGAAGACGTGCACTACGTGCAGATCAAGTGCCCGCTGCTCACCCGCGCGCGCATCGAGGCCGCCCGTCACGCCGGGCACAGCGTTGCCGCCGAGGAGACCTATGCCTCCATGGGCGCCTCGCGCGGCGCCTCGGCGCTCGGGGTCGCGCTGGCGCTGGGCGAGGTGGCCGCGGAGGCGCTCAGCGATGCCCGGATCGGCCATGACACGGCGCTGTTTTCGGGCCGTGCCAGCGCATCCGCGGGCGTTGAGCTGGCCGAGAACCAGGTGCTGGTGGTCGGCAACAGCGCCGCCTGGTCGGGCGACCTGCTGATCACCCACGCGGTGATGCAGGACGCAATCGACGCGGCGGCGTTCGCCCGGGCGCTGGGGGCGGCGGGAATCCCGCCCGCGGCGCCGGTGGCGCCCGCCGACGCGGCACGCCTCGTCGCCGTGCTGGCCAAGGCGGAGGCGGCGCGCAGCGGGCAGATCCGTGGCGCCCGGCACACGATGCTGGACGACAGCGATATCCAGGCGTCGCGTCACGCGCGCGCCCTGGTCGGCGGCACGCTGGCGGCACTCGCCGGCACCACGCTGCTGTTCGTGTCCGGCGGTGCGGAGCATCAGGGGCCGGACGGCGGCGGTCCGGTTGCGGTCATTGCACGACGTACACGTTGATTGTCAGGTTTTGTCAGGTCGAAACACGGAAAAGGCCGCAGTGCGGACAAATTTTGACAAATCAATAGTGGGCCGGAAGTTTACGCCCCATTAGGAATCGTCGGTGAAAACTTTCCCCGAATCGGACGCGGACAATTCACGATGATGCACAAATCAGCCTTCGCCTCCGCCCGGGCCCAGAAGGTCGCGCAACTGCCCCAGCCCGACGTGGCCGAGCCTGGTTCCGAAGGCGCTCGCTCGCTGCGCGCCTTGGCAACCGATCCGCATGTGATCGTTCTGCACGGCACGCTGCTCTCGCTCGTCCGGCGTGACGGGCGCGATCTCACCGCGCGGCAGCTCACGGCGTTCCTGACCGTCTACATGGACGAGACGACGCACACCGTCAGCAGCCTGGCCGAGATGCTGCACGTTTCACGACCCGGCGTGACACGCATCATGGACCGGCTGGTGCAGTTCGATCTCGTCGCCCGCGAGGAGGATCGCGAGGACCGCCGGCGCGTGCTGGTGCGGCGCACCACACGCGGCAGCGCGTTCTTCCGCGACATCGTGGGCCTCGCCCGTCACGCTGCGGCCGAACAGGACCAGGGCGCAATTCTCACCTGACCGGCCTCACCTGACCGGCGCCGCCCCGCCAGGGCGGCAGAAGGCGAAGTCGCACCCCTGATCGGCCTGGAGCACCTGGTCGAGAAACAGCCGCAGGTAGCCGCGCTCGGCTCCCTGCGGCGGGGGCGGCGGAACCCAGGCGGCCCGGCGGGAGGCGAGTTCGGCCTCCCCCACCAGGAGATCCAGCCGGCGTGCCTCCGCATCGAGGCGGATGCGGTCGCCGGTCCGCACCAGCGCCAGCGGCCCGCCGATCGCCGCCTCGGGCGTCGCGTGCAGGACGATGGTGCCGAACGCCGTGCCGCTCATCCGGGCATCGGAGATGCGCACCATGTCCTTCACGCCGGCGCGGGCGAGCTTCCGCGGGATCGGCAGGTAGCCGGCCTCGGGCATGCCGGGCGCGCCCTTCGGCCCGGCGTTGCGCAGCACCAGCACATCCTCGGCCTGCACATCGAGCGCCTCGTCGTCGATCCGCGCCGCGAGGTCGGCGAGGCCGTCGAACACCACGGCGCGCCCCTCATGCTGCAATAATGCCGGCGTAGCAGCGGAACGTTTCAGCAACGCCCCGGCCGGCGCCAGATTGCCGCGCAGCACGGCAAGCCCGCCGCCGCGATGGATCGGCGCATCCATGCCGCGGATCACGTCCTGGCCCGGCACGAACTCCGCCCCGGCAATCGAGTGGGCGAGGGTGCCCCCGGCGACGGTCAGCGCGGCGGTGTCCAGCAGGGGTGCCAGTTCGGCGAGCAGCCGCGGCACGCCGCCAGCCCAGCAGAAATGCTCCATGTAGTGGGCACCTGAGGGCTTCAGGTCGACCAGCACGGGCACCTCGCGCCCCAGCCGGTCGAAGGTTTCCAGATCCAGGTCGATGCCCAGCCGGCCGGCGATCGCGGTGAAATGGATCAGCCCGTTGGTCGAGCCGCCGATCGCCTGCAGCACGGTCAGCGCGTTGCGGAACGCGGCCGGGGTCATGATCCGGCGCGGCGTGAGCCCCTCGCGCGCGAGTCGCACCGCCGCGGCGCC
>JAFKFJ010000308.1 GCA_017307335.1 Alphaproteobacteria bacterium | reverse complement strand
AGGGCGGCGAGCATCTGCCCGGTCGCGTTCATGTCGTCGTCGATCGCCTGCTTGCCCAGGATGATCAGCCGCGGCTGCTCCCGCTCGGCGAGCGCGCGCAGCAGCTTGGCCACGGCGAGCGGCTGCAGCTCGGCGTCGGTCTCGACCAGGATGCCGCGATCCGCACCCATCGCGAGGGCGGTCCGGATCGTCTCGGCACAGGCGGCCACGCCGAGCGAGACCGCGACGATTTCGGTCGCGACCCCCTTCTCCTTCAGCCGGATCGCCTCCTCCACCCCGATCTCGTCGAAGGGGTTCATGGACATCTTGACCCCGGCGGTCTCCACGCCGGTGCCGTCGGCGCGGACGCGGACTTTGACGTTGTAATCGACGACCCGCTTGACGGGGACGAGGATCTTCATGGCGTTCCGTGGCGTTCCTGAAGTCATGGGGAAGGCGCGCCCGCGCCGCCCGCGAGGGTCATGCGCCTGCGGCGACCGTTCGCACCTGCAATAGACCGGCGGGACGTTAGGTCCCGGCCCCCGCCGCTGTCAAACCGCGCCGCACTACGACCGCATCAGGGTGACCAGCAGGGCGAACAGGGCGAGCGCGATCCCCTGCAGGATCACCCGCCAGCGCATCAGCCGGTTCGACCGCCACGGATCGTTGCCGCCGCGCGCGAGCCCGATCGTGCCGGCGAGCAGCACCCCGAGCGTGCCAAGCATCGCGAGGCCGAGCAGGACCGTCAGCACCGTCTTCATCGTGCGTTTATGGGCCGCTTCAGGCGCCCGTGCCATCCCCTCAATGCGCCCCCTCAGTGCGCCGCGGTTGACAGGCCGCCCTGCCGCATGGTCCGCCTGCCGGCCATGCTTCGCCTGTTCCTGCTCGTGATCGCGTTGCTGGCGGCGGCCCTGCCCGCCCGTGCCCAAACGCCCACTCCGACGCCGGCCCCCGCACAGGCTCCCACGCCCGCCAACGCTGACCCGCGGCTGACGCCGGCCGAGGCACAGCGGGTGCTCGACGTGCTGCGCGACCCGCAGAAGCTGGCGCAGGTCCTGGGTGTGCTGGAAGGGGTTGCGAAGGCGCTGCCGTCCTCGCCGGCAGCGAACGCGCCACCACCGGCCACGGCACCGGTGCCCTCGGCGATGCGACCAGCGACCCCGCAGCCTGCGACGCCATCGCCCGCCCCCGCCAGCCGGGCGCGAGCAGGCCGCCAGCGGCGACTCCGCCTGCCGCGGCGCCGGCGGCGGCGCCGCTGCCGATCCCGCTCGCGCCGGACAGTCTCGGTGCGGAGATCCTGGTTGGCGCCTCGCATCGGCTGGCGCACCTGTCGGCGGACCTGGCCGAGACCATGCGCTCGCTCACCGACTTCCCGCTGCTCACGCGGTGGGTCGGTCACATCATCCACAACCGCGACACGCGGGTCGATCTGCTGCGCGCGCTGTGGAAGCTGGCCGTCGTCATGGCGGTCGCAGTCGGCGCCGAGCGGCTGGCAGTGCGCCTGCTGGCGCCCACCATCGCCGTGCTTGAACGGCGCGCGCCGCCGGTGGAACAGGCGCGCCCGCCCCGAACCGCCGGCACCGTGGAGCGGCGGCGCCACATCCCGCCCCTCCTGTCACTGCGCCGCATGCCCTTCGCCGCGCTACGGTTCGCCATCGACGTGCTGCCGATCATCGCGGTGGGCGCGATCGGCTATGTCCTGCTCAGCACGCCGCTGGGCGCGCCGGACACCGCGCGGCTGATGATCCTCGCAGTCCTCAACGCCTATCTTCTCACCCGCTTCGTGGTGACGGCAACGCGGGCGCTGGTCTCGCCGGAGCGGCCCGCGCTGCGCCCGCTGCCGCTCGGGGACACAGCGGCGGGCTTCATTCTCGCCTGGGTGCGGCGCATCGCGATCATCGCGGTGTTCGGCTACGCCTTCGCCGAGGTGGGGCTGCTGTTCGGCCTCTATCGTGTGGCACACGACGCGCTGCTCAAGCTCGTCGCCCTCGCGGTCGGAATCTGTCTCGTCGTGGTCGTGCTGCTGGCGCGCCTCCCGGTCGCCGAGCGGATCCGCGGCCATGCCAACGGCAGCGGCGGCGCGATAGCCATGCTGCGCAACCGCCTCGCAAGCGTCTGGCACATCGTCGCGGTGTTCTACATCCTCGCCCTCTGGCTGGTGTGGGCGCTGGAGTTGCCGGACGGATTCGCCCGTCTGGTACATGTCTTCGTGGCGGCGCTGGTGGTGCTGGGCGCGGCGCGGCTGCTCAACATCTGGACGATCCGCGGGCTGGAGCGCGCGCTGCGCATCGACCCCGCCGTCGCGGCCCGCCACCCGGGGCTGGAGCTGCGCGCCCGGCGCTATCACCCCATCGCCCGCGCGTCGCTCAGTGCCGTCATCGCCGCGGTCGCCCTGATCGTGCTGTTTCAGGCCTGGGGGCTCAACAGCTTCTCCTGGTTCGCGACCGGCGGGCTCGGCGGGCGTCTGGTCTCGGCGCTGATCGACATCGTCCTGACGCTGCTTGCAGCACTGCTCGCGTGGGAGGCCGCCAACGCGGCGGTGCAGCGCTACCTCGCGCGGCTCACGCGCGAGGCCCAGGCGGCGCGTTCGGCGCGGCTGCGCACGCTGCTGCCGATGTTCCGCACCGCGCTGCTGGTCGCCATCTGCCTGGTCGCGGCCCTGATCGTGCTGAGCGAGATCGGCGTCAACATCGCCCCCCTGCTGGCGGGCGCGGGCGTGGTCGGGCTGGCGATCGGCTTCGGCTCGCAGCGGCTGGTGCAGGACATCATCACCGGCCTGTTCCTGCTGCTGGAAAACACGATGCAGGTGGGCGACGTGGTCACGCTCGGCGGGCTTTCCGGCACGGTGGAGGCGCTGTCCATCCGCACCATCCGGCTGCGCGCGCTCGATGGATCGGTACACATCATTCCGTTCAGCGCGGTGACGACCGTCACCAACATGACGCGCGATTTCGGCTACGCGGTGCTGGACATCAACGTCGGTCTCAACGAGGAGCCTGACCACGTCACCGACGTCGTGCGCGCGGTCGCGCGCGACATGCGCGCCGAGCCGCGCTGGGCGTCCTCCATCCGCGACGACCTCGAAGTGCTGGGCGTCGAGAAGTTCGTCGACCTCGCCTTCGTCCTGCGCATGCGCATCCAGACGGTGCCGGGGCAGCGCTGGGCGGTGGCGCGCGAGCTCAATCGCCGCATCAAGCTGCGCTTCGACGAGCTGGCGATCGAGAGCCCGATCACCAGCTTCCGCGCGCTCAGTGCGACATCGCCGATCCCCAACGCGAAGACCGTCGAGGAGCCGACCTGATCCGCCGCCCGGCGGCGATCAGAAGGCGAGCGCCGTCGCCTGCACGACCAGCGGCAGCGTGCGCACCATCTCCAGGACCTCCTCGGGCACCGGCTCGTCCAGCGACACGAGGCAGATCGCGTCGCCGCCGCGCTCGGCCCGGCCGAGATGGAAGGTCGCGATGTTGATCCCGGCCCCCGCCAGCGTCGCGCCGAACCGGCCGATGAAACCCGGCTTGTCCTGGTTCGTCACGTACAGCATGTAGCGCGCGAAGTCCGCCTCGACCCGGATGCCCTTGATCTCGACCATGCGCGGGCGCGAGCCGGCGAACAGCGTGCCGGCCACACTGCGCGACTGCTGGTCGGTGGTCACGGTCACGCGCACCAGCGTCAGGTATTCGCTCGGCCTGTCATGCACTGTCTCGGCCACGTCGATGCCGCGCTCGCGCGCCAGCACGGGCGCGTTGACCATGTTCGCACCCGCCATCATCGGCGTCATCAGCCCGGCCAGCGCCGCCGCAGTCAGCGGCCGGTGATTCAGTTCCGCCGCCTGGCCCTCGTACTCGATGGCAACGCTGCGCACCACGCCCTCGCGCGCGCTCGTGAGCTGGCCCGCGAACGAGCCGAGCAGGCGGCACAGCTCCATGTAGGGCTTCAGCCGCGGCGCATCCTCGGCCGACACCGAGGGCATGTTGATCGCGTTCGCGACCGCGCCGGTGAGCAGGAAATCGCTCATCTGCTCGGCGATCTGCAGCGCGACGTTCTCCTGCGCCTCGGCGGTGGCGGCGCCCAGATGCGGCGTGCACACCACGTTCTCCAGCGCGAACAGCGGGCTTTCGGCTGCCGGCTCGGTCTCGAACACGTCCAGCGCCGCGCCCGCGACGTGGCCGGACCTCAGCGCATCGTACAGCGCGGTCTCGTCGATCAGGCCGCCGCGCGCGCAGTTGATGATGCGCACGCCGCGCTTGGTGCGCCCGATCGCCTCGCGCGAGAGGATGTCGCGCGTGGTGTCGGTCAGCGGCGTATGCAGCGTGATGACGTCGGCGCGCGTGAGCAGTTCGTCCAGCTCCGCCTTCTCGACGCCGAGATCGAGCGCACGCTGCGCGGTGAGATACGGGTCGTAGGCGACGACCCGCATCTTCAGTCCCTGCGCGCGGTCGGCGACGATCGAGCCGATATTGCCGCAGCCGATCAGGCCCAGCGTCTTGCCGAACAGCTCCGTGCCGAGGAAGCGGTTCTTCTCCCACTTGCCCGCCTTGGTGGAGGTGCTCGCCTCCGGAATCTGGCGGGCGAGCGCGAACATCATCGCAATCGCGTGCTCGGCGGTGGTGATCGCATTGCCGAACGGCGTGTTCATCACCACCACGCCGCGCGCGGTCGCCGACTTCACGTCGACGTTGTCCACGCCGATCCCGGCACGGCCGACGACCTTCAGGTTGGTGGCGACATCCAGCAGCTCGCGCGTCACCTTGGTCGCCGAGCGTACCGCCAGGCCGTCATAGTCACCGATCATGCCCCGCAGGTCGGCGGGCGTCAGGCCGGAGCGCACATCGGCCTCGATCCCCCGTGCGCGGAAGATCTCCACCGCCGCGGGGGACAGCTTGTCGCTGATAAGGACTTTCACGTTCGTGAATCCAGCATTCGGGTTGCGACGGTGCCGGCTCAGGCCGCGGCGCGCGCGGCGTATTCCGCCGCGACCGCCGCGTGGGCCCAGTCCAGCCACGGCACCAGCGCCGCGATGTCCGCAGTCTCCACCGTGCCGCCGCCCCAGATGCGCAGCCCGGCCGGCGCGTCGCGATGCCCCGCGATGTCGTTGGCCACGCCTTCGTCTTCCAGCAGCGCCGCGATCCGCTTCACCGCCGCCGCCTGCGCGTCCGCATCCAGCGTCGTGAACCACGGCGCCGTCAGCTTCAGGCAGATCGAGGTGGAAGAGCGCGCGGCAGGGTCTTCGGCCAGGAACTCCACCCAGTCGCGGCGCGCCACCCACTCGGCAATGGCGGCGAGATTGGCTTCGCTGCGCGCGATCAGCGCCGGCAGGCCGCCGATGCGCTCTGCCCAGCGCAGCCCGTCCAGCGCATCCTGCACGCACAGCATCGAGGGCGTGTTGATGGTCTCGCCCTTGAACACGCCTTCGATGAGCTTGCCGCCCGAGGTCAGCCGGAAAATCTTCGGCATCGGGCGCGGCGGCGCATAGGTCAGCAGCCGCTCCACCGCCCGCGGCGAAAGGGCCAGCATGCCGTGCGCGGCCTCGCCGCCCAGCACCTTCTGCCAGGACCATGTGACGGCATCGAGCTTGTCCCAAGGCAGCGGCATGGCAAACGCGGCCGAGGTGGCATCGCAGATCACAAGCCCGGCGCGGTCGGCGGCGATCCAGTCGCCGTGCGGCATCCGCACGCCGGAAGTGGTGCCGTTCCAGGTCAGCACGACGTCATGCGCCGGATCGACCGCGGCGAGATCGGGCAGGCGCCCGTAAGGCGCGGCGAGTATGCGTGTATCGGCGATGCGCAGTTGCTTCGTGATGTCCGTCGCCCACGCCTGGGAGAAACTCTCGAAGGCCAGCACATCGACCGGCCGCGCAGCGAGCAGCGACCACAGCGCGAGTTCGACGGCACCGGTGTCGGAGGCGGGCACGATCGCCACCCGCCAATCATCCGGGATGCCGAGCAGCGCGCGGCTGCGCGCGAGCACTTCGACGATCCGCGCCTTGGGCTCACGCGCCCGATGGCTGCGCCCGAGCAACGCGCCCTCGAGGGCGGCGAGCGACCAGCCGGGTCGCTTGGCGCAGGGGCCGGAGGAGAAATTGGGGTTCGCCGGACGCACGTCCGGCCGGGGGGCATCGAGTGCCATCGTGGCTCTCCCTTTCAGAAGAGAAGCGCCCCGGTGGGGGGGCGTGACCCACGGCCCTCCTATCCCGCGACCGGCCGACGCGCAAGCGCGATGGTCACGCAATCCGTCACAAAGGTGGGAAAGCGCAATGGAGCCGGCGGCTACGCCGCCGCCAGTCGGCCGGCGTCGCAGGTCACGGCATGGTTCAGCGGGCCATGCCCGGCGCCATAGCCGGGGGCCGCGGCAATCGCCGCGCGGACATAGGCGCGCGCCCGTTCCACCGAAGGCCGCAGCGTCATCCCCTGGGCCAGCCCGGCCGCGATCGCGCTCGCAAGGGTGCAGCCGGTCCCATGGGTGTGACGGGAGACGATGCGCGGTGCCCGGAAGATCGCTGTGCCGGACTCGGTCGCGAGCAGGTCGACGACGCTCTCGCCCGGCAGGTGCCCGCCCTTCAGCAGCACCGCCGGCACGCCGAGGGTCAGCAGCGCCTCCGCCGCGCGCCACAGCCCCGCCTCGTCGGCGATCGTGGAGCCGCTCAGCACCTCGGCCTCCGGCACGTTGGGCGTCAGCACCGCGGCGTGCGGCAGCAGCCGCCGCTTCAGCGTCGCCAGCGCGGCCGGGGCGAGCAGCGCCTGCCCGCCCTTCGCCACCATCACCGGGTCCAGCACCAGGGCCGGGCGGCCGCCATGCGCATCCAGCGCGTCGCACACCGCGTCGATGGTCGCCGCATCGGCCAGCATGCCGGTCTTCATCGCGTCGGCCCCGATATCGTCCAGCACCGCCCGCATCTGGGCCGCGACGAAGGCGGGCGGCACCGGCAGCACGTCGCGCACGCCGCGCGTGTCCTGCACCGTCAGCGCGGTGACCGCGGTCGCGGCATAGGCGCCGAGCGCCGTGAGGGTCTTGATGTCCGCCTGAATGCCCGCGCCGCCGCCGGAGTCGGACCCGGCGACGACCAGGACGCGGCCCTTCATGCGGCGTCCGGCGCGCGGGCGGCGGCTGCGGCGATGCGCTCGCACAGGAACGCCACCAGCTCTGCGACCAGTTGCGCGTCCTCGCCCTCCGCCATCACGCGCACCACCGGCTCGGTCCCGCTCGGGCGGATCAGCAGCCGGCCGATGCCGGCCAGCTTCGCCTCCGCCTCCGCGATCGCGGCCCGCACGGAGGGCATCGCCAGCGGCGGCGCGCCCTCATAGCGCACATTGCGCAGCACCTGCGGCAGCGGGGCGAACAGCGACAGCGTCTCGCTCGCCGGCCGCCCCTGCTCCACCAGCACCGCCAGCACCTGCAGCGCCGCCAGCAGCCCGTCGCCGGTCGTCGCGTAGTCGGCCAGGATCATGTGGCCGGACTGCTCCCCACCGACATTGAAACGCTCGGCACGCATCTGCTCGACCACATAGCGGTCGCCGACCCGGGTGCGGTGCAGCGTCAGGCCGCGGCCGGCGAGGAACCGCTCCAGGCCGAGATTGGACATCACGGTCGCCACCACGCCGCCGCCCACCAGCCGCCCGCTCTCGCTCCAGGAGCGGGCGATCAGCGCCAGCACCTGGTCGCCGTCCACGATCCGCCCGGCCTCGTCGCACAGGATCAGCCGGTCGGCGTCGCCGTCCAGCGCGAGGCCCAGATGCGCCTCCTGCCGCTGCACCTCGGCCGAGAGGAACTCCGGCACCGTCGAGCCGCAGCCCCGGTTGATGTTGAACCCGTCGGGCGCCACGCCGAGCGGGATCACCTCCGCCCCCAGCTCCCACAGCACCGTGGGCGCCACGCGATAGGCGGCCCCGTTGGCGCAATCGACCACGATGCGCAGCCCGTCGAGCCGCAGGCCACGGGGGAAGGAGGCCTTGGCCGCCTCGATGTAGCGCCCCTGCGCGTCCTCCAGCCGGCTCGCACGGCCCAGCCGGCGGGGGCCGGCGAGCTGGGCGGAGCGGTCGGCGGCCATCATCGCCTCGATCTCCGCCTCGGTCGCGTCCGACAGCTTGAACCCGTCCGGGCCGAACAGTTTTATGCCGTTGTCCTCGAACGGGTTGTGGCTGGCGGAGATCATCACGCCGAGATCGGCGCGCAGGCTGCGCGTCAGCATGGCGATCGCCGGCGTGGGCAGCGGGCCCACCAGCACCACGTCCATCCCGGCGCCGATGAAGCCCGCGGTCAGCGCGGGTTCCAGCATGTAGCCGGACAGGCGGGTGTCCTTGCCGATCACCACCCGGTGGCGGTGCGCGCCACGGGTGAACCGCAGCCCCGCCGCCTGGCCGAGCGCCAGCGCCGTCTCGGCCGTCATGGGTTCGATATTGGCGGTGCCGCGGATGCCGTCGGTGCCGAACAGATGCCGGGTCGGAGCCATGCGCGGGACTATCCTGTGCGTTGAAGAACGGAACCGCCGCCAGTTTACCACCGAAACGCTGACACGGTCCTTACGAAGTATGGGGGGCCGCGAACACCGCCTGCCAGACCCGCACCGCCTGGACCGTCGCCGCCACGTCGTGCACGCGCAGCACCAGCGCGCCGCCGAGCAGGGCGGCGAGCCCGGCGGCGATCGAGCCCGGTGCCCGCCGGTCCGCCTCGTCCTCGCCGGTGAGCTTGCCGATGAAGCCCTTGCGCGAGGCGCCGACCACGATCCGGCACCCCAGGTTCAGCAGCACCGGCAGCCGCGCCAGGATGTCGAGATTGGCCGTCGTGCCCTTGGCGAACCCGATCCCGGGGTCCAGCGCCATCGCGGCCTGCGCCACCCCGGCAGCCTCCGCCGCCGCGACGCGGGCGGCGAGTTCGTGCGTCACGTCGAACACGGCGTCGCGATACCGCGTCAGGCTGGGCATGGTGACCGGGGTCCCGCGCATGTGCATCAGCACCACCGGGCAGCGCCGGGCGGCGACCAGCGCCGCCGCCGCCGGGTCGTGCGCGAGGGCCGAGACGTCGTTCACGATCCGCGCCCCCGCATCCAGGGCCGCCGCCATTGTCGCTGCGTTGCGGGTGTCGATGGAGATCACCGCGCCCTCGGCGGCCAGCGCCCGCACCACCGGCAGCACGCGCGCCTGTTCCGCCTCGGCCGGCACCGGCGCGGCGCCGGGGCGCGTGCTCTCGCCGCCGACGTCGATCACGTCCGCCCCTTCCGCCAGCATCGCCCGCCCGTGCGCGATCGCTCGGGCCGGGTCGGGGTGCCGACCGCCATCGGAAAAACTGTCCGGCGTTGCGTTGAGGATGCCCATGACCAGCGGCCGCCCGGCGGGCAGCCCGGCCCAGGGCGGCGGGGCCACGGTCAGCGGGGCCAGGGCGGCGCCGAACGCGGTGGCCGGGCGGATCTCCGCCTCGCCTTCCCGCCGGGCAAGCGCAAAGGCCGTCGGCCCGCCCGCCAGCCACACCGCCGCACCCGCGCCCACGGCCGCCGCCGCGGCCGCGCCGTGCAGCAGGCCCATCGGTTCGAGCAATGGTTCAGCCCGGCTGCGGGGCGGCTCCCAGCCCGCCGGGCGGCGGCGGCGCCGGCCGGCCCGCGGCGGGGACGGAGGCGCGGCGCGAGTCCGGCGCCGGCTCATCGACGATCTTGCGGATCACCGGCTCGCCGCGCAGCACCGTGCGGATCTCGTCGCCGCTCAGCGTCTCGTATTCCAGCAGCCCGCGCGCCAGCCGGTGCAGCTCCTCGAGATTCTCGGTCAGGATCTGCCGTGCGCGGCTATAGGCGGCGTCGATGATCTGCTTGATCTCGGCGTCGATCGCGCGCGCCGTCGCCTCCGACACGCTCTTGTTCTGGGTCACCGAGTGGCCGAGGAACACCTCCTGGCTGTTGTCGCCATAGGCGATCATGCCGATCCGGTCGCTCATGCCCCATTCGGTCACCATCCGCCGCGCCTGCTCGGTCGCGGCCTTGATGTCGCCGCCGGCGCCGGTGGAAACCTTGTCGGCGCCGAAGATGATCTCCTCCGCCGCACGCCCGCCCATCGCCATCGTGAGCTCGGCGACCAGCTTGGACTTGCTCTTCGAGTAGCGGTCGCCTTCGGGCAGGCTCATCACCAGTCCCAGTGCCCGGCCGCGCGGAATGATCGTGGCCTTGTGCACCGGGTCGCATTCCGGCTCGTGGATGGCGCACAGCGCGTGCCCGCCCTCGTGATAGGCGGTCATCTGCCGCTCCGCCTCGCTCATCACGAGGCTGCGCCGCTCCGCGCCCATCATCACCCGGTCCTTGGAGTGCTCGAACTCCGCCATCGCCACCACGCGCTTGCCGATGCGCGCGGCGAGCAGGGCCGCCTCGTTCACCAGGTTCGCGAGGTCGGCGCCGGAGAAGCCGGGCGTGCCGCGCGCGATCGTCTTCGGATCGACATCGGCGGCCAGCGGCACCTTGCGCATGTGCACGCGCAGGATCTTCTCGCGCCCGTTCACGTCCGGGTTCGGCACCACCACCTGCCGGTCGAAGCGCCCCGGGCGCAGCAGCGCGGGGTCGAGCACGTCGGGGCGGTTGGTCGCGGCAATGAGGATCACGCCCTCGTTGCTCTCGAACCCGTCCATCTCGACGAGCATCTGGTTCAGCGTCTGCTCGCGCTCGTCGTTGCCGCCGCCCAGGCCGGCGCCGCGATGGCGGCCGACCGCGTCGATCTCGTCGATGAAGATGATGCACGGCGCGTTCTTCTTGCCCTGCTCGAACATGTCGCGCACGCGGCTGGCGCCGACGCCCACGAACATCTCCACGAAATCGGAGCCGGAGATGGTGAAGAACGGCACGTTCGCCTCGCCGGCGATGGCGCGCGCGAGCAATGTCTTGCCGGTGCCGGGCGGCCCCACCAGCAGCACGCCCTTCGGGATCTTGCCGCCCAGGCGCTGGAATTTCTGCGGGTCCTTCAGGAATTCGACGATCTCCTGAAGCTCGCCCTTGGCCTCGTCGATGCCGGCCACGTCATCGAACGTCACGCGCCCCTGCTTCTCGGTCAGCATGCGCGCGCGCGACTTGCCGAAGCCCATCGCCCGCCCGCCGCCGGCCTGCATCTGGCGCATGAAGAACACCCACACGCCGATCAGCAGCAGCATCGGGAACCAGTTGAGCAGGATGTGCAGCAGCGGCGGCACATCGCTCTCCTCCGGCTTGGCGATGACGCGCACGCCCTTGTCGATCAGGCGCTGCCCGAGCGTCGCGTCCTCCGGCATGTAGGTCTGGAAGGTGCGGTTGTCGGTGAGGTGGCCGGTGACGGTGCGGCCCTGGATCGCGACTTCGCGCACATGCCCGGCGTTCACTTCGCCGATGAAGTCGGAATAGGCGATTTGGGTGTCGACGCTGCGCCCCGCGCCGGGCTGGAAGAGGTTGAATAGCACCACCAGCAGCAGTGCGATGATAACCCAAAGCGCGAGGTTACGGCCGAAATTGCTCATCTCGTTCCCTGGCCGGCACCGGCCACATCATCCCTGGCAGCCCTAGCCTTCCCTGGCAAGCCTTAACAGGACCCTTGCCAACACACCGAACATAGGGTGGCGCCGGTTCCGGTGCATCCCCCGGCGCGTCCCCTGGCTCGCATGCGCGTGGCAGCCCTACGCCGCTCGGCGGGCCGGCACGAACGCCGCACCGGCCAGCGGCATGCCCGGTGCGAGGGATGCGCGGCAGCGGCCACAGCGTTCGGCATCAGGATACAGGACATGCGGCACGGCGACCACAACCCCGTGCAGCCGCAGCGCCGGCAGGCCGGGCAGCGCCGCCGCCGGCAATCGCTGCGGACGCGGCAGCGCCACATAGTCGCTCCCCAGCGCCCCCAGCACCGCGCCAGGCGGCGGCTCGGCATCGTCGGCGAGGCGGAAGCGGCCGTCCCAGACCGCGCCGGGCCGCGCCGCCACCGGCGGCGCCACCGCCGCCGCCTCGCGCACCACCAGCCAGCCCCCCGGGCAGCGGCGCCCCGCGGGCAGGAGCCGTGCGCCCCCCAGCGTGGCGGGCGCCGGGG
>JAFKFJ010000307.1 GCA_017307335.1 Alphaproteobacteria bacterium | reverse complement strand
CTCCCGCGCCCGCGCCTGCGCGGGCGCCTCGGTGAAGCGGCGGCGCAGCGCGAGCACGACGCTTTCCAGCACCGTCAGGCCGTCGAACAGGGATGGCACCTGCGTCTTGATCCCGACGCCGAGCCGGGCGACCGCGAACGGGTCGAGGCCGGTAATGTCACGGTCGCGCCAGAAGATGCGTCCGGCGGTGGGCTTGAGCTGGCCGGTGAGGCACTTGAAGAACGTGCTCTTGCCCGCGCCGTTCGGACCGATCAGGCACCGCAGCTCACCCTCGGCAACCGCGAAACTCACCCCATTCACCGCGGCGACGCCGCCGAAATGCATGGCGAGGTCCTGGGTTGCCAGCAGCGTGCTCACGCAGGCACGCGGCGCCGCAGCCGGGGAAGCACCGCCTGCGCGGTCGGCAGCAGTCCCAGGGGAACGATGACGACCGCGAGCATGAACAGCACCCCCAGCAGCAGGTTCGGGTCGAGGTCGGGCAGCGTCCCGGCATAGGTGGTCAGCAATTGCACAAGAATGGCCCCGATGACCGGCCCGACAAGCGTGCCAAGGCCGCCCACCAGCACCCAGATGATGACCTGTCCCGCGTAGGACAGCGAGAACATCGTGGGGCTGACGAACACGCAGTTGGCGAACAGCACGCCGGCGAGCCCGGCCATCGCGCCGCCGAGCGCGAACAGCCCGAGCTTGTGCAGCCGCACGTCGTAGCCCAGCAGCTCGGCGCGCACCTCGTTCTCGCGGATCGCCATGGCGACGCGCCCGAAGCGGCTGCGCAGCACCAGCTTGGCGACCGCATAGCAGAGCGCGAGGCAGATCACCGCGACGTCGAAGACCTGCTCGGGGTCGAGCGGAATGTCGGGATGGAACGGCACGTTCAGCGGCGGCGTGCCGGGAATGCCGTTGAAGCCGCCGAGCGGGGCGCTGCCGATGCGCCACTCGTCGCCGGCAGTCGAGTTGGTGAACTTGTTCAGGATCAGCGTCGTCGTCAGGGTGATCACGCCCATGTACACGTCGCTGATGCGCCCGTAGAACATCAGGTAGCCGAGCCCCAGCGCCAGCAGCGTCGGCATGGCCAGCGCAATCGGCACCGCGGCGGTTGAGTCGCCGAAATTGATCGCCGCGATCGCATAGGAATAGGCGCCGAGCCCGAAGAACGCGGTCTGCCCGAAACAGAGGATGCCGCCGAACCCCCAGACCAGCCCGAGACTGAGCGCCAGCAGCGCCATGCTGACGAACACCGTGGCGTTGATCAGGGCGAAGAGTTCCAGCAGCCGCGGCAGCAGCAGGGCCGCAAGCACCGCGACGGCGAGGGCGAGGGCGATCGGCAGGGCGGTGCGCATCACAGCGCCCGCCGCAGGAAGCGCCCCGTGATGCCCCGCGGCAGCAGCCGGAGCAGAACGATCGCGACCGCGAGCAGCGCCACTTCGCCGAACACCGGCGTGCTCAGGAACGTAACGGCGGTCGCGACGGTGCCCAGCAGGCCCGAGGCCACCAGCGTGCCGGCCAGCATCGCGGCCCCGCCGGTGATGACGGCGATGAACGCCTTCGCGATATAGGCGGTGCCCATGGTCGGAACGACGCCCGCAACCGGCGCGATCAGGCCGCCGGCGAGCCCGGACAGCGCCGCGCCCGCGGCGAACGTCACCGCATACACGCGCTCCGGCGCGACGCCGAGGGCGGCCGCCATCTCCGGGTTCTGCATCGTGCCGCGCGCCAGCAGGCCCGCCGGCGTCAGCCGCAGCACCGCCCAGATCGCGAGCGACAGGACGACGGCCGCGACAACCAGGAACATGTCATAGCTCGCGACGTGGAACCGCCCGACGACGAAGCTGCCGAGCGGCGCCGAGAAGCCCGAGATGCTGTTGCCGAACACCATGTTCACGCCGCCGATCAGCGCGAGCGAGAGGCCCCAGGTCGCCAGCATCGTGTCGATCATGCGGCCGTACAGGCGGCGGATTAGCAGCCGCTCGACGATCGCGCCCACCAGCCCGACCGCGAGCGGCGGCACCACCAGCAGCGCCACCCACAGGTTCACGCCCGCGCCACGCGCCAGCAGCGCGCTGTAGCCGCCGAGCATGAGAAACTCGCCGTGGGCCAGGTTGATGACGCGCATCATCCCGAACACCACGGCGAGCCCGAGGCTGATGATCACCAGTGTCGCGACGCCGGTCGCGATCTGCAGCGCGACGACGATCGCGTAGTCCAAGCGCCGGCGCCCTAGATCTTCACGTCCACGACGAACTGCTGGTTGGTGTTCGGATGCGCCTTCAGGTCGCAGACCATCGCGGTGTCGAGCGGCGGCTGCTGCGGAAAGGTCTGCAGCACCTTGAATCCGTGGCCGTAGGCCGAGGCCAGGAACACGTCCAGCGTGCAGTGGTGGGTCTTCGGGTCGAGCACCGTCTTGCCGGCCGGCGTGTCGAGCGCGATGCCGCTCTCCAGCGCCGCGATCACCTTCATCCGGTCGATCGACTTGGCGCGCCGGACGCCCTCGGCCCACAGGTTGAAGCCGATATACGTCCGCATCGGCAGCTCAGGCGGGATGTAGGGCACCCTGGCGCCGAACTTGGCATGGAACTTCTCCAGGAACGCCGTGTTGGCCGGGTTGTCGATCTCCTGGAACCAGCTGAACGCGGCGATGATGCCGTCATTCTCCTCGGGCGAGAGCAACACGGTCTCGCTGCCGTCGCCGAACGTGGTGGAGGCCATGGGGATCTGCTTCTTCATCCCCGCCGCCGCCCATTGCCGGTAGAAGGAGACATGCGCGCCGCCGACCAGCGCCGAGACCACCGCATCGGGCTTGGCCGCCTGGATCTTGCTGATGGCGGGCCCGAAATTGGTGACGTCGAGCGGGAAGAAGTCGGCCGCCAGCACCTGCCCGCCGCCTTCGCGGGTATACTTGGTGATCCATTTGGCGGTGATCTGGCCGTAGTTGTAGTCGGCAGCGACCACGTAGACCTTCTTGCCCCATTTCTCGAGGATGTAGGGAATCAGCTTCTGCACGTTCTGCGCCGGCGTCGATCCGGTGCAGAAGCAGTTGCGGTCGCACACGCCGCCTTCGTACTGGGTATTGTAGAAGTAGAGCGTGTTGAAACGACGGAGTATCGGCCGGATCGCCTCGCGCGAGGCCGAGGTGATCCCGCCATGCACCACCGCCACCCGGTCCTTGGTCGCGGCCTGGGTCGCGAACTGCGTGTAGAGCTGGATGTTGGACTGGGGGTCGTAGTTGATGAGCTCGACCGGCCGCCCGAGCAGGCCCCCGGCGGCGTTCACCTCGTCCACCGCGAATTCCAGGCAGGCGATCATCGGCTTGCCGTAGATGTCGAGGCCGCCGGAGGCGTCATGGATGCCGGCAACTTTGATCGGATCGGCACCGAGCGCGGCATGCCGCATGATGGCCGGGGCAGCGAGCGTCGCGCCGGCGGCAAGCAGGACGCTCTTGAGGGCGTCGCGGCGGCCGAGGGTCATCGTACGGTCTCCCTATGAATGTGTATTGTGAGCCTTCCCGGACCTGAGCCTATTGCGGCGCAGCAGACCTGACAACCGCCCCCGGCGTTGCCGCGCCCGCCGGTCCTGCCTATAAAGCGACGGCCGCGGAGAGGTGCCGGAGCGGTCGATCGGGACGGTCTCGAAAACCGTTGTACCTGTATGGGTACCGTGGGTTCGAATCCCACTCTCTCCGCCAAATCTACGCCATAGCGCGACAGGCTAACGGGCGACATCCCGGCGCCTTATGCGACCATGAGGCCGAGATGTTCTTGCATCGGAGCGAAATACCGGTCGTCGTGCAGCAACGCGTGGCGGTGCTCGATACAGAAGGTGCCGATGATGATGTCGGCCGCTTTGCGGATCGTGATGCCTAGCTCCCTCAGCTTGCGATAATTCCTGGCGGCGCGAGGGGCAAGATCGGCGCCCAGAAGCGGCACGAGAGCATACTGGCGAAGTCCGCGTTCAATCTGCGCAGCATGATATTCATCGCGGGCGCCTTGAAGAACCTCGAGCAGGATGAGGTCGCCGATCAGAAGCGGTTCCCGACTGGCGGCGGCTTCAGTCTGACAGTTGCGGGCGTTCGAAGACCACGCAGATGCGCGATCCAGACGGAGCTGTCGACGAGAATCATGACTGGCGTGGTGAGCGGCGCTCGCGCATTTCGTCCAAATCGCCTTCCCAACCCAGTCCCTTGAGTGCCGCAAGCGCCTTGGCCTGCTTGCGCACGCGAACCAGAAGCCGCAAGCCCTCTTCCACTGTGGCTCGTTTGGTCGACAAGCCAGCCGCAGCCATGGCCTGAGACAGCAACTCGTCGTCGATATCAATATTCGTGCGCATGCGGGCGATCCAGCATTGTGTACAAATCTGTCAAAATAAACACATGGCTGGGCGCCGGATCAAGGGAGGGCCATGGCGTAGACATAGTGCTCATCATCGTCGGTCGTGGCCCGCAGCCGGCAGTCAGTCCGTCACCTGCACGTCCGGTCCCCACATGTCTGACAGCGTGAAGCCGCGCGGATACGGGTCGGTCGGATCAAGCCCGCACTGGTGCACGCCGAAGATCCAGGCGCGGCCGGAGATCTGCGGCAGCACGGCGGCGATGCCGCCCACCTCCGTCGTGCCGGCGATACCGACTTCGAACTCGCTGTCGATCACCGAGCGCGCGCGCAGGCGCTCGCCCACGCCGATCGCGCCGCGCGCGTGCAGCACGGCGAGGCGGGCGGCGTTGCCGGTGCCGCAGGGGGAGCGGTCGCAACGGCCGGGAAGCACGATCGTGGCGCCGCGCAGAACGGCGGCATCGGCGCGGTCGCGGTCGCAGAACATGACGTAGCTGACATGGTCGAGCCCCGCCAGCAGCGGATGCGCGACATGCACCTGCGCGTTCACCGCCCGCTTGATCAGGCTGCCCGCCTCGACCAGCCGCCGCGCATTGGCGCGCGTGATCTCCAGCCCCGCGGCCCGCGCATCCACCAGCGCGTAGAACACACCGCCGAACGCCACGTCGAGCCGTACCGGACCGAGCCCCTCCACCTCCAGCGCCACGTCCGGGGCCGCGACGAAGGAGGGCGGCATGTCGAGCGTGATGCGCTCGCAGCGGCCGTCGCGACAGGCGGCGGCAACGCCGACGAGGCCCGCCGGCGTATCGAGCGTCAGCCGGGTCAACGGCTCGGTCATCGCGACGATGCCGGTCTCCAGCAGCGCCGCCGTCACGCACATCGCGTTGGAGCCCGACATGGCGTGCGCGCGGTCCGCCTGCAGCACGATGAAGCCTGCGTCCGCCCGCGGGTCGCATGGCGGCAGCAGCAGGTTCACCGTCGCCTGCGCGCAGCCGCGCGGCTCATAGACGGTGAACCGGCGGATCGTGTCGTCGACCTCGTTGATGTGCCGCATCTTGTCGAGCATTGTGGCCCCGGGCACCGGCCCGAGCCCGCCGGTGACGACGCGGCCGATCTCGCCCTCCGCGTGCACGTCCAGCATCGTGAGCATGCGCGACCAGCGCATGGCCTGGTCCTCTCAGCGCGCGGCCGCGGCCCCGATCGCGGTCCCGCCGCGGTTCCACCCGCGCGCCTGCGGGCTGAACAGGTCGCGCCCGGTGTCGGTCACGGCCACCGTGTCCTCGAGCTTGATGAAGCCCCGCCGCGGATGCAGCAGCGTCGTTTCCACCGAAAGCACCATGCCGGACTCGAGCGGCCGCTCGGCGTCGTCGGCCGGGTAGGGGACCGGCCCGGTGCTGGTCAGGCGCGGCGCTTCGTGCGTGATCATGCCCATGCCGTGGGCGAGGAAGTGAATCCGGCTGCGGTTCGGCGCGGCGGCAAGCGCCGCTTCGGCCGCTGCATAGATGGCCCTGCCCGCCGTGCCCGGCGCGATCGCGCCCATCGCCGCCTGCTGGATCGCCTCGATCTCGGCAAGCAGGTCCTGCAGCTCCGCATCCGGCTCGCCAAGCACGGCCATGCGCGCGAGGTCGCCGATATAGCCGTGGTAATTGCCGCCGGAATCGAGCGAGAGCACGTCGCCCGCCTCCCACCGCTGTTCCGATGGCGCGCGGTTATGGCTGCTGCCCGCGGCAATCAGGCAGTATTCGAACGTCAGGCCGCGGTTGACCTCCTCGCGCCGCAGCGCCTCGACCAGCGCGCGCTTGGTGGTGCCCGGCCCGTGCGTCGCGATCACCGCCTCCATCGCGGCGATCACGCGTTCCGACGCCTGCCGCAGGTTCTCCAGTTCGGCCGGCGTCTTGCGCGCCCGCAGCCGTTCCAGCACTGGCAGCGCGTCCGTCACCCGGGCCTGGGGCAGGGCGGTGCGCAGGGCGGCGTCGGCATCGCTCGGCAGGAAGGCGAGCTCGACGCCGATCCGCGCCGAGGCCAGGCCCAGCTTCGACAGATGCTCGGCCGCGACGTCCATCGCGTCCAGCGAGCCCCATGCGGCGGCCCGCATCTCCGGCACCCACAGCGGCTCCACCTCCTGCACGTAGGACTCCATGGCATTGCCGACATAGGCGGCCCGCTCAGGCGCGCCCTTTGGATAGATCATGATCGGCAGATAGCGGCTGACGCCGATCGCATCCATGTAGTCGAAGAAGAAGAAGCGATGCCCGCCGAGCAGGTACTGCACGTTGTGCTTCGACGTGACCAGCAGCGCGTCCAGCCCCGCCTGGTCCATCAGCCGGTCGAGCAGCGCGGCGTCGAAGGGCGGCCGGCCGGCGGCGCGGGTCAGGGCCGGATCGGTGGGTGAGCGCGTCATCGGGTGTTCCTCGCTTCGCGGCGTTGCATCGTCGCCGGCGGCCGGCGGGTGCGCTGCTGCTGCGCATCCTTCGCGCGGCATTGTGCAGATCCGGGGACGTTCTGTGAAGCCGCCGGGCAGCGGCAGGCGGCGCGAGGGTGCTTGGCGTGCATGGCACGACCCGCCTATCATCCGGCATGGCGGGCCGCGGCCCGCGCCGGCGTCCGCATCACCCAGCACGGAATTCACGTCATGCGCTTCGCTCCGAACGGGTTCTACATCGAGAAATACGTGAAGTGCGACAATTGCGGGCTGCTGGTCTACGGGCAGGGGATCAAGGGCACCCGGCACGGTCGCGCGGCGCTGTTCTGCTCGGAATGGTGTGTCGAGTGGGCGTCGCTGAAGGACACCGGGCGCGACGACATCCGCCTGAAGATCGTGCAGCCGAAGCTGCCGGTCGAGCAGGCGGCGCCAAGGCGGGTGGCCGACGGCCGCCTGGTCGACATGGTGATGGCGAACATCCTCGATTCGACGATGGTCTCGATCTGCCGGGAGATGGGCATCCTGCTCATGAAGACGTCGTACTCGACGATCTTCAACGAGGGGCTGGATTTCACCTGCGCGCTCGCCGACGCCAAGGGCGACATGATCGCGTGCGCCGAGTTCTGCCCGACCATGATCGGCGGCATGCCGCTGCTGATCAAGACCTGCGCGCAGGAGATTCCGTTCGACACGCTCAGCGAGGGCGACGTGCTGCTGCACAACGATCCGTACCGCGGCGGACTGCACTGCCCGGAGCACACGTTCTTCAAGCCGTTCTTCGTCGATGGCGAGCTGCTCGGCTTCGCGGTCTGCATCGGCCACATCGCCGAGATCGGCGGCATGGTGCCGGGCGCGTTCTGCGGCGAGGCCACTGAGATTTTCCACGAAGGGCTGCGCGTGCCGCCGGTGAAGATCAAGAAGGCCGGCGTGGATGTCGAGGAGGTCTGGAAGCTCCTGCTCGCCAACGTCCGCACGCCGCGGCAGAACTACGGCGACCTGCGGGCGATGATCGGCGCGGTCGATCTCGGCGTCGATCGTATCAGCCAGATCGTGCGCAAATACGGCAAGGACGTGTTCACCCGCACCTGCGAAGACCTCATGGACTACTCGGAGCGCCGCATGCGCGCCGAGATCGCGGCCTTTCCCGACGGCATGTACTCGTTCGCGGACGTGGTGGAGAATGATGGCATCACCCGTCAGCCCTACACCGTCCGGGTGGACGTGCACGTTCAGGGCGATGAGGTGGTGGCCGATTTCAGCCACAGCTCGAAGCAGGCGCGTGGCCCGATCAACGCCACGCTCGGCGTGACGACAGGCGCTGTCTACAATGGGCTGCTGCACATCACCGATCCGTCGATTCCCAAGAACTCGGGCTGCTTCCGCCCGATCCGCGTGGTCTCGGCGCCGGGAACCGTGACCAATGTGGACTTCCCCGGCCCGCTCGTCGCCGGCAACACGGAGACGCATCCGCGCCTCGCCAACATCGTCATCGGCGCCATGGCCGCGTGCGTGCCGCAGCGGGCGATGGCCTCCGAGAGCTGTACCGGCACCAACTTCGTCTTCGGCGGCGTCGACCCCGAGTACGACGAGTATTTCGCCTGCTACGACCTGATGTCCGGCGGCTGGGGCGGGCGCTATGGCCATGACGGCAACGACTGCGTCATCGCGATCAACGGCAACTGCCGCTTCAACCCGACCGAGGTGTTCGAGACGCGCTTTCCGCTGCGGGTGGAGAACAGCGAGCTGATCGCCGATTCCGGCGGTGCCGGGCAGTGGCGCGGCGGCCTCGGCTATCGGCGGACGCTGCTGATCACGGAGGTGCCGATCACCGGCAGCCAGTGCAGCGACCGGCATGAGGTGAAGCCGTGGGCGCTGTTCGGGGGCGATGAGGGCGGCAACGGCGCCACGCTGATCCGCAAGGCCGACGCGGATGACTGGCAGACGGTGATGGCGCTCTACGGCAAGCTCTCCAGCAGCAAATATGCCAACGTGACCTTCATGCCGGGCGATCGCGTGCAACTGGTGACACCGGGGGGCGGCGGCTATGGCGATCCCGCCGCGCGCGATCCGGCGGCGGTCGAGGAGGATCTGCGCGAGGGCTACGTCACCGAGGCAGGCGCCGCGCGCTATCGGGTTGCGCGGGCGGCGGAGTAGCCGGCGGCCGCTACAGCACCGCGCTGTCGCTCGGCAGGCCGAGCAGCAACCGGCCGTAGGTGATGGCGTTCACGTCCCAGTTCATGGTGAAATGCCGCTGCGCGGCGCTCATGTCGCGGAACAGGCGCGACATCGGGTTCGCGTCGAGCACGCCGGCGCCGCCGCCCGCGTCCCACAGCGCGTTCACGGTCTGCGCCGCCAGCCGGCCGGCGAGCGCCGCCTGCGTGCGGTACATCGCGCGCTGTTCCGCGCTCGGCAGCGCCCCGTTCGCGATCAGGTCCGTGACCTCGCGGCAGATGCTCAGCAGCGACGCCTTCGCGGCGGCGAGCGAGGCCGCCGCTTCCGCCACCTTCGCCTGCTGCGTCGGATAGTCGGTCACCCGCTGCGACGACATCAGTGCCACGCGCCCGCGCGCGTGCGTCAGATACCGCTCCAGCGCCGCCTCCGCGATGCCGACGCAGACACTGCCCTGGATGACGCCGAACATCATGTAGGACGGCGTGCGATACAGCAGCGCCGTGTTCAGCGCGGTGCCGGGTGCATCGCCGCCCTTCATCTGGTCGATCGGGAGCGTCATCGCTTCCGGCACGAAGGCTTCGGCGATGGCAATGTCGTTGCTCGCCGTGCCGCGCAGCCCCATCGCGTGCCAGACGTCGATGACCTCGAACTCCGCGCGCGGCAGCAGGTAGTGGCGGATGCCGACCCGGTTCTGCCCGTCGTCGGTGCTGGCGGCGACGATGCCCCAGTCGCAGGTGGTGACCCCGCTCGCCCACGGCCAACGGCCGCCGATCATGTAGCCGCCGGGGACGCGCCGGCCCCAGCCGCTCGCCGCCGCCAGGCTGCCGCTGACCAGCACCGTGGGGTCGCGCTCCCAGATGCGGCGCTGCGCCGCCTCCGGCCACAGGGCGATCAGCAGGTTGTGCGAGGCGTGCTGCGCCGTGACCCAGGCGGAGGAGGCGCAGCCGCGCGCCAGGGTGCTGAGCACGTGCACCATCGCCTCCAGCGGCGCCTCGCAGCCGCCGAAGCGGGCCGGCTGGAAGATGCGCGCGACGCCGCTTTCCTTGATCTCGGCGACGGTCTCGGCCGGCAGCGCCCGCAGCGCGTCGGTGTGCGCCGCGCGCTCGCGCCAGACCGGCACGAGCGCCTCGGCCCGCTTCAGGACATCCCCGAAATCACCCCGCGCTTGCGACACCGCGCGGCTAGGCGGCGGCCAGCGCCGCGAGTTCCGGCGTCGCGGCCTCCAGCGCCTGCGCGAACCGCTCGATCGACTCGTCCGCCTCCGCGCGCGTCATGCACAGTGGCGGCGAGAACGAGACCACCTCGATGAACGGCAGCGCCCGCACGACGACGCCCTGCTGCATCGCCTTGCCGGCGACAACGCGGTGCGGGGCACGACCGGGCTCGAAGAACCGCCGCCGGGCCTTGTCGGCGATGAACTCCACCGCGAGCATCAGACCCTCGCCGCGCACGTCGCCCACGTAGGGGTTGTCGCCCACGCGCGCGCGCAGCCGGTCGAGGAAGTAGGTGCCGACAGCCGCCGCATTCTCGGGCAGCGCCTCGCGCTCCATGATCGCGAGGTTGGCGAGGCCCACGGCGCCGCCGACCGGATGGCCGGAATATGTGAAGCCGTGCATCACCGGCCCCATCTCGAGCGAGGCCTTGCGCAGTACGTCCCAGATCTTCCCGGACACCACGACGGCGGAGAGCGGGAAATAGGCGCTGGTGATGCCCTTCGCGAGCGTCACCAGGTCCGGCTGCAGGCCGTAGTGGCCGGTCGCGAACCACGCACCGAGCCGGCCGAAGCCGGTGATGACCTCGTCGGCGATGAACAGGATGTCGTTCGCACGCAGGATTTCCTGCACGCGGGCGAGGTAGCCGGCCGGCGGGATCAGCACGCCGCCGGTGCCCATGATCGGCTCCGCGATGAAGGCGGCGATCGTGTCGGCGCCTTCGCGCGCGATCATCGCCTCCAGCTCGGCGACCATGCGGTCGGAGAACGCGGCCTCGCTCTCGCCTTCGGTCGCGAACCGGAAGTGGTGCGGGCACGAGGCGTGCAGCACGCCCTCGATCGGCATGTCGAACGCGCGGTGATAGGTCGGAATGCCGGTCAGGCTGCCGGCGGCGAAGGTCAGGCCGTGATATCCGCCCAGCCGGCCGATCACCTTCTTCTTCTGCGGCCGCCCGAGCAGGTTGTTGTAGTAGCGGACGAGCTTGTAGTTGGTGTCGTTGGCGTCCGAGCCCGACGTGCCGAAGAAGATCTTCGACAGATGCGGGGCGCCGGCGCGCTCGTGGAACAGCGTCAGCACCTTGTCGGCCAGCCGGATCACCGGCTCGTTCGAGGCGGAGCCGAAGATGTGGTAGTAGCTGAGGTCGCGGATCGCCTGCGCCGCGGCCTCGGCCAGTTCCTCGCGCCCATAGCCGACATTGACGCACCACAGGCCGGAGGCGCAGTCGATCAGGTCGCGTCCCGCCTGGTCGCGGATGCGCACCCCCTGGCCGCCGGAGAAGATCGTCGGCCCCTTGTTCAGGTGGTCGGCGATGGAGGTGAGCGGATGGAACAGGGAGGCGCGATCCATGTCCTCCAGCGAGAAGTTCCGGGCGGCTTCATTCATCGCGAGATGTCCCTGACAATCAGCGTTGCGTGCGCGGCATCGGCGGCGGTGTGTCGGCGGCGTCGTTCTCGCGGAACGCCAGCCAGTCGATGCACCATTGCGAGCAGAACGTTACCTCTCGCCCGTCGCGCGTGGCGGAGAGGCCGGGGCCGTAGACCAGCACGCCGCAGTTCGCGCACTTGATGTAGCGCTCGACGTAGTAGCCATTCGCGGAGAAGCGCATGCTAGGTGCCTCCTTCCGCGGCGTATCCATAGGCGGCTGCAGCCTGCGCGGGCGAGACGAAGCCTTCGGCGAGGTCGGCGCGCACCGCTTCGCGGCTGCGCCCGCGCGGATCGCCGTGGCCGCCGCCGCCGGGCGTGACCAAGCGCACCCTGTCGCCCGGCTGGATCTTGATCCCGGAATACTTGCTCGACGACGCCTTGCCGAAGGTCTCCGCCACCGTGCGCCATGCCTCGGCGCCGGCGCGCTGGACCAGCGTCGCGCCGCAG
>JAFKFJ010000014.1 GCA_017307335.1 Alphaproteobacteria bacterium | reverse complement strand
CACGCGCATCCAGGTGGAGCATCCGCTGACCGAGATGGTCACCGGGGTCGACCTGGTGCGCGAGATGCTGCTGATCGCGGGCGGCGCGCCATTGCGGCTGACGCAGGACGACATCGCGCTGCGCGGCCACGCGATCGAATGCCGCATCAACGCTGAGGACCCGGCCCGCAACTTCCTGCCCGCGCCCGGCACCGTCAGCGCGCTGGCGACGCCCGGCGGTCCCGGCGTGCGCTTCGATTCCATGCTGTATCCGGGCTACACCGTGCCGCCGTTCTACGACTCGCTGCTCGGCAAGCTGATCGTGTGGGACGAGGCGCGGCCGGCGGCGCTGGCGCGGCTGCGGCGCGCGCTGGATGAGCTGGACGTGCAGGGCATTCCCACCACGCTGCCGCTGCACCGCGCGCTCGCCGCGCATGCCGATCTCGCGCGGCACGACGTGCATACCGGCTGGCTCGAAGCATGGCTCGCCGACAACCCGCTCGCCAACCAAGCAGCATCCACAGGTGGCGCATGACGACACGCATCAGTTTCGGCGGCGACGAGCACATCTTCGTCGAGCTCGACGAGGAGATGTCGCTCGACGCCTGCTTCCGTGCCCTCGCGCTGACCAGGGCGGTGCGCGAGAGCGGCATTCGCGGTATCACCGAGATCTGCCCGGCCAACGCCTCCTTCCAGGTCAGGTTCGACCCGGACGTGATCGCGCCCGACGATCTGAAGACCGAGCTCGCGGCGCTGGAGCGCGCGAGCGAGCATGCCGAGCCGTTGCTGAACACGCGCATCATCGAAGTGCCGGTGTTCTACAATGACCCCTGGACGCATGCGACGCTCATGCGCTTTCGCGAGCGCCACCAGGCGCCGGACATGACCGACCTGGAATACGCGGCGAAGATCAACAACCATCCCTCGGTGGAGTCGCTGATCGCCGCGCATGCCGGCTCGCCGTGGTTCGTCAGCATGGTGGGCTTCGTCGCCGGGCTGCCGTGGCTGTACCAGATGGTCGAGCGCGCGAAGCAGATCGAGGTGCCGAAATACCTGCGCCCGCGCACGGACACGCCGCGCCTGACGGTGGGGCATGGCGGCGCGCTGGGCGCCATCTATTCGGTGCGCGGTGCCGGCGGCTACCAGATGTTCGGCATCACGCCGATGCCGATCTACGATCCGAAGCAGTCGGTGTCGTATCTGCGCGAGTTCATGATCCTGTTCAGTCCCGGCGACATCGTGAAGTTCCGGCCGATCGGCCGCGACGAATACGACGCCACGGTGCGCGAGGTCGAGGCGGGGCGGTTCACGCCGCGCATCCGCCCCGTCACCTTCTCGCTCGATGCGTTCCACGCCGATCCTGCCGCCAGCAACGCGGCCCTCGTGGGGGTGCTCAATGGCCATTGACGTCATCAAGCCGGGGCTCGCGACCTCGGTGCAGGACCTCGGGCGGGCCGGCTACTACCATCTCGGCATCCCGCAATCCGGTGCGATGGACCGCTACGCGCTGCGCGCCGCCAACCTGCTGGTCGGCAATGCGGAGGGCGACGCGGCGCTGGAGGCGACGTTCCAGGGGCCGGAGCTGCGCTTCACGCGCGATGCGATCGTCGCCGTCACCGGCGCCGACATGCCGCCCAGGCTCGATGGCGCGGCGCAGCCGGCGTGGACGGGGTTCGCGGTGAAGGCGGGGCAGGTGCTCGGCTTCGACTTCCTCAAGCGCGGCGCGCGCGCTTATGTCGCGGTCTCCGGCGGCATCGACGTGCCGGTGGTGCTGGGCTCCCGCTCGACCTACGCGCTCGGCGCCCTCGGCGGGTTCGAGGGGCGGACGCTGCGCGCCGGCGATGCGCTGCCGCTCGGCGCCCCGCCCGCCGCCGCCCGCGCCGGCCGTAGCGTGCCGGAGGCGATGCGCCTGCTGCCGGACGCGGCGCCGGTGCTGCGGGTGCTGCCGGGGCTCTACGATTTCCGTGTCACCAAGGCGGCGCTGGAGAACTTCTTTGCCGATACCTGGCGCGTCGCGACCGAGGCGGACCGCATCGGCTATCGCTTCCGCGGTGGTCGGAAGCTGGAGTTCGTGCCGCGCAAGCAGCCGTTCGGCGCCGGCTCCGACCCCTCCAACATCGTCGATAGCTGCTACCCGTACGGCTCGGTGCAGATCCCGGGCGGCACGGAGCCGATCGTGCTGCATCGCGACGCCGTCTCGGGCGGCGGGTATTTCATGGTCGGCACGGTGATCGCCGCCGACATGGACGCGATCGGGCAGATGCAGCCGAACATGAAGGTGCGCTTCGCGCCGGTGGACATGCCGGGCGCGCTCGCCGCCCGG
>JAFKFJ010000306.1 GCA_017307335.1 Alphaproteobacteria bacterium | reverse complement strand
GTGGCAGAGTTGTTCGCGGGGTGTGGCGCCAATGGCACAGGAGAGCGCAACGAAACAAGCGCAATACGGACTTCGCTGGCCGCAGCGAAGCCGGCCGCTATACACCGGTCTCACGCAAACTTGAGGACTGTTTCGCGATGTCGAAGAAAACGCTATCGCGCCGAGACATCCCCGAAACGGTCAGCGCGGGCAATGTCGTCGTCCTCCACCCGCGCATCACGCGACGCGACCTCGCCCTGCTCGGGCGCTGGTTGAACAGCGGGCGGCGGATGGGCCTGTGCGACGCCTCTGCCTTTCCGGGCGACCGGGGCAGCGGCGGGCACGAATACGTCCTCGTCTGGGTGCGGGAGAACCCCGATCCCGCCTACATGATCCAGCCCGAGGGCCGGACGTGGGTGGTACGGGATGCGGTCCGCGCCCACAACCTCGCACACGTGTCGAGCTTCGCGGCGGCGCTGCACTTCATCCGCCCCGTCCTCTCGCTGGAGGCCGCTGCCTGACCTACCGGCGCCCGCACGCGCTTGCTAAGCTGCGCGCGGCGCGGGAGGAACGATGGACGGCAAGCGCGTCTATGTTGCCGGGACCGGCGACACCAAGGGGCGGGAACTCGCCTATGTCCGCGACCTGATCGCGGCCGAGGGCGTGCCGGCGCTGGTCGTGGACCTCTCCACGCACGGCGCGTTCGATGGGGCCGACGTCACCGCCCGGCAGGTCGCCGCGTGCCACCCGGAGGGGGCGTCCGCCGTCTTCACCGGCGAGCGGGGCAGCGCGGTGGCCGCCATGGCGGTCGCCTTTGAGCATTTCCTGCGCGATCGCGACGATGTCGCGGGGGTCATCGGGCTCGGCGGCTCCGGCAACACCGCCCTGGTGACGCAGGCGATGCGGGCGCTGCCGGTCGGCCTGCCGAAGCTGATGGTCTCGACCGTCGCCTCGTCCAACGTGGCGCCCTATGTCGGGCCGAGCGACATCGCGATGATGTACTCGGTTACCGACATCGCCGGGCTCAACCGGATTTCGCGCGCGATCCTGGCCAATGCGGCGCGCGCGATCGCCGGCATGGCGCGCGGCGCGCCGGCGGCGGCAACCGAGGACAAGCCGGGGGTGGGGCTCACCATGTTCGGCGTCACCACGCCCTGTGTGAGCCGCCTCACGGAGCTGCTCAGCGCCGACTACGATCCGCTCGTGTTCCACGCCACCGGCACCGGCGGCCAGTCGATGGAAAAGCTGGCCGACAGCGGGCTGCTCGCCGGCGTGATCGACGTGACCACGACCGAGGTCGCGGATTTTCTGATCGGCGGCGTATTTCCGTGCACGGACGACCGGTTCGGCGCCATCGCGCGCACGCGCCTGCCCTATGTCGGCTCCTGCGGCGCGCTCGACATGGTCAATTTCGGCGCGCTGGCGAGCGTGCCGGAGCGGTTCCGCGGCCGGCGGCTGCATGTGCACAATCCACAGGTGACGCTGATGCGCACCAGCGCCGACGAGAATGCGCAGATCGGCGCCTGGATCGGCGAGCGCCTGAATCGCTGCGCGGGTCCGGTGCGGTTCCTGCTGCCCGAGGGCGGCGTGTCGCTGATCGACGTGCCCGGCCAGCCGTTCCACGATCCGGCGGCCGATGCCGCGCTGTTCGCCGCGCTGGAGGCGACGGTGATCCAAACCCCAACGCGGCGGCTGATCCGCCTGCCCCACGCCGTGAACGACGCGGCATTCGCCGATGCGCTGGCAGCCCATTTCCGCGACGTGATGACAGGCTGCTGACGCATGCCCGCTATTGCCCGTTCGGTGCTGCTGGAGAAGTTCCGCGCCATGATCGCCCGCGGCGAGCCGATCGTCGGCGGCGGCGCGGGCACCGGGCTCTCCGCGAAATGCGAGGAAGTGGGCGGCATCGACCTGATCGTGATCTACAACTCCGGGCGCTATCGCATGGCCGGCCGCGGCTCGCTCGCCGGGCTGCTGGCCTACGGCAACGCCAACGACGTGGTGGTGGAGATGGCGCGCGAGGTGCTGCCAGTGGTGCGCAACACCCCGGTGCTGGCCGGCGTGAACGGCACCGATCCGTTCTGCCACTTCGACCACTTTCTTGATCACCTGAAGGCGATCGGCTTCTCCGGCATCCAGAACTTTCCCACCGTCGGCCTGATCGACGGCATCTTTCGCGCCAATCTCGAAGAAACCGGCATGGGCTTTGCGCACGAAGTGGACCTGATCGCGCTCGCGCGAACCAAGGAACTGCTCACCACGCCGTATGTGTTCAACCCGGACGAGGCGCGCGCGATGACGGCCGCCGGGGCGGACATCGTGGTCGCGCATATGGGTCTTACGACCGGCGGCACCATCGGCGCGACAACGGCGCTGACGCTGCAGGATTGCGTCGCGCGGATCGACGCCATCGCGGAGGCGGCGCGCGGCGTGCGCGCGGATGTCATCCTGCTCTGCCACGGCGGCCCGATCGCGACGCCCGAGGACGCGCAATTCATCCTGCGGCACTGCCGCGGCATCCACGGCTTCTACGGAGCCTCCTCGATGGAGCGGCTCCCGACCGAGCGGGCGCTGACCGAGCAGGCACGAAAGTTCAAGCGAATAACAAGACCCTGATGGAGGAAACGAATGGCGAAGGCCTATGCGAGCGCGATCCTGCAAGCGCCGGTGGAAGCGGTCTGGTCGATCGTGCGCAACTTCAACGGCCTGCCGCAGTGGCTGCCTGCCGTGGTCGAGAGCCGCATCGAGGACGGGCGCGACGCCGATAGCGTGGGCTGCGTGCGACGGCTCAAGCTCGGCGACGGCGGCGGCTGCACGGAGCGTCTGCTGGCGCTCGACGACTCGCGCTATCGCGTTACCTACGCGTTCATCGAGCCCGCGTTTCCCATCACCGACTATGTCTCGACGCTTGAACTGATCCCGGTCACGAGCGGGGAGCGAACCTTCGCCCATTGGTCAGGCGCCTTCGAAGAGAAGCCCGAGGATGCAGGCAAGTGGGAGAAGGTGATCTCCGGCGACGTCTACACCGCTGGCCTCGTCTCGCTCGCCGGGAAGGTCAGGGGCATGGCCGCACCGGCGGGCGCGCGCCGCTGGGACGGGTTCCGGCCGTCGAAAGTGTTCTGCTCGTCGGTCATCAACGGCCCGCTGACGGCGGTGTGGGAGCGGGTGCGCGACTTCGCCGCGCTCGGCGCCTGGCATCCGGACGTGACGGCCATGCACATGCTCGGCGGCGTACGCTCCGACAAGATCTCCGGCGTGCGCGCATTCGACATGGGCGGGCATCTGCACGAACGCCTGACCTATCTTTCCGACCGCGAGCACGCGTTCCGCTACACGATCGAGCAGAGCCCGATGCCGTGGCTGGACTACCACGCCGGCGCGCGCTTCTATCCCGTGACGGACGCCAACCGCACCTTCGCGGTGTGGACCGCCGACTGGACCGCGGCGCCGAATGACGACGTGGGCCTGATCCCCGGCATCCACAACAGCGTCTTTCAAAAGGCGTTCGACACGCTGAACGAACGCTACTTCCGCGGCTGAACCTCAGCGCGAGCCGGGCAGCACAAACGGATTGGGAAACAGCTCGGCGAAACGATACTCGCCGAGTCCGTCGATCGCCACGGGAAACTCCGGGCCGACGAACTCGGCGAGCACCTGCCGGCACGCGCCGCACGGCATGAAGGCGGTCGGCGGCGAGCCGGGCGGCGAATCGGGCAGCGCGATGGCGATGCGGGTGAACGCCCGGTGCCCGGCGGCAACGGCGCTCACCACCGCCGTGCGCTCCGCGCAGATCGTGACGCCATAGCTCGCGTTCTCGACGTTGCAGCCGCAGATGACACCGAACGGCCCCGCGAGCGCAGCGCCCACGCGGAAGCGCGAGTATGGGACATAGGCGCGCGTCGCGGCGGTGCGCGCGGCGGCGACGAGCGGATCATCGGCGGCAAGCGGCAGCGGCATCACGGCCTCCTTTCAGGCATCCTCCACGCGCGCGACGCCCGGCAGCGCCTTCATCGCCTGCGCAAGCCGCGGCGAGAGGCTGAAGCCGCCGGGCAACGCGATCTCCACGTCCTGCCCTTCGCCCAGGCGCGGGATCAGCACGACGCGGCCGCGCCCGCCGCCCTCGCGCTGCAACAGCGTGCGCACATGCGCAACCGCCTCGGTGCGATCGAGCCAGATGCGGATCGCGCCGCCCACGCTGCTCGCCGCCTGATCGAGCGATGTGACCTCGTTCGCAGTGACGCGCAGCGCCTCGCCCTCCATGCGGATATCCGCCGTCACCAGCACCGAACGGCCCGGTTCCAGCAACTCGCGCGCGCGTGCCAGGACCTCGCTGAAGGCCGTGACCTCGAGCATCCCGGCGGAGTCCGACAGACGAACCCACGCCATGCGGCTGCCGGACCGGGTGCTGCGCTCCTTCGCGCCCACGACCGTGCCCGCGATCCGCACGCGCGCCGCGCCGGTCTGCGCGCGCTGCTCCAACTGGTTGCTCGGCACGACGCCGAGCCGGCGCAGGCTCGCCGCGTAGGCGTCCAGCGGGTGCGCAGTCAGGTGAAAACCGATCGCCTCCGATTCGAAGGCGAGCGCATCCATCTCCGGCCAGGCCGGTGCGTCCGGCAGCCGCAGCTCCTCGCGCCGACCGGTGCCGAACAGGCCGATCTGGCCCGACTGTTTTTCTTCCGCACTCGCCTGCGCGCGCCGCAGAATCACCTCCGCGCCGGCGAACAGGCGGGCACGGTTGGGCTCAAGTGCATCGAAGGCGCCCGCCCGCACCAGGTTCTCGAGCTGCATGCGATTGAGCTGCCGGGGATCGACGCGTGCTGCGAAGTCCGCCAGGTCGGCGAACGGGCGTGCCGCGCGCGCCGCCACCACCGCCTGCATCGCCGCCATCCCCACACGCTTGACCGCGGCCAGCGCATAGCGGACGCAGAGCGCGCCGTGCTCGTCGCGCTCCAGGCTGAAATCGGCGCCCGAGCGGTTGATGTCCGGCGGCAGCAGGCGGATGCCCATGCGCGACGCGTCCTGGCGCAACGCGCCGAGCCGGTCGGTATTGTTCATCGCGAGGCTCATCGAAGCGGCGAGGAACGCCACCGGATGGTTCGCCTTCATCCACGCCGTCTGGTAAGCGACCAGCGCATAGGCTGCGGCGTGCGACTTGTTGAAGCCGTAGTCGGCGAAGCGCGCCATCAGCTCGAACACTTCCTCGGCCTTGCCCGGCGCAATGCCGCGGCCGACCGCACCGGTGACAAAGCTCTTGCGCTGCGCCTCCATCTCGCTGCGGATCTTCTTGCCCATCGCACGGCGCAGCAGGTCCGCCTCGCCCAGGCTGAAGCCCGCCATGCGTTGCGCGATCTGCATTACCTGTTCCTGATAGACCATGATCCCGAAGGTCTCTTCCAGGATGTCGCGAATCTCCGGATGCGGCGCCTCCCACGCCTCGCCGTGCTTGCGTTGGCAATAGGCGGGGATGTTGGCCATCGGCCCCGGGCGGTAGAGGGCGACGCCGGCAATCAGGTCCTCGAACCGGTCGGGGCGCATCTGGCGCAGCACGTCGCGCATGCCCTGACCTTCGAACTGGAACACGCCGCCGCCGTCGCCACGCTGCAGCATCGCGTAGGTCGGCGGATCGTCGAGCGGCAGGGCGTCGATATCCACCGTGACGCCCTGCGCCGCCAGCAATGCCACCGCACGCTGCAGAATGGTCAGCGTGGTCAGGCCGAGGAAGTCGAACTTAACCAGCCCCGCCTGCTCGACATACTTCATCGAGTACTGCGTCACGAGATAGTCGGAGCGCGGGTCCCGATAGACCGGCACCAGCTCGATGAGGTTGCGGTCGCCGATCACGACCCCGGCGGCGTGCGTGGAGGCGTGGCGGTACAGCCCCTCCAGTTGCTGCGCGATCTCCAGCAGCCGGCGCACGCCCTCATCCTCGTCGCGCATCAGCCGCAGCCGCTGCTCGCCCTCGATCGCCTGCCGTACCGTGACCGACTTGGCCGGATTGTTCGGGATCAGTTCGGCGACCTTGTTGACCTGTCCAAACGGCAGGCCCAGCACGCGGCCGACATCGCGCACCGCCGCCCGCGCCTGCAGCTTCCCGAAGGTGATGATCTGCGCCACCCGATCGGCACCGTACTCGCGCCGCACATAGGCGATCACTTCGTCGCGCCGGTCCTGGCAGAAGTCGATGTCGAAATCCGGCATCGACACGCGCTCGGGATTGAGGAACCGCTCGAACAGCAGGCCGAAGCGCAGCGGGTCGAGATCGGTGATCGTCAGCGCCCAGGCAGCCACCGAACCGGCACCGGAGCCGCGACCGGGGCCGACCGGAATCCCCTGCGCCTTGGCCCACTGGATGAAGTCGGCCACGATCAGGAAGTAGCCCGCGAACCCCATGTTCGCGATGACGCCGAGCTCGAAGTCCAGCCGCTCGCGATAGTGCGCGCGCGTCGCCGCATCGGCCCCCATGGCGTCCAGCCGACGCGCGAGGCCCTCCAGCGCCATCGCCCGCACCGTCTCCTCCTCCGACTGCCCGGGACGCACCTTCGGGCAGACCGGCAGCAGGGGCTTGCGCGCTTCCGCCATCACCGCGCAGCACCGCGCGATTGCGAGCGTGTTGTCGCACGCATCCGGCAGGTCGGCGAACAGCGCCCGCATCATCGCCGCCGGCTTGAACCAGTGCTCCGGGGTCACGCGCCGCCGTTCCGTCTCGGCCAGCAGGCGGCCCTCGGCGATGCAGAGCAGCGCGTCGTGCGCCTCGTGCATCGCCGGATCGGCGAAGAAGCACTCGTTGGTCGCGACCAGCGGCACGCAGGCAGCGTCGGCGAGCGCGATCAGCCCCGGCTCGATCGCGCGCTCGTCAGCGCGGCCGTGCCGGTGCAGCTCCATCACCGTGCGATCGGGGAAGGCTTCGGCAAGCGCCGCCAGCATCCGCTCCGCCTCGGGCTTGCGGCCTTCGCCGAGCAGGCGCGCGACCGCCCCCTCGCTGCCGCCGGTGAGCAGGATGAGGCCGGCCGCGTGCTCCGCGATGCGCGCCAGCATAAGCTGCGGCTTGAGCCCCGGCTCGGTTTCCAGAAAGCCCGCCGAGGACAGGCGCTGCAGATTGGCAAGGCCCGTGGCGTCCTGCGCGAGCAGCACCAGCGGGTCGGGCGGCAGGCGCGGATTGTCGCTGCGGCTGAGCCCGATCTGGCAGCCCAGCACCGACTGCACGCCGCGCGCCGCACACGCGTTGCTGAATTCCAGCGCGCCGAACAGGTTGCCGGTATCGGTGATGGCGACTGCCGGCATCGCCTGCGCCCGGGCAAGTTCGGCGATGCGCTCGGCCTTGATCGCGCCTTCGCTCAGCGAGTAGCTCGAATGCACGCGCAGGTGGACGAAATCGGCGTGCCCCATCAGAGCGGCACCACGCTGCCGTCGCGCAGCGTGACCGTGCGGTCCATGCGCGCGGCGAGTTCCGGGTTGTGGGTTGCGATCAGCGCCGCAACCCCGTGCGCGCGCACGCCGTGCAGCATCGCCTCGAACACCGTCGCCGCGGTGCCGACATCGAGGTTGCCGGTCGGCTCGTCGGCCAGCAGCACTTTCGGGGCATTGGCCAGCGCGCGCGCAATCGCCACCCGCTGCTGCTCGCCGCCCGACAGCCGCCCCGGCAGATGCTTCGCGCGCGCCGCCAGGCCGAACCCGGCGAGCAGGTCGAGGGCACGAAGCTCCGCCGCGCGGCGCGGCTTTCCGGCGATCATCTGCGGCAGCACGACGTTCTCCAGCGCGGTGAACTCGCCCAGCAGGTGGTGGAACTGATACACAAAGCCGATCGAGTCGCGGCGGATCGCGGTGCGGTCGGGGTCCGAAAGCGCGCCGGAGTCGCGGCCGAGCACCAGCACCCGGCCAGCATCCGGCCGCTCCAGCAGGCCGGCGAGATGCAGC
This sequence comes from Alphaproteobacteria bacterium, assembly GCA_017307335.1. Lineage (GTDB taxonomy): Bacteria > Pseudomonadota > Alphaproteobacteria > Acetobacterales > Acetobacteraceae > JAFKFJ01. The sequence continues at coordinate 4,167 of JAFKFJ010000306.1, read as the reverse complement.
AGGGTCGATTTTCCGGTGCCGGAAGGCGCCACCAGGGCCACGATCTCGCCCTCATGCACGACGAGATCGGCATTACGCAGCACCGGCAGCGCGACATCGCCGGTGCGGAAGGTGCGTCCGACACCGCGCAGCTCCAGCGGCTCACTCATGCCGCAGCGCCTCCACCGGGTCGGTGCGCGCGGCCCGCCAGCTCGGATAGAGCGTGGCAAGCAGGGACAGGGCCAGCGCCATGCCGATCACCTGCAGCACTTCATGCCAGTCGAGCACGGCGGGAAGCTGGGAAAGGAAGTAGACTTCCGGGTTGAACAGGTTGGTGCCGGTCAAGCTCTCCAGCCAGTGGCGCAGGGTCTCGATGTTGCGGCAGAAGATGATGCCGAGCACCGCGCCGACGACGGTGCCCGCCACGCCGACGAAGGCGCCGCACATCAGGAAGATGCGCATCACGGCGCCCGCGCTGGCCCCCATGGTGCGCAGCACCGCGATGTCGCGCGTCTTGTCCTTGACCATCATGATCAGGCTGGAAATCACGTTGAACGCGGCAACGAGGATAATCAGCGTGAGGATGAGGAACATTACGTTCCGCTCGACCTCCACCGCCGAGAACAGACTGTTGTTGCTCTGCGTCCAGTCGATCACGCGCAGGTGCTGGCCGGCGAGTGCGTCGCGGATTTCGCCGTTCACCTCCGAGACGCGATCGGGATCGGGGACCATGACTTCGATCTGCGTCGCGGCGTTGCGCATCTGGAAGAAGATCTGCGCCGCCTCGAGCGGCAGGTACACGAAACTCGTGTCGGCCTCGTTGAACCCGACCTGGAAGATCGCGACCACGGTATAGGCGCGGATGCGCGGCACCGTGCCGATGGCCGTCGCCGCCCCCTGCGGTGAGATCAGCGTGAGTTTCGAGCCGATGGTAAGCCCGAGCCGCTCGGCGAGGCCCACGCCGATCGCGACCGCGTCGTCGCCGGCAAAGTTGGCGAGCGAGCCGGCGCGGATGTTGTCACTCACCACATGCAGCCGTTCGAGGTCCGCGCGGCGCATGCCCCGCACGATGCCGCCATAGGCGCCGCCGCGGTCGGCGGTCAGCAGCGCCTGCCCCTCGATCATCGGCATCGCGGACACTACGCCCGGCAGCTTGCGCACGCGCGCGGCGATGGCGTCGTAGTCCTGCAGCGGCCGCTCGATCGCATAGATGCCGAGATGGCCGTTGAGGCCGAGGATGCGCGCGAGCAGTTCCTGGCGGAACCCGTTCATGACGCTCATCACGATGATCAGCGTGGCGACGCCGAGCGCGATGCCGACGAGCGAGAAGCCCGCGATCACCGAGACGAAGCGTTCCCCCCGCCGGGCGCGCAGGTAGCGCGCTGCCACGATCCGCTCGAAGGCGCCGAACATCTCAGCCGATCTTTGCGAGCGCCGCGTCGATGTCGAGTTCCTGCCGCTCGCCGCCGGCGCGTCGCTTGAGCTCGACGCGCCCCCCCGCCGCGCCGCGCGGGCCGACCACGATCTGCCAGGGATGGCCCATCAGGTCGGCGTCCGCGAACTTCACGCCCGCGCGTTCCTCGCGGTCATCGTAGAGCGCGCCGCCGCGGAACCGGGCATAGAGGTCCTCGCACATCCGGTCGCACGCCGGGTCGCCGGGCTTGAGGTTGAGGATGACAGCGCGGAATGGCGCCACCGGATCGGGCCAGATGATGCCGGCGTCGTCGTGGTTCGCCTCGATCAGCGCGCCGACGAGGCGTGAGACGCCGATGCCGTAGCTGCCCATGTGCGGCGCGATCGGCGCGCCGTCGCGCCCGGCGATCGTCAGTCCCATCGGGGTGCTGTACTTCGTGCCGAAATAGAAGATGTGTCCCACCTCAATTCCGCGCCCCTCGCGCTGGTTGGTCACCTGCGCCCACGTCGCCGCGTCGTGCTTCTCGTCGGTCGCCGCATAGGGCGTCGTCATCTGCGCGAAGAACTGCTCCAGCTCGGCGTCGGTTTCGATACGGCCGGCCGCGAAATCCATCTCCTCGAAAACGGCATCGTACCACACCTGGCTTTCGCCGGTCGGGGCGAGGATGATGAACTCGTGGCTGAGGTTGCCGCCGATCGGCCCGCTCTCGGCCTCCATCGGGATCGCCTTCAGCCCCAGACGCTGGAAAGTGCGCATGTAGGCCAGCATCATCTTGCGATAGCTGACCACCGCGCCCGCATAGTCGAGATCGAAGCTATAGGCGTCCTTCATCAGGAATTCGCGCCCGCGCATCACGCCGAAGCGGGGGCGCACCTCGTCGCGGAACTTCCATTGGATATGGTAAAGCATCTGCGGCAACTCGCGGTACGACTTCACCGACTGGCGGAAGATGTCGGTGATCATCTCCTCGTTCGTCGGCCCGTACAGTATGTCGCGATCGTGGCGGTCGGAAATGCGCAGCATCTCCGGCCCATAGGCATCGTAGCGCCCGCTCTGGCGCCACAACTCGGCCGGCTGGATGGTCGGCATCAGCATTTCCTGCGCGCCGACAGCGTCCTGCTCCTCGCGCACGATACGGGCTATGTTTTGCAGCACCCGCCAGCCCAGCGGCAGCCAGGCATAGATACCGGCCGCGGTCTGCCGCACCAGGCCGGCGCGCAGCATCAGCCGGTGCGAGACGATCTGCGCCTCGGCGGGCGTTTCCTTCAGCGTCGGGGCGAGTGTATGCGAAAGGCGCATCGTGAGTTCCGTGGCCAATGCGGGGGTCGGGCGCGGACCCTATCCTCCCGCCGCCGCGCCCGCCAGTCGCCGCGCGCCGCATGACGGTGAATCCACGGTGGCGCGCTGTTAATGTCGCTAAGGAACAGTCCCGTGAAGAAATATTGTGCGCCGCACAAGGGAAGCACGGAAGAAAATCGCGCGAAATGACCCGGGCTGCGACTGAAACCCCGTGACAGAACTGGCGCGTCGCGCTACAGAGAAAATGGCCCGCGCGCCTCAGGCGCGGCGGGCCAAGTTTAGGGAGGAAACGCCAGTCACACGGCAGGACGAGGAAGCATCCTCTTCCTGGCCGTGATGATTCTCTCTCTTCTGCCACCCCGTCCACGAAAATCTTTCGCTCTGCAGCAAGAAAAATGGGCTGACAGACAATAAATGCTCATTCTGTTGGCAGATTGCTCTCGCGATGGAGAGCGTTGCTCAGTCCGCGGGCAACGCCAGCCAGCCGCTGCGAAAACTCAACCAGTGGCTGCGGATCAATAGGAAGCATCCGATCCAAATCACCGCCGCGACCAGCGTGGTCGCGATCACTTTGCGCACGAGCCGGGGGTGGATCGGCGTCCCGCGCCAGCCGCTCGTTGGATCGGCGTCAGGCACCGCGCGCACGCCGAACGGCAGGACGGCGAACAGCGCCACCCACCAGATCAACACATAGAGCACGACGCCGGTGAACCAGTTCATCGCCGCCGCTCACACGCGCAGGAGATGGACATCGACCAGCGGCCGCTTCTGCAGGCGCCGCCCGAGGGCGCGGCGCAACGCGGCCTTGGCGGCATCGACGAGCGCCGCATCCTCACGCCGTAGCGCCGCCGGCAGGGCGCCCAGCGCCTCCGCCAGCTCACCCGCGATGCGGTCGGTCTCGGGATCGTCCGGCTCATAGAGGCCCGGCGCGCTGATCCGCGGCCGCCCGCGCAGCCGTCCGGCCTCGTCCACGGCGAGGCTCGCGAGGGCGATGCCGTTGAACAGCATGCGCCGGCGCGCGCCCATCACCGCGCCCTGCAGCGGCACGACGCGGCTGCCGTCGAGCACGAGGCGGCCGACCGGGGCACTGTCCACGACCTCGGCCGCCCCGGGCGCCAGGCTCAGCATGTCGCCATCCTCCAGCAGGATCGGGCGGGCCCCTGCTTCGCGCGCCAGCGCCGCGTGGGCCGAGAGGTGCCGCCATTCGCCGTGCACCGGCACCGCATAGCGCGGGCGCACCAGGTGATAGAGGCGCCGCAGCTCGTCGCGGGCGGGGTGGCCGGAGACGTGAATCGTCGCGTTCTCGTCCGTCAGCACCCGCACGCCCCGACGCACCAGGTTGTCCTGCACGGTGCCGATCGCGCGTTCGTTGCCCGGGATGACGCGGCTTGAGAACACGACCGTGTCACCCTCGCCGAGGGCGATGCGCGGGTGGCTGTCGGCGGCGATGCGCGCCACGGCGCTGCGCGGCTCGC
>JAFKFJ010000305.1 GCA_017307335.1 Alphaproteobacteria bacterium | reverse complement strand
GAGGATGCGCGGGCCGCGATCGAGCTCACGCTGCTGGTCGCGGCCATCACCGTGCCGCTGAACACCGTTTGCGGGATGGCTGCGGCCTGGTGCCTCGCGCGGTTCCAGTTCCCCGGCCGCACCCTGCTCGCGACGCTGGTTGAACTGCCGTTCTCGGTCTCCCCGGTGATCTCCGGCCTGGTCTGGGTGCTGCTGTTCGGCGCCAATGGATGGCTCGGGCCGCTGCTTGACGGTGCCGGGATACGCATTGTCTTCGCGCTGCCCGGCTTGATCCTGGCGACACTGTTCGTGACGCTGCCGTTCGTCGCCCGCACGCTGCTGCCGCTGATGCAGGAGCAGGGCGTGCAGGAGGAAGAGGCCGCAATGACCCTCGGCGCGACCGGCCCGCAGCTCTTCCGACATGTGACGCTGCCGAATATCCGTTGGGCCCTGCTCTATGGCGTGCTGCTGTGCAATGCTCGCGCGATGGGTGAATTCGGGGCGGTCTCAGTGGTGTCCGGTCATATCCGCGGGCAGACGATGACCATGCCGTTGCAGGTGGAGGCCCTGTTCAACGACTATGACTGGGTGGGAGCATTCACGATCGCTGCATTGCTGTCGCTGTTGGCGCTGATGACGCTCGCCGTCAAAGCAGCGCTGGAGTGGCGGATCGGGCGACGGAGCGGGGCATTGCTGTGAAGGTGGAACTGCACGGCTTGCGCAAGTCGTTCGACGGAACGGCGGCGCTGAACGGAATCGACCTCACCATCGCCGATGGCGAATTCCTGGCCTTGCTCGGTCCATCCGGGTCCGGCAAGACCTCGCTGTTGCGCACATTGGCGGGGCTGGAATTCCCCGATGCCGGGGTCATCGCGTTTGATGGCAACCCGGTCAACGACGTGCCGGCGCGAGCCCGCAGCATCGGCTTCGTGTTTCAGCAGTATGCCCTGTTCCGCCACATGACGGTGGCGCGCAATGTGGCTTTTGGCCTCAACGTGCTGCCGCGCGCCAGGCGCCCGGCGCGGGCCGAGATTGCGCGGCGCGTGCATGCGCTGCTCGAGCTGATGGGCGTTGGCGACCTCGGTGGCCGCTACCCCAGCGAAATTTCCGGTGGACAGCGGCAGCGCGTCGCGCTGGCGCGAGCGCTGGCGATCGAGCCCCGATTGCTGCTGCTCGACGAGCCATTCGGCGCGCTGGACGCGACAGTGCGGAGATCGTTGCGAGTTTGGCTGCGGCGGCTGCACGATCGGATGAAGTTGACGAGCATCTTCGTCACGCACGACCAGGCCGAGGCGATGGAGATGGCGGACCGGGTCGCCGTGCTGCGTGCCGGCCGGATCGAGCAGGTCGACACACCCGATGCGCTCTACAACGCGCCTGCGACGGCCTTTGTGCACGAGTTCCTGGGTGAGTCGATTCGCCTTGAGGGCATCGCCTCGGCGGGGTGTCTGCATCTTCCCGGCCTGCCGCCAATGTCGATCCCGCAGACGCAATCGGCGGGACCCGCGCTCGCGCTGATCCGACCCCACGAGATCGCGTTGCTGCCCGGCCCCGGCCCTGCGCGGGTGCGAGCGGTTCACGCCAACGGCCCCTTGCGGCGTATCAGTCTCATGCTCGGGGAAACAGCGTTGGAGGTTCTCCAGCCGATTGGCGATGGTGCGCCGAATGTCGGCGAGTCGTACGGCCTGGATATCTCGCGCGCGAAAATCTACCTGCAGTCCGACCGCACCGACACGCAGACCCCCTGGCCGATCGCGCCGCCGCGCGTGCGCGATGCCTTTGCCGCTTCGACGATCGCCTAGGGCATGACGACCGGAGGCGGAATCGCCGGAGGTCTGAATCATGCCCTCAAATCAAAGAGCTGGAACGGGTCGAGTGAGCGCGAGCGAACTCATCCCATTCTAGCGGCCGGGTGGCACGGAGGCCGGCCGACGGCGGCAGCGTCAGCACCACGGGATGCGGCCGAACAGCACGCCGATGGGGCACCGGCAACAGGCGCTCACACCGATGCGCTTACGGGATCAGGCGCTCAGCCCGCATCTGGTCGAACGCGTTCTGAAAGCTCTCCTGGCTATCGATGACCTCGGTGAAACCGGCCTTGATGCGCTTCGTGTCCTCCAGGATCGTGTCCCAGGTCCGGCCAAAGATCCAGTCGCCGAATACCCAGTCGCCGAAGTCGGAGAGCGTCGTCGGCTTGAGTCCGTGTTTGCGTACGATGTCCTGCCAGACCTCCTCCTTGTCCTCCATGTGCGAAACGAGCGAGAACGGCATCACTTCGCCGCGCCGCAACCCGAAATACTGAGTGAGGAAGGGCCAGATGTTGCAAAAGCGGAGGCCGGAATCTCCGGTGATGTTGTATGCCTGATTGGCCGCCACCGGCGCTGTTGCCGCCCAGCGCAGGAACCGTCCGAGCAGCTTGGCGTCGGTAAACTTGTTGTAGGCACGGAAAGCCGCATCGGGGCCGGGGTAGTGGAACGGTACCTCGAGATGCTTGCAGATAAGCGCGTAGGCCGCGATCTGGCCAGCGACGTTCAGCGGGATGCCGTGCGCGGTACCAACCACCGCCTCCGGCCGGATCAGCGCATAGCTCCAGCTCTGGCCACGCTGCGCCTCCACCACGAAATCCTGCTGCGCGTAGTAGAAGTTCGGCGGCAGATGGCGGGGATCGGTTTCGAGCGAGGGTGTACGATGGGGCCCGAGATGGCATCCGTAGTATTTGCCGCCTTGCCCGAGCACCACGCGCTCCAGCTTGCGTGAGGAGCGCGCCAGCACGCCGATGGAGTTCCGCACCAGCTCCAGGTTCCCGGCCACATTCTCGGCGGCGATCGAACCGTTCAGCGCCGAATAGAAAACGTGCGTCACTTCGGAGAGACCGCCGAGCTTGCGCTCAGCGTCGGCCCGGTCCTCCAGGTCGACGGCCACGTGTTCCGCGCGTGACGGGTAATCTGGTCGCTTGCGCGAAACGGCAACGATGTTCCAGTCGTTTGCGCGCTCCAGCGCATCAATGGTTGCGCGCCCAATCATGCCTCGTGCGCCGACCACGACGGCGGTCTTCTCTGCCATCTCCTCCCCCCATTTGTTGCCTGATCCTGGCTGAGGCAGGAGCGTAGCAGGCGGAAGCGGGCTTACAAGACCGCCGCTATACGACCCCGGTGACGTATCGCGCGTTGCATTGGCTGTGCGACATTGTCGCGGTACGCTCCGGAGGTCGCGACATGACGACGACTACAATCGCGCGGCCTTCGTCAGCATGGCGCGCAGGGAGCGCTACGCCGATGCTTGAATCGGGCGGCGAAGTCCGTCGCCCGAGCGCATCAGGGAAGGATGCGTTCGCGCCGCAAGCGGTCGAACCGGCGGGTCATTGCCAGATGATCGACGACCGCGCGCCCGATGATGCCGCTGACGCCCACGACAAGCGCGGCTTTCGTAGTCATTGCCGGTTCCCTTCCTCGGCCGTCTCGTGCTTCGTGCTCACTCATTGGCAGATGACGCGGCCTTGGTCATATCACGGTCTGGCAGCGTCGGCTGGGTCGGCGTATCGACGCGCTGCGCTCGCGCGGCGGGCCGCCGCCATAGCGAACCGCCCATGCCCAGCAGGCCGAGCGACAGCGCCAGCACGAGAATTACGCCGGTCGCGAGATACTGCCAATAAGAGTTGACGCCGAGAAGGATCAGTCCGTTGTTCACGGCTGCGAACAGCCAGGACGCGAGAACGGTGCCGAGAAGCGTGCCCTCGCCGCCGAACAGGCTCGTCCCGCCGACGACAACCGCCGCGATCGCATTGAGGTTGTAGTTCGGTGCCTGGGTGGCGACGGCGGACGCGAGGTATCCGGTCAGGATGATCCCGGCAAGGCCGGTGAGCGCGCCCGAGAAGACGAAAATGCCGAGATATACCGACTGCAGATCGATCCCGCTCACATGCGCGGCGCGCAGGTTGCTGCCAGCTGCCCGAACCCAGCGCCCGATGTTCAGCCGCCGCAGCAGGACGTAGCAAAGAGCGCAGACGCCCAGCATGATAAGGAGGCTGTACGGAATCACGTCCAATACCGCGCCACTGCCGAGCTGCAGTACGAAGCCGTTCGTCACCGTCAGCGCATTGCCTTTGGAGATGATGGCGCCGATCGAGCCGAACACGAACAGCGTACCCAGCGTTGCCACGAACGGCGCCACGCGGCCGCGTGTGATGATCAGGCCGTTGACAAGGCCGAGGGCCGCGCCGGTCAGCACCGAGACCAGCACGATCATCGCGCCGCCCCTGTCACCCGCGATGGACAGGGCCACAATCGGCGCCAGACCCATGATCGCAGTCACCGACAGATCGAAGGCTCCTGCGATGATCAGGATCGTCATGCCGGCCGCGCCAATGCCGAGGATCGCGGTGTCATTGAGCACCGCCTCGAGGTTGCCAGGCCCGAAGAAGTTGGGGGCGGCGAACGCCAGAAACACGAGAATCACGACGTTGAGGATCCAGACGCCACAGCGGTCGCGGCGGACATGCGCGCGCAGCCAGGCGGCAGGGTCGCCTCGTCCCGCCTGGCGCTCGCCCTCGTGTGTTCCGCGATCCCTATGCACGTCTCACCTCATGTCCGCCCCAATGGCTCATACGACGAGCATTCCCCGTCGCCGCGTGCCGCGGCGCAGGCCGTCCACCATCAGCGCGACAATCAGGATGCCACCGAACACCAGGTCCTCGTACAGCGACGACACGTTCGCGACGTTCAGGCCGGCCTTGATCGCCGCCAGCAGAATGGAAGCGCAGACCGTGCCGAAGAGATTGCCGCGCCCGCCGGTCAGGCTGGTTCCACCGACCACCACGACCGCGATGGCGGTCAGTTCTGCGCCCGCGCCGATGGTGGAGTCCGCGTTCTGCAGTTCCGCGCCGGCCATCAGGCCGGACAGCGCCGCGCACAGTCCGACCAGCGTGAAGACGCCGAGCGTCACCCGGTTGACATTGATCCCTGCACCGACGGCCGCGCGGATCTCGCCACCGATCGCCGCGACATGCCGCCCGAACGGCGTGCGGTGGAACACGATCCAGATGGCGGCGAATACCATGACGGCAACCGCGGCCGCCGCCGGCACGTGGTCCCAGACGTTGCCGATCACCATGCGACTGAAGGTGGCGTTGCGAATGGTGACGGTCTCTCCCTGAGTGATCAAAAGTTCACCACCGAGTATCATCGAGAGCGTCGCCAGCGTCGCGATGAACGAGGGCAAACGCAGCAGAATGATCAGCAGGCCGTTGCACAGCCCGAGCGCCGCTCCGGCCAGCAGACCGACGACGATCACGAGCCACAGGGAAACCCCGCCTGCCAGAAGCTCGGCGGCGACGATCGCCGAGAAGCCCATGATGGAGCCCACCGACAGGTCGAGCGCCCGCATGGCGATGATCAGCGTCATGCCAAGGCCTGTAATGGCAGAGATCGAGGCGCTGACGATGATGCCATGGATGTTGAGACTGGACAGGAACCGCGAATTTATCAGCGAGAAGATCACGAACACGCTGATGAGCGCCATGACCGCGGCGGCCGAGTCCGCTGCCAGCAACCGTTTGATCGCACCGGGGACTGTCATGCAAAGGGTTCCGCTAGCCGGCCATCAACTTGAGAATATCCGCCTCGCCCGTCTCGCCGGCTGAAACCTGCGCAACGATGCGCCCCGTGCGCAAGACGTAGATTCGCGATGCCAATCGCAGCAGTTCGCCGAGTTCCGAGGAGCTCACCACGATCGCGATGCCGCGCTCGGCGAAGGCGTCGATCGCCGCATAGATCTCCTCCTTGGCGCCCACATCGACCCCGCGGGTCGGCTCGGAGAGAAAAAGCATGCGTGGGTGTGCGAGTGCCGCCCGCGCGAAGAGCGCCTTCTGCTGATTGCCGCCACTGAGCGCCGTGATGCGATCGCTCGGGCTGGAGCACCGGATGCTCAGCGCCGCCCGTATCGCGTCGAACGCCCGTCGCTCCGCCTGCCGTCGGATCGGCGCGAGGCCGCTGCGTCGCCGCAGCCCCGATCCCTCGCCGCTCGCTGCGACCGCCGTGCGCTGCGGCTCCCTTGTTGCCGGGTCATAGTTCAGGATGACGTTCTCGCGGACATTGAGATGCCCGAAAATGCCCTCTGATTTGCGATCTTCCGGCAGCAGGAACACGCCGCGCCGCAGGGCCTCCTTCGGCTCACGCAGGTCGACCGGCTCTCCGTCCAGCCGAACCGCGCCTGCGTCGATTCCGCGCAAGCCATAAATTGCCTCGGCCAGTTCCGTCCGCCCGGAGCCGAGCACGCCCGCCAGCCCGATCACCTCACCCGGATGCACGCTCAGACTTATGTCGCGCAGGAGCTCGCCAGACTGCAGCGCCTCCACTTCCAGTACCGGCTTGCTTGCCCTCGCGATGCTGGATGCCGCGCGACGTGGCCGACCCGTGTCCGCGATGAGCGAGCTCCGGCTTCCCAGCATGGCATGGATCACGGCATCGACGTCGGTCGTCGCGATCTCGCTGGTCAGGATGCGGTCGCCGTCACGGACTACCGTGACCCGATCCGCCAGCTCGAACACTTCCCACAGCCGGTGCGACACATACAGGATTGCAACCCCGTCGGCACGCAGGCGCCGCACGATCCTGAACAGCCGCTCGGTCTCCGCGAGGTTCAGCGCGGATGTCGGCTCATCCATGATCAAGACGCGGAACTCGCCGACGATGGCCTTTGCGATCTCGACCAGTTGCTGATCGGCGACGCTCATGCTGCCGACAATCCGGTCTGGCTCGGCGTCAACGCCGAGCTCCCGCAGCACTGCGACGACGCGCCGTCGCGCCTCTGCCCAGCGGATCAGGCCATGCCGCGTCGGCTCGGCGCCGAGGAAAATGTTCTCGACAATGGTCAGTGTCGGAACGACCTCCAGCTCCTGCGCAATCACTGAGATTCCCGCGCGCCGCGCGGCAAGCGGGTTGCGGAATGCGACGGGCGTGCCGCGCAGCGCGACCTGTCCGCCATCCGGCCGCAGCCGGCCGCTGAGCAGGTTGATGATCGTGCTTTTCCCGGCCCCGTTCTCTCCCAGCAGCGCGTGCACCTCGCCGGCCCGAAGTTCGAGATCGACGCCGTGCAGCACTTCAACCCCGTCGAATACCTTGCGCATGCCGGTGGCTCGCACCGCGATCTCGGCGCTTGCGTTCGCAGGCTGCGCCGCCTGCCCGTCGCGTTCAGTCGTCACAAGCCGTCTCCAGGCCGTGCCCTTGGGCGCCCCCGCCGCGCCCGCAACGGCGTCGGCGGGAGCGCACGTGTTCCGTCGGCGCTGCTAGTACGCTTTCCCGGCTTTCACACGCTCCAAGAATTCCGGCAGCGTCTGCGGCGTCACCAATTCGACCGGCACGTTGACGGTCTTGTGGGCAGGGTCAGTAAAGCTCGGCTGTTTGCCTTCCAGATAGGCCCAGGCCATGTCCACCGCGACGATACCCTGCTGATAGGGATTCTGCGCCACGTCCGCCGCCAGCTTGCCATCCTGCATGAGCTTCAGGGCGACCGGATCGCCGTTGAAGCCGACCAGCACAGGGTTGTTCAGCGGGTTGCGCCCCCCTGCCTGCTCGATCGCCTGCTCGGCGCCGGCGGCCATCGAATCATTCTCGCAATAGATCGCGGCGACTTTCGGGTTGGCCGCAAGGATCGCCTGCGCGGCCTTGAACCCCCCCTCCAGCGTCTGATGGCCGGAGATGTTGGCGACGACCTTCAGATTTGGGTTCTTCGCCACCGTCTGGGTGAAGCCATCCGTGCGGGGGCCGTTTACCGAGGTGGTAGGGTTGAGTGAGACGACCGCCACTTCCTGCACGCCCTTTCGGCCGGCGAGTGCCTTTTCGACGAACTGCGCCGCGAGTTCACCGCCATGGTAGTTATCGGACAGCACGAACCCGTCATAGTCTCCGGCCGCACCGACGTCGCCCACGATCACCGGAATCTTGGCCCGATGCGCGGCGGCCTCCGTCGCCACCAGCGCGCTCGGCTCATGCGGCGAGATGATCAGTGCGCTGATTCCATCGTTGATGAGCGCCAGGCTACCGGAGACCTGCTTCTGCGCCGATGCCTGGCTGTCCTGAGTGAGCAGCTTCGTGAAGCCATACTTCTTCATCTGATCTTCGATGCCGTGGATGTAGCCTTGCCAGTACGGGTCCTGCGCCGACTGGATGCTGTATCCGATCGTCAACGGGGACTTCTTGACGAACTGGTGCGGCTCGGCACCACGCGCGGGCCCTGTCACCACGACCACGGCTGCCATGGCCATAGCCACGGCTGCCGCATGCACTTCGCGAAGCTGCAGGCGCTTCATTCCATCCTCCCTTTGTTGCCGACGTCTTATGGCCGGCCTGCGTCCTCTTGGACCGGTTCGGATGCTGCCTCATTCGCCAGCGCAGGGGAACCCGTCATCAATCTCCAGCGCCCATCGGCACCGACGCCACTGCGGTCCCAACCGCACCTAAGGGAATCGCATTGCACCGGAAGATCGCCGGATGGTCGCGGCGCGGCCGCCATCCTGGTCAGGAGCACGCCTATCCCGGCAGCTTCACCCATGCGTGTTGCGCATGCGAACGTTGACAGGCGTCCACAACCTCCTGCACGCGCTGGCCGAAGCGGAAATCCGGGTATGCGGGCCGCCCGGTCGCGACGGCCTCGATCATTTCGCGGGCTTCCATCGCCTTGTAGTCGTTGTAGCCGAGGCCAAGTGCCGAGACCGGCAGCAAGGCTGCGTAGCGCGGATCGGTCGGGCCCATCCGCATCCGGGTGAAGCCGCGCCGCTCGATCGGCCCGCTATCGCGATAGAGGTCAAGGTCGTTGATTCGTTCATAGTCGTAGCGCAGCGATCCCTCGGTGCCGATGATCTCATAGCCAATGTCGAACCGGACGCCGGTTGAGACGCGGCTCATTTCCATGTGGCCGGAACCGCCGCCCCGGAGCCGGAACAGCACCGTTGCCATGTCATCGGTGGTATTCGGAACGCGACGATTGGGGTCGCCCTGCGCGCCCGATCGGAACGCACCAGCCGAGAGCGGTGCGGGATGGTCGGGAATGACAAATCGCAGATCGCAAAGCACCTCCTCGATCTCGCGGTCGACGAGATGGTAGAAGTAGCTGAGACAGTGCGCGCCGATATCGCCGATCACGCCGCTGCCGGCGCGCGTGATGTCGTTGCGCCACGTGTGCTGCAGGTTCCGGTCCGACATGAAGTCGGAGTTGAAGATCAGCTTGACATAGGTGATCTCGCCGAGTTCGCCGCGGGCGATGGCGGCGCGCGCGAGTCCGTGCACCGGGTTCTGGATATAGTTGAACCCGACCATGGTGGTCACGCCGCGCTGTTCCGCGGCATCCGCCATCTGCCGGGCCGCGTCGACCGTATTGGCCAGCGGCTTCTCGCAGTAGACGTGCTTGCCGGCGGCGATTGCCGCCATCGCCACGTCGAGATGCATGTCATTCGGCGTGCAGATGTCGACGATGTCGATCTGGGGATCTTCGACGATGCGGCGCCAGTCCGCGACTGCACGGTCGACGCCGCATTCGCGCGCGGCGGCCTCCGCGAGCTCCATGGTGACGTCGGCCATCACCGCAACGACCGGCGAGGCCGGCTCCGGCCCGAATGCGCTTCGCGCGGTCCGATAGGACATGGCATGCACCTTGCCCATCCAGCCACCGCCGACAATTCCGATCTGCAAGGTGCGCATCATATGCTCCATCGCTCCCGGGAAAATAGCTGCACGCGCTTCGTCGTTGGATCATTGTCCCTGCCGGGAAGGGCGGGCAACCGCGACGATGCCATCGCCCGCCATTCCTACTACTCGGTTCGCCGCGCCTGCGAGTAGATGGCCACGGCGCCCAGGGTCAGCCCGCCGATGAACCAGTACTGCCAGGATTGCGAGAGGCCCAGGAATGCGGTTGCCGCGTTGATCTCCTGGATGAGCACGGCACCGAGCAGGACGCCGATGAAGGTGCCGCGCCCGCCGGCCAGGCTCGCACCGCCGAGCACGACGGCCGCAATGGAGGAGAGCGTGTAGCCGATGCCCTGGTTGGGATCGCCGATCCCAAGCTGGGCCATGACCATGACGCCGCCGAGTGCCGTGAACAGGCAACAGGCAACGAAGGCCAGCACGACCGCGAGGTTGACGCGTACGCCGATGCGCGCGGCCGATTCCTCCTTCGAGCCCACCGCGCGGAGGCTCATGCCCCAGCGGGTGTAGCGCAAGGCAAGCTCCAGCAGGATCGCCAGCACCACAGCGATGATGAAGCTGATCGGTACGCCCGAGATATGCCGCGTGATGAAGTCGATCACGTCGGAACTGATGCTGCCGCCCGGCTGCGGGCGCAGCAGCACGGAGATGCCTTGCAGCACGATGTAGATGCCGAGCGTCGCTGCCACGGCCGTGAAGTTGCCGAACCGGATGAGCGAGCCATTGACCAGCCCGACAACGCCGGCGACGCCGAACATCGCAGCCAGGCCAAGTCCCATGTCGAGGGTGGTGTTGTCGTCGGTGAAGAAGAACGAGGCGATCACCACGGAGAGGCCGACCAGCGGACCCACCGAAACATCGATGCCGCCCGTGAAGATTGCGCACATCTGCCCGAAGCCGACGAAGGCGAGGGCAGAGGAGAGCAGCAGAATCTTCTGCAGGTTAAAGGCGGAGACGAAGCGGATGTTGGTGCTGGTGACGTAGGCGCCGAGCACGATCAGGAGCAGAGCGAGCACGAGGCTGGGCGCGTAGTCACCGGCGGCAAAGCGGCGCAGCCGCTGCCCGAGGGAGTCGTCGCGGACGGCTTCCACTTCGCCTCTGCCGCGCTCGCGCCGATGCGTGGTGGCGGTGATCATCAGCCGGCCGATGTTCTCCTCGGTCACGTCCGTGCCGGCGAGTTCGCCAACGTTGTGCCCGCGCGAGAACACCACCACGCGGTCGCACAGTCCCTCCAGCTCCTGCGTATCGGAGGAAACGATCACCACCGGCGTGCCTTCGTCGGCCACCCCTCGGAGGATGCGATAGATCTCCGAGCGGGCGCCGACATCCACGCCGGCGGTCGGTTCCTCGGCCAGCACGAGCGAGGCGTTGGCGAGCAGCGCGCGCGCCAGCACCACCTTCTGCTGGTTGCCGCCGGACAGGGCGCCGACATTGGTGTCGATCGTCGGCGTACGGATGCCGAGCCGGATGCTCTGCTCCTGCACTTTCTCGTACTCGGTCCGACGGGAGATGAGGCCGAACCGCGCGAAGCCGGCGAGAGCCGACAGCGCGGCGTTCTCGCGGACGGAGAGGCTCATGAACAGCCCCTCCTTCTGCCGGTCGGACGAGAGGAAAATCACCCCGGCCTCGTGCGCCGCTTCGGGGTGGCCGAGGCGCAGCGGCTTGTGGGCAAGCGTCGCCATGCCGCTGGCGCTCTCCAGGCCGGCCAGCGCGCGCAGGAACTCGCTCTGCCCGTTACCGGTAATGCCGGCGATCCCGACGATCTCCCCTCCTTGCGCGGTCAGGCTGACATCGTGGAACTTGTCTCCCGACAGGGTGGCGACGGCGAGCCGCGCGGCGTCGGGCTGCACGCCGCGTCCCTTGTCGGGGTAGACCTGGGTGATGGTGCGCCCGACGATCAGCCGGAGCATCTCCTCGTCGGTCATCGCAGCCGCCGGGGCGGAGCCGCGCACCTTGCCGTCGCGCATCACGGTGACGCGCTGCGCGATCTGGCGGACTTCCTGGAGGCGGTGCGAAATGTAGATCACGGCGCAGCCGCGCGCGGCGGCGGCGCGGATTTTCTCGAACAGCAGGTCGACCAGGTCAGCGGTAAGCGGCGCTGTCGGTTCGTCCAGCACCAGCACCTTCGGCTCGATCGCCAGCGCCTTGGCCAGTTCGATCAGGTGGCGCCAGGCGATGCCGAGTTCGGCCATGCGCGTCTTCGGATGCACCGAGCAGCCCACCCGTGCAAGCTGCGCGGCCACCCAATCCAGGTCCCCCTCGTTGGTTCTGCGCAAGGTGCGCGGCACCGCGAGCAGCATGTTCTCGGCCACCGTGAGGTCCGGAAGGACCGCCGGATGCTGGTGGACAATAGCCAGGCCGAGGCGCTGTGCCTGCGCCGAGGTAAGGTGGCGGATCGGCTCGCCGGACGGACGTTTCGGGTGCGACCGCGCCGCCGAGAACCGG
>JAFKFJ010000304.1 GCA_017307335.1 Alphaproteobacteria bacterium | reverse complement strand
CAGCGCTGCGGCCAGCGCCGCGGCGAGGTCGCGCTTCTCAGCTTCTCCCAAGCTTCTGCCAATTTCCTCCTGCCGTCCACCCACGGTGGCAATGAGTGCAGGGACCCGGCCGGGCCGCTCCTCGAGTCTGACCGAGAGCCAGCCGGGCGGTAGGCTGCGTTCCTCACGTTGGCCCCGCGCGTCAGTACGAGTAATACGAAGTGCTTCAGGTGTTAATACGAGCAGTTCGCTTGCACGCGCGGCCTGTGCATTAAGTCGCAATAGGAAGGCCGCCAGCAACAGTTCGACGCCGGTGAACCCGCCCACGGGCCACGCTCCCAAGGCCACGAACACCGTCGCGTTGATCGCGCATAGCGCCCCGATCGCGCCAACAAGCAAGTTGAGGCCGCGCCGAGAGAGGCTGCGGTGCGGGACGATCAACGCCTCGAAGAGAACCTCGGCGGAAGCCATTCTCTGCATGTGGTATTCGCTGGTATCTTGCCAACGCCTGCTTGCCAGCGCGAGGATCGCGCTATGGCACACTCGCGTCGCTCAGCCATGACACGGTCTGAGGTCAAGTCCTTTCTTGAGGCGCTGGCGCGCGCCAATCCCGACGCTAAGAGTGAACTGAAGTTCGCCGATCCCTTCACGTTGTTGGTTGCGGTCGTGCTGTCGGCGCAGGCCACCGACGCCGCAGTGAACAAGGCGACGCCAGCGTTATTTGCGGAAGCCTCGACGCCCGCAGCCATGGCGGCCCTGGGCGAGACGGGAATCGCGGCCCACATCCGTTCGATCGGCCTGTGGCAAAGCAAGGCCCGCAACCTTGCGGCTCTTGCTCGCCTGCTGGTCGAGCGGCACGGCGGAGAAGTACCGACCGATCGAGAATCGCTCGAGGCGCTGCCCGGCGTGGGGCGGAAGACCGCGAATGTCGTGCTGAATGTGGCGTTCGGCGAGCCGACGATGGCGGTCGATACGCACATCTTCCGCGTTGCGAACCGCACCGGCCTCGCGCCCGGGAAGGCGCCCCGGGCGGTTGAGGACGCGCTGATTGCGCGGGTCCCATCGGAGATGCTTCGCGACGCGCATCACTGGCTCATCCTGCATGGGCGCTATGTCTGCAAGGCGCGCAGCCCCGAATGCTGGCGGTGTGGGGGCGAGCCCTGGTGTCGGTACGAGCCGAAAGCTTCCAAACCGATCACGCGAAGGGCGACTGCATGAGCGGCCTCGCCATCGACGGCAAGACCGACATTCTCGGTTTGATCGACGTGCAGCCGACCTTCATGCCCGGCGGCGAACTGCCGGTTGCAGGCGGCGCGAGCGTGGTGGAACCGATCAATCGGCTGCTTGCGGGCCCGTTTGCTACAGCTTTCGCCACCCAGGACTGGCATCCGCGTGGCCATATTTCGTTCGCCTCGAGCCACGGATTGCCGGCTTTCGCCGAAATCGCGGCGCCCTATGGGCCGCAGACGCTCTGGCCTGACCACGCAGTGCAGGGGAGCGCGAACGCGGCGCTCCATCCATCAATTGTGCAGGACCGGATCGCCGTCATCGTTCGGAAGGGCATGCAGGCCGCCGTCGACAGCTATTCGGCGTTTTTTGAGAACGACCGCACGACGCCGACTGGGCTGGATGGCTGGCTGCGCAACCGGGGGGTGCGACGACTATTCTTGTGCGGCCTTGCGACGGATTTTTGCGTTGCCTGGTCGGCTGAAGATGCCGCAACGCTCGGCTACGCGGTCTTCGTCGTCGACGACGCCTGCCGAGGAATCGCGCTGCCGACCGCGGACGGGAGCGACAGCATAACGCGCGCGCGCGAGCGGCTCGCTGTTCGGGGCGTGCGGTTCACCACAACCGCTGCCCTGACATCATAGCGAGTCGGCAATGAGCGTCAAGGCTGGACATCAGCCCGCAATCGGGTCGGAGACCGCGCCGCGCTTCGCGCCACCCGGTTGACGGCCCAGCCGTTCCACCAAGTCATCTCTGCTGGTCGTTCTCCGGTTCGGATCGCTTGGGTGGGTGCCCGCGCTTCCAACACACACCCACGAGCGACGGGAGCCCTGAGCGCCAAATCCATTGACGTGAGGCGTTTTTCAAATTATTAACTCAATCTTAGAGAAGAAATAGGGCGAGCACCGCCCGGGAAACGTCAGATGCGCATGCGGAATATCGGTCAGGGGAGCTTCCCCTCCCGACCGAACGAGAGGACGGTGTTGCAACGACTTCGGCGCCTTGGCGAGGCATCGCGCGCCGCCCTCGCGCGGGCTACCGGGTTCACGAATACCTCCGTCGGCCAGATCGTCCGGGACCTCGAACGTGCCGGTCTGGTGCGCGCGGTGGGGCGCGAGCACCGTGGCCGGCGTGGCCAGCCAGGAACGCTGTTGAGCCTCGATCCACGGGGTGCCTTCGCGATCGGTGTGCGGCTTGACCGCACGCGCATCGATACGGTTTTGATTGATCTGGTCGGCACGGTCCTCGCGCAGCGCACTCACGACCGACTGCTGCCGGCCCCGCCTCAGGCACTGGCAATCGTACGCGAGGACGTTGAGGCACTGGTGGCTGACCTTGCGCCGGCATATCGGCGCCGCATCGCCGGCGTCGGAGTCGCGCGCCCGTACAATCTCGGCAGTTGGCTTGAGCAACTCGATTTGCCGCGGACGGCATTCTTGCCTTGGGAGAACGTTGCCTTCGGCGCCGAACTCGCGCACGCGACGGGGTTCACCGTCATCGAAGAAAACGACGGCTCGGCCGCAGCGATTGCAGAGCTGTTTCATGGCCTTGGCCGCGGCTGTGACGATTTTCTCTATGTTTTCATCGGTCCCGCGATCGGCGGCGGCGTCGTGCTTGGCGGCCAATGCCTGCGCGGCGCGACGCGCAACGCCGGGGATATCGGCATGATCCCGGTCCCGCCCTCACGCCTCGCGTCGGCGCCCGGGACGAGCGCTCGTGACATCCTGCTGAGCCGGGCTTCGCTGAACACGTTGCGGCGTCACCTGCGCGCTCGTGGTGAGCCGGCTGGAAATGCCTCGTTGCCCTGTCGCACGCCCGCGGTTGAGGAGTGGTTGGAGGATTGCGCAGACGCGCTCGCCGCGCCATTGCTGGCGGCACGAGCGTTCCTCGATGTTCCTACCGTCGTACTTGACAGCGACCTGCAACCGGAGGCGCTCGAGCGCCTGACCGACCGCCTCGCTCCGCATCTCGCTACGCACGTGACCGAAGCTCGCACGCGACCCAAACTCCTGCGCGGTAGCTTCGGGTCCAATGCGGGGGCGCTGGGCGCCGCCACCCTGCCGCTGTTCGAAAGCTTCGGCCCTCGGCCCCCATCGCACGAATCCCATGTGGAGGGAGCGCTCCATATCGCCGCCTCCTGAACCGATCCTCGAGATGCGCCATGTGTCCGAGACGTTTCCCGGCGTGCGTGCGCTCAACGACGTGGAGCTGACTGTCTATCCCGGTGAAGTGCACGCGCTCATGGGCGAGAACGGCGCCGGCAATTCGACGCTGATGAAGATTCTCTCGGGGGGGGTGCACCGCCGACGCGGGTGCGGAGATCCGCATTGGCGGCAAATCCGTGGAGATCGAGGGACCACTTGGCGCCAAGGCACATGACATTGCCATCATCTATCCAGCGCTTGCGCTTTCGCCGAACCTGACGGTCGCCGAATACATCTATCTCGGTCGTGAGCCGAAGCGGGGATCACGTGTCGACCGTGCGGCCATGACCGCCGGTTGCCGAGGCCTTCTGGCCAACCTTGGCGCGACGTTCGGGCCGACGGCACTGGTCGCCGATCTCTCGATCGCAGAGCAGCAGATGGTCGAAGTGGCGCGCGCACTCAACGCCAATTCGCGCATCCTGGTCATGGATGAGCCAACCACGACGCTCGCCGCGCGTGAGACCGAGCGCCTCCTCGCCCTCATCCGTCGGCCAAAGGCAGAGGGCCTTGCCATCATCTACATCTCGCATCGCATGACCGAAGTCTACGAACTCGCGGAGCGTGTTTCGGTCCTTCGCGACGGTGGCTATGTCGGAACCCTGACGCACGACGAAGCGAAGCCAGAGTCGATCGTTCGCATGATGGTCGGCCGCGATTTGTCCAACTTCTACAAGAAGGAGCATCGTGGCGGAAACACAGGAAGCGTTGTCCTGGAGGTTGCTCGGCGCGCGCCGGCAGTGGGGATCATTGTCGTCGCCGTCGATACCGCGGCCAAGGGTGCCGACGCGACCGTCACGACGAACAACGTGCAGGCCGGTGCGATCGCATGGCAGTATCTGGTCGAGAAGATGGGCGGCAAGGGCGACATGGTGATCGTGAACGGCCCGCAGGTATGCTCTGTGACCGAAAGGGTGAAGGGTCGCAAGGCGGTGCTTGCCAAGTCGCCAGGCATCAGGATCCTCTTCTCGGACCAAGAAGCGAAGGGGTCGCGCGACGGCGGGCTTGCGGTGATGCAGTCATTGCTGACGCGCTTCCCCAAGATCGACGGCGTATTCGCGATCAACGACCCGACCGGGATCGGCGTCGAGTTGACCGCTACGCAGCAGCATCGTACGAGCTTTCCGATCACCGCCGTTGATGATGCGCCCGATGCGGAGGCCCAGCTTTAGGACCCGAACTCGCCGCAGTTTGTAGCATCAGCTAGCCAGGCCCCCTTCCTGATGGTGCGGTTGGCGGTGCAGGCGGGTGTAGGGCTGCTCAACGGCAAGAAGCCGGAGAAGGATCCACTGCTGATGGACAGCAAGTTGGTGACGCGGGACAACGTGAATGAGTACAAGGGCTGGACGTCGCACTGAGTTTGCGGCAAAACTTGCGTCAACGAACGGATGCTAAGGGGGAGGCGCCGGCGATCTCGTCGGCGCCGAACTTTTTTGACAGGAGAGACACGATGGTTGCCCGTGTGATCGCCGTCGAGCCGTTCGACATTGTTGTGTTCGGCGCGACTGGCGACCTCTCCGCCCGAAAGCTGATCCCAGCGTTGTTCCACCGCGACGAAGCCGGGCAGATCCCGCCCGATGCGCGGATCATCGGAGCCTCCCGGCGGCGCCTCACGACTGAAGATTTTCGCGGCCTGGCTCGGGAATGGCTGCTCAAGCATGTGGCGCCGGAAAACAGGCGCGACGGGGCCGTCGAGCGGTTCGTGAGTCGCCTCTCCTATGTGCCGGTGGATGTCCAAGGCGACAGTGGTTGGAGCGAACTTCGTGCGGCGCTCGCCGACCAACCGGATCGCGTGCGGGTGTTCTATCTCGCAACTGGTCCTGAATTGTTCCCACCTATCTGCTCCGCACTCGGTCGGCACAGCCTCGCTACCCCGCAATCGCGGGTGGTGGTCGAGAAACCGATCGGCAAGAGCCTGGATTCCGCGACCGAAGTGAATGATGCCATTGGTAAAGTATTCCCGGAAGACAGGGTCTACCGCATCGACCACTATCTCGGTAAGGAGACTGTACAGAACCTGATGGCGTTGCGCTTCGCCAATGCGTTGTTCGAACCGCTGTGGAACAACGCGCACATCGACCATGTGCAGATCACTGTTGCGGAGACGCTGGGCGTGGAGGGGAGGGCGGGCTACTACGACACTGCCGGGGCCCTGCGCGACATGGTGCAGAATCACATGCTGCAGCTTCTCTGCTTGGTCGCGATGGAGCCGCCGACGTCGCTCGCTGCCGACTCTGTGCGTGACGAGAAGCTGAAGGTCTTGAAGTCTCTAGTTCCGCTGTCGCTTGAATCGATCGCCGAAAATACCGTGCGTGGTCAGTATCGTGCTGGTGCTTCTGCCGGAGGTCCGGTGCGCGGCTATCTCGATGAGCTCGGCGACCCATCGAGCCGCACGGAAACCTTTGTGGCACTCAAGGTCGACATTGCCAATTGGCGGTGGGCCGGGGTACCATTCTACCTCCGAACTGGAAAACGGCTTTCGTCGCGCGTCTCGGAAATCGTCGTCGCCTTCCGGCCGATCCCGCACTCGGTGTTTGGCAGCACCGCTGGACCGATCGCACCGAATCGACTCGTGATCCGTTTGCAGCCTGACGAGGGCGTCAAGCTGTGGCTGATGATCAAGGATCCCGGCCCGGGCGGTATGCGGCTTCAGCACGTGCCGCTCGACATGAGTTTCGCCAGCGTCTTCAACGTGCGCAACGCGGATGCCTACGAGCGGCTGTTGATGGACGTCGTGCGCGGCAATCAGACGCTGTTCATGCGCCGCGACGAGGTTGAAGCGGCCTGGCAGTGGATCGACCCGATTCTCGACGCGTGGGGCGCGAACCACGAACCGCTGAAGCCCTACACGGCCGGCACTTGGGGCCCGTCGGCCGCGATCGCACTGATCGAGCGCAACGGGCGGACATGGTACGAGGACGAAGGCGGATGAGAGGCGCTACGCGACCTCGGGCAACAGCACTGCAGCGCCGGTGAGTGCTCCTCTGCGCAATGCGGCGAGCGCGGCATCAGCAAGGTGCAGCGGACAGGAGACGGTTTCCGTACTAAGTGATAGCTTCGCCGCAATTGCTAGAAATGCCTCGCCGTCCGCCCGCGTGAGATTGGCAACAGGGCGAATGCTGCGCTCCATCCAGAGTGCTTCAGATGGAAAAGTGGGAATGTCGCTCATGTGGATGCCGCCACACGCGCCACCGCCGCCCGGTGCAGTCGCGCGCAAGCCGGCTGGCACGAGAGCGCCCATCGGGGTAAAAATCAATACTGCGTCGAGTTCTTTCAGCGGCATTTCGTCTGAACCGCCGGCCCCGCCACCGGCGATGCGGCGTGCGGGTTCCTGCGCTGCCGCATCCCCCGGACGCGTGAAGGCGTAGATCTCGCGGCCTTCGTAGCGCGCGATCTGCGCAATAATATGCGCCGCCGCCCCGAAACCAAAGATACGGAGTCGCCGCGCATCGCCGGCCATTCGCAGGGTGCGGTAGCCGAGTCGACAATGATCGCAAGAGCCGCAGGTCCTGCCGAGCCACGGCACAGCCACGCGGCACCCTTCGGCAAACCGCTCAGCGCCTATGCCGCGCGCGACCACGCTGCCGACGATCTCGTGGCCGGCATCAGCGGCAGTTTCGTGCGCTTCAGATCGCCGTCCACCACGTGCAGGTCCGTGCGGCAGACCGCGCAAGCGCACACATGCGACAGCATCTGGCCCGGGCCCGGTTTGGGGATCGGGACGCGTTCCGCACGCCGCGGCTCGCGTGGGCCTGAGCACAGCACCGCTGTCATCGTCTCGTTCACGCTCTGATCTCCTGCCGCATGCGCGACCGTTGACCGCAGGACGCTGCTCCTGTCCTATGCGCGCCCGTCCCCGATGCACGAGGCGAAGAATGGGCGCGATCCGCCAACAGATCGAGGTATTGGAGGACAGCCCGATCGTGGAAGTCTTCCGCCTCGGCGTTGATCATCCCGATGTGATCGGCATGTGGGCGGGCGAACCGGATGTGCCGACGCCAGCTTTCATCTGCGAGGCCGCAAGCCGGGCCCTGGCCGAGGGACGCACCTTCTACTCGCACAACCGCGGAACACCTGCTCTGCGCGCCGCCATTGCGATTTATCTGCAGCGGCTGTGGAACGTCGATGTCGCCGACGCGCGCGTTGCGCTCACGCTTTCAGGGATGAACGCGGTGATGCTCGTTGGGCAGGCAACGGTACAGCCTGGGGACAATGTCGTTACGGTGACCCCGTCGTGGCCTAACATCATGCGTGCGATGCAAGTCAACGGCGCCGAGGTGCGTGAAGTGCTTCTCGAGCGCGGCAACGAAGGCTGGCGGCTGGACCTCGAGGCGCTGTTCGCAGCGTGCGATACGCGCACCCGCCTGATCTATCTGGCGTCACCGGGCAATCCGACGGGCTGGATGATTGCTCGAGATCAAGCAGAGCGACTTTTGAATTTCTGCCGTCAACGTGGAATCGCGCTGCTATCGGACGAGGTCTATCATCGCATCGTATATGATCGCCCGGTTGCTTTCTCGTTCCTCGAGATCGCGCGTCCAGACGATCCGCTGTTTGTAGTCAACAGCTTTTCGAAGGCTTGGGCGATGACAGGCTGGCGGCTGGGCTGGCTCGTCTATCCCGAGACCGCTGTTGATGCGTTCGAAAAGCTTATCCAGTTCAACACTTCGGGCGGTCTGGAGTTTTTGCAGGCGGGTTGCATCGCGGCGCTGGAGCGCGGTGAGGAGTTCGTGCGCTTCTTCGTTGATCGCTGCCGCGTCGGGCGAGAAATTGCCAATGCACGTCTAGATGCGATCCCGCGGGTTCGCAACATCCCCAGCAACGGTGCATTCTATGCCATGTTCGAGGTCGACGGCGTCGCCGACACCCTTGCATTCTGCAAGCGCGCCGTTACCGAGGCGCACATTGGTATGGCACCGGGCACGTCCTTCGGTCGGGGAGCAGAACGTCTGGTCCGGATTTGCTACGCGAAGAGCCCGGAGAATCTGAACACGGCGATGGACCGACTGGCGCGATTCGCGGGGGGTTACACCGAGGAGTAGATGGGTTGACCTATCGGCGCCCTCACCCTCGCTCTGGGGGACCGCGCCGGCGCAGCATAGTGAAATAGAGGGACGCAAGGACAATGACCACTGCGGTGCCGAAGTTCGCGAGCGCTGCGGCCCGGCTGGTCTCGAACAGAACGAAGGCGTCACCGTAGGTTTGGGTGGAAAGCATCTCGGTCGAGGTCCCCGGGCCGCCGTTGGTGATCGTGAAAACAAGGTCGAACTGATTGAAGCTTTCGATCGCGCGGAACAGCAAAGCTAGTAGCAGCGCGCCGCGGACCGACGGCCAGAGCACGGAGCGGAACCGCCGCCAGCCGCGAAGACGGTCGATCTCAGCTGCCTCGACTAGGGCCGAGGGAACCCCTTCGATTCCGGCGAGCAGCATGAGCATGACGAACGGCGCCCACATCCATACGTCGGCAGCGATCAGGCTGGTCATCGAGGAAGCGGGTGTGCCAAGCGGTGCAAAGGGCGCGCCGGTGACCAAGCGAACCGCGGCGCTGACAAGCCCAAAGGTCGGATCATAGAGGAAATTGAAGAATGTGCCGACGAAGACCATCGACAGCAACATCGGCGCAAGGACCAGCATGAGTACAACGCGCCGTCCGAGGAATGGCCGATAAAAGAGGAGCGCAAGCACGCTGCCGACAACGATCTGCATCAGCACGCTTCCGCTGATGAAGAGAGCGGTGTGCCGAAGGCGCTCCCAGACATCGCCGTCCGTGGCGATCTCAAAATAGTGGTGAACTCCAACGAAGTGCGGCGGCGTGTGGGGGCGGTCAGCGCGGTAGTGGAAGAAGCTGATGCCGAGTGACCAGAGCAGCGGACCGACGTTCATCAGCACGAGAACGAGCCCGGCGGGCGCAATGAACCCGACGGCCGGCCCCGCGGAGTCTGCGCCGTACCGCAGCGTCCGTCGCATCAGCGGCTCCGACCGGCCAGTGACGGCGCCCATGCCCCAGATTAGTGGTACCTCCCTCGGCGGCGCCTGCAAAATAGCGCCCCGGGCGTGGTTCCGAAACCGCCTCGAACGTTTCGACCGGTATCACGGTTGTCCGAATTGAGCGGGTGCGCCCGTCGTCGTCGGCTGCAACGTCATCCGACAGAATCAGACTTGGTAGGCTCGAAATGGTCCGTGTAACCCGTCGGGCAGCAGTGGCAGCGCGTGAGTGGCGGCCAGCAGGGCGGCCCGCTTGACCGAGGGCTGTGCGGTGAAGCTGCGCTGAAGCCAGACCTGTCCTTCGCGTCGCCGGCCATGCCGGATCAGTTCCCGCCCGACGATCCAGGCATTTTCCGCGTCCGTCCGGCGTCGCAGAGCGGCCGCACGAGACGCGCCGAGCCGGGCTATCAGCGTCGGATTGGCGAAAATGGCTTCGGTGCAAGGGGCAAACGAGCGTGGATCGCTTGCGAGCCGCAAGAAGGCACCTCCATGTCGCTGGCGTACGAACAACAGGGGAGCGGTTCCACGGGCCAGGGCGAATTCGCCGCGCGAAGCGACCCGGCACCAGTATTCCCAATCTTCTCCATAGACCAGGTCGCGCCGGAACTCGCCCGCTTCGGCCGCCGCGGCGGCCCGCAAAAGCAAGTGCCCACCATTGGCGAAGAGATTGCGGACCAGAAGCCGTGGCAGAATGTCTCCATACGGAAACGGCCCGCGCTTCTGGTACACCACCCGGGCACCATCTTCTGTTACGAAGGCATAGGGCCCGTAAGCGGCGGCGACATCACCCCGCAACGCTTGGACCAGACGCGAAAGCGCGTCTGGGGCGAGCCAGTCGTCGGCATCCAGGAACAATACCGCGTCACCGTTATGTTCCGCCAGCCCGCGGTTGCGTGCGGCCGAGACGCCGGCATTGTCCTGGCAGATCAGGCGGACCCGTGGATCGGTCCAGGCGCGAACCGCGGCCGCTGTTCCGTCGGTTGAGCCGTCGTCGACGACGACCATCGACCAGTCATCATGTGTCTGCATGCAGACTGAGCCGATGGCTGTACCCACAAACGCGGCGACGTTGTAGGCGGGCGTGATAACCGAGACATGCATCGCGAAACATTAACAGCAATCGCAGCCGCAGGCGCCGTGTTGACCCGATCGTGAAGCGGTTAGGAGTTTCGGCACCTGCATAATGCTGGTCGCTCGACTACCCGGAAGCGAGGAACATGCAGCATGTCGCCGGCGCCCTGGCGCCGCCCGTACAACCGTACGATGCCGATGTCGTCATCCTTGCGGTTGACCGCGTCGAGGAGACGGAACAGGCGATCGCCTCGGCATTGGCCCAGCGTGCGGTCGGGCGGCATCTATTCGTCGTTGACCAGGGCTCGACTCCCGAGAATCTTGCGCGCTTGGCGGCCTGCGTCGCCGGACGGGATGACGCGACGCTGGTGCGACTCGACCGTAACTACGGCGTCGCAGGTGGTCGCAATCGCGGCAGCGCACTTGGTCATGGCCGCGTGATCGTCGCAATCGACAATGACGCGGAGTTCGCCGACACGCAAACGCTCGCACGAGCCGTAGCGGCAATGGACGAAGCGCCGGATGTGGGTGCCCTGGGTTTCCGCATTGTCGTGTTTGCCGACGGGCGCGACGATCTTTCCTCGTGGGGCTATCCCAGCTCTCTGCTGCCGCGAGCCGGCGAGAATTTTGACAGCGTCACCTTCGTCGGCGCCGGCCACGCCATTCGCCGGGCTGCGTGGGACGCAGCGGGCGGCTATGACGCGGCACTGTTCTTCAACTGGGAAGAGTACGATTTTTCGCTTCGTGCGATCGAGCAGGGTTGGCGGATCCGCTATCGAGGCGATCTGGTCGTGCGTCACAAGGTCAGCCCGGAGCAGCGATTTGCGTGGTCGAAGACGCGCTGGTATTACTTTGTGCGCAATCGTCTTTATATCGCTCGGAAATCAGGTGACGGCTGGCTCGCTCTCGCTCCGCGCATGGCAGGCTATCTGGTGAAGGGCGTGCGCAACGGCGTTGTCTTGCAGACCCTTCGAGCGATTCCGGCAGCCGCGCGAATGGCGCGGGCGGCGCCGCGAGCTCCGCTCTCCCCGAGGGCGCGCGCATATCTCGCGCAGAACGATATCGCCCATCGAGGCTCGCCGCTCACCCGCATCCGACGCGAGGTGCTTGCCCTGCTGCCGGGTCACGCTTGAACCTTCAACTGCGCGAGAACCGTTCGCGTAGCAGCAGCGCGAAGATGGGCGGATCATCGATGAGATAGCGTCGTGCAAACCGGGCCGGGCTCTGCTTCAGCCGATGCAGCCACTCCAGGCCCGCCTGCTGCACCCAGCGCGGGGCGCGGGGCTGCCCGCCAGTGAGAAACTCCAATCCGGCGCCGATGCACAGGCCCACGCCGCGTGCTTGGCCGGTCGCGGCGATTGCGGCGGCGAGCCGTTCCTGACGCGGAGAACCGACCGCGAGGAAGACGAAGCGCGACGGGTGCGCCAGCACGAACTCAACGGTGCGCTGAAGTGCGATGGGATCGCGATCGAACCCCATCGGGGGGTCGTAGTGTGCTGGGGGCGCCATGTCGCAGGCCGCGATCAACGTCGGCAGATCGCGGGCGCGCAGGCCGATGATCGTCACGCGCTCCCCGGGCATGAGGTATTGCGTCAACACGGCCGCGGTCACGTCACTGCCGGTGGCGACCGGCGGGGCGGCTAAGCCGATCAGCCGTGCCGCCCGCCGCACGACGCGACTGTCGAGCAGGCAGAGGAGTGCCGAGCGATAG
>JAFKFJ010000013.1 GCA_017307335.1 Alphaproteobacteria bacterium | reverse complement strand
CAATGCCGCCTTCGCCGCCGCGAGCGAGGCGGTGGCGCTGGCGCCGGACACGCCCGACTTGCGCGTGACCCGCGCCGTCGCCGCGGAGGCGCTGGCGCGCTGGGCGGTGGCGGAGGCCGACCTGACGCAGGCGCTCGCCGTCGAGCCGCGGCGCGCCGACGCGCTGGTGCTGCGCGGCGCGGCGCGGCGGCACATGGACCGGCTGACGGCGGCGCAGGACGACATCGACCGCGCCCTCGCGCTCGACGGGCAGAACGTGGAGGCGCTGCTGGAGCGCGGCATCCTGCGCCAGCGCCGCAACGACCCGGCCGGCGCCCGCGCCGACTGGGAGCGCACGATCGCGCTCGCGCCCGATAGCCAGGCGGCCGATCTGGCGCAACAGAATCTGGCCCTGCTGGACGTCGGGCCGCCGGACCGCTGAGCGGCAACGCGGCTCCGCCCGCGATCTTGCTTTGGGCCCGCGCCGGACCCGCTGAGGGGACACCCCCCGGGGGACCCGCTGCTTCCGGCGGGGGCCGTCGGCGCGGCGGCTGTGGCCTGGGCAGCCAGCCCGCGGACCCGCACCCGAACGCTTTGCATGATCGCCCGCGAATTCGGGGACGATGGCACGGGCAGATCCATCCGCCCCTCAGTCCTGCCGCACCTCGGCCACCAGCGCCCCGGTGATGCGCGCCAGCAGCTCCGCCTCGGTCGAGAACACGTGGCTCGGTGAGCCGGCGGCGGCCCAGACCGGGTGCAGCGCCAGCAGGTCGCGGTCGAACACCATCAGCGGCGGGGCGATGTGCCCGACCGGCGCGACGCCGCCGATCGCGAAGCCGGTACGCTCGCGCACCCAGTCCCCGTCGGCCCGTTGCAGCTTCACGCCGAGCACCGCGGCGACCTTCGCGGCATCGACCCGGTTGACGCCGGAGGCGATGACCAGGGCCGCGCGGTCGCCGGCGCGGAAGACGATCGACTTCGCGATCTGCGCGACCGTGCAGCCGATCGCCGCCGCCGCATCGGCCGCGGTGCGCGTGCTTGCCGGGAATTCGGTGATGGTATCGGGGTGGCCCGCCGCGAGCAGCGCGTCGCGCACGCGTTCGACCGAGGTTTTCGCCGCCATGCCGCCCTATATGACGCCGTGATGGAGCCGCTCGCCCTCTATATCCACTGGCCCTTCTGCCGCGCCAAGTGCCCGTACTGCGATTTCAACAGCCATGTCCGCGAGCGCATCGACCAGCGCCGCTTCGCTGCGGCACTGCGCGCCGAGCTGGCGTGGGAAGCGGCGCGGCTCGGTCGCCGGCCGCTCGGCTCGATCTTCTTCGGCGGCGGCACGCCGAGCCTGATGGCGGCGGAGACCGTCGCCGCGCTGATCGCCGACGCCACGGCCGCCTTCCCGCCGTTGCCCGATCTCGAAGTCACGCTGGAGGCGAATCCCACCAGCGTCGAGGCGGAGAAATTCGCGGCCTTTCGCGCCGCCGGCGTGAACCGGCTCTCGCTCGGCGTGCAGAGCCTCGACGACGCCGTGCTGCGCGCGCTGGGGCGCGAGCACTCCGCCCGGCAGGCGGTCGCGGCGCTGGAGATCGCGCGGGCCACGTTCCCGCGCCATTCCTTCGACCTGATCTATGCCCGGCCGGACCAGACCGTGGCGGCGTGGGAGGCGGAGCTTGACGCGGCATTGTCACTCGCCGCCGATCATCTCTCGCTCTATCAGCTCACCATCGAGCCCGGCACCGGCTTCGCAGCCCGCCACGCGCGCGGCGAGATCGTGCTGCCCGACCCCGACACCGCGGCCGCGCTGTACGACGCGACGGCCGACGCGGCGGCGAAGTTCGGTCTCGCCGCCTACGAAGTCTCCAACTACGCCGCATCCGGTGCGGAGAGCCGGCACAACCTCGCCTATTGGCGGTATGCCGACTATGCGGGCATCGGACCCGGCGCGCATGGCCGCGTCAGCGTGGGCGGTGCGCTGCGCGCCACGCGGCGCCGGCGGGCGCCGGAGGCGTGGGCCGAACGCGTCGCGCGGCTCGGCCACGGCACGGACGAAGAAACCGCGCTCGACGCCGAGACGCGCGCCAGGGAAATGTTGCTGATGGGGTTGCGACTGACCGAAGGGATCGACCTCGCCCGCTTCGCCGCGCGCAGCGGCCGCTCGTTCGAGATGGCCACCGACCCCGCGATCCTGGAACAGGCGCTCGCCGCGGACTACCTCCGGCGGGCGGAGGGCCGCGTGATGGCGACGGCCGAAGGCCGCAAGCGGCTGGATGCGCTGCTCGCGGCGATGGTGCTGTGACTCATTTCGCACCCTGCCCGCGCCCCTCGATCTCGCGCACCATGTCTTCGACCGCACTGCGATCGGTC
>JAFKFJ010000303.1 GCA_017307335.1 Alphaproteobacteria bacterium | reverse complement strand
GCCGGCTCGGCCCCGCCGTCGTGCGTGGCAGCGGCGCCGCCGGCAGCCACGCCGTCAGGGCAGGAGAACCGTGCTCCCGGTCGTCTGCCGTGCCTCCAGCGCCCGATGCGCCGCGGCCGCCTCGGCGAGCGGGAAGGTCTGGTTCACCTGGATCTTCACGGCGCCGCTCTGCACCACCTCGAACAGGTCCCGCGCGGACGCCTCCAGATCGGCGCGCTTGGCGGTATAGGTGGCGAGGGTCGGGCGCGTCAGGTACAGGCTGCCCTTGGCCGCGAGCAAGCCGATGTCGAACGGCGGCACCGGGCCCGAGGCGTTGCCGTAGAGCACCAGCAGCCCGAGCGGGGCGAGGCAGTCCAGGCTCGCCATGAACGTGTCCTTGCCGACGCTGTCGTAGACGACGGCCAGCATCGCGCCGCCCGTGATGCGCTTGACGTCGGCGGCCAGGGTCTCGTGGCCGATGATGACGTGCGCGGCGCCGTTGGCCCGCGCCATCGCCGCCTTCGCCTCGGTCGACACCACGCCGATGACGGTCGCGCCCAGGTGCTTCGCCCACTGGCACATGATGAGCCCGACGCCGCCGGCGGCGGCATGCACGAGCACCGTGTCGCCCTGCTTCACCCGGTAGGTCCGGCGCAGCAGGTATTGCGCCGTCATGCCCTGCAGCATCATCGCTGCCGCGGTCTTGAAGTCGATCCCGTCCGGCAGCCGCACCAGCCGGTCGGCGGCGATGGTTCGCGCGGTCGAGTAGGCGCCGATCGGGGCCGTGGCGTAGGCGACGCGGTCGCCCGGCACCACGTTGGTCACGCCCGCGCCCACGGAGACGACGGTGCCGGCCGCCTCCATGCCCAGCGTGGCGGGCAGGGAGGTCTTGTAGAGCCCGGTGCGGAAATAGACGTCGATGTAGTTCAGGCCGACGGCGGCATGCTGAACCAGCGCCTCGCCGGGGCCGGGCTCCGGCGTGGGGACGTCCTCCCACAGCATGGCCTCGGGGCCGCCGGGGGCGTGAACGCGGATGGCCTTTGTCATTGTTGTTCCGTCGCCTTGAGGTGGGTGAACAGCGAAGCTTGCGGCGGCCCCAGGGGCGGCGGCGCACCGGTTCTGGCGCGCGCCTCGGCTTCGAGCGTCAGCAACGCCCGCTTGGTCGGGAGGCCCTCACCGCCCGAATAGCCACCCTCGCCCGACATGCCAACGACGCGGTGACAGGGGATCAGGATCGGGATCGGGTTGGTCGCGCAGGCCGTGCCGACGGCGCGCGCCGAGCCGCCCGCAACGGCGGCCAGCGCGGCGTATGGCCGCGTCTCGCCCAGCGGGATCGCCTGCATCGCGGCCCAGACCCGCCGGCGATACGCCGTGCCGGCAGGCGCGAGCGGCAGGTCGAACGCGGCGAGGGCAAGGTCGAAATAGGCCTCGAGCTGCTCGCGCGCGCGAACCAGCAGGGGCGTCGCGGCCTGATCGCGGCTCCACCCCCAGTCGAGCGCGACGATCCGCCCAGCCTCCTCTGACACGGTGAGGTCACCGACCGGGGAATGGAGCGAGAGTTGGGGCACGCGCGGATGCCAGACCCGGCCGCGGGCGCTGTCAAGCCGCCGCGCCGGCGCGGCGGTCGGCGAGCCATGCCGCGAGCTGCCGCGGATCGGCGACGGGCAGGCTGCAAACGCCGGCCCGGCAGATGAAGGCGGCCGCTGCGGTACCAGCGGGCGGCGCCTTGCCGTAAGCGGGATGCAGCGGCGGCAGTGCCGCGGGCGACGGCGCGGCCAGCACGCAGACCGCCGGGTCCGCCGCCGCGCGGGCGACGCTCCGCAGCGCCGCCGCCTCCGGCGTGTCAGGCCGGCCGGCGACGACCACGGTGGCGCCTGCTTCGAGCAGATCGGCCGCCGCCAGCAGCGTCGGACAGGCGGTGAGCCGCTCGCCGAGGCCGCCGAAGGCCGCCAGCACGGCCTGCGCCCGGTCGCGCCAGCGCGCGTCCCCGGTCAGGTGGTAGAGGCGTGCCAGCACCTCGGCCATCACGCCATTTGCCGCGGGCGTTGCGTCGTCGGCCGCGGTCCGCGGCCGCGTCGTGCCCCCGAACGGAAGGTCGCTCGCGTCCGCGGCGCTGGTGCGGAAGCCGCCGCCCTCGGCGCCGAACCAGCGCTCGGCCGCCTCGGCCAGCGCGATCGCGTCGGCCAGATAGCGGTCGTCGGCCGTCGCCTCGAACAACGCGAGCGCCGCGCGCGCCATGGCGGCCTGGTCGTCGAGCAGCCCGGCCGCCGCGACGCGGCCGAGGCGCCAGGCATGCTGCATCCGCCCGTCCGGCGCGCGCATCGCGGCCCGGATGAAGGCATGGGCGTCCGCCGCGTGCTCCTGCCATGCGGGGCGCGCGAACACCGCGGCGGCGCGGCAGAGGGCGGCGATGGCAAGCCCGTTCCAGTCGGCGAGCACCTTGTCATCCCGACCCGGACGCGGGCGGGCCGAGCGAATCCGGAACAGTTTCGATCTGGCACTTGCGAGCCCGACCTCCTGCTCCTCGGGCAGGCACGGCAGGATGCGCTGCAGGATCGTCTTGCCTTCCCAGTTGCCGCCCGGCGTCACGTCATAGGCCCGCTTGAACGACGGGCTGTCGGGGCCCAGCGCGGCGTCGATCTCGGCCTCGGTCCAGACGTAGAAGCGGCCTTCCTCGCCTTCGCTGTCAGCGTCCTCCGAGGCGGCGAAGGCGGCATGACCGTCCACCGTGGCAGCGCGCATGTCGCGCAGCAGCCAGCCCACCGTCTCCTCCGCCCGCTCGCGATACAGGCTGTCGGGCCGGTCGGCGTGGGCCAGCGCGAGGAGTTCGAGGAGCTGGGCGTTGTCGTACAGCATCTTCTCGAAATGCGGCACGAGCCACGCGGCGTCGGTCGCGTAGCGGGCGAAGCCGCCGCCGAGATGGTCGTAGATTCCGCCCTGCGACATCCGCGTCAGCAGCAGGTGCACCGCGGCGGTGCCCTCCGGCGCGCCGGTGCGGCGGGCGTTCTGCCACAGGAAGCGGAAGAGCGGCGCGTTCGGAAACTTGGGCGCCCCCTTGAGCCCGCCGCGCCCGGTATCGACCATGCGCAGCAGCGCCGCCGCGGCCCGGTCGAGCGCTGCCGGGCCGGGGGCCGGGCCGGGATTGTCCGCCGCGAGCCTGGCCAGGGTTGCGCGCAGCGCCGCCGCATTCTCGCGCACCGCATCCTGCTGCGTGCGGTAGGCATCGGCGACGCCGCGCAGCACCTGGGGGAAGGAGGGCCGGCCCCAGCGAGGCTCCGGCGGGAAATACGTGCCACCCCAGAATGGCTCGCCTTCCGGCGTCAGGAACATCGTCAGCGGCCAGCCGCCCTGTTCGCCGAGCGCGTGCAGGGCCGCCATGTAGACGTGGTCGATGTCCGGACGCTCCTCGCGATCGACCTTGATGCAGACATAGAGGTCGTTCATCAGCGCGGCGACGGCAGGGTCCTCGAAGGATTCGTGCGCCATGACGTGGCACCAATGGCAGGCCGCGTAGCCGATCGAGAGCAGGATCGGCTTGCCGGCACGGCGGGCCTCGGCGAGCGTCTCGCTGTTCCAGCCACGCCACGCCACCGGGTTCTCGGCATGCTGCAGCAGGTAGGGCGAGGTTTCGTGCCGCAGCAGATTGCCGGGGACGGCCATCAGAACGGTCCTTGCGTTGCGGCGCGGCCTGTCAGATAGGCCTTGCCCGTGGCGGCGGAAGGGCGCCTGCACGCCCCGGCCGAACGCTACCACGAAAATCTTTGGCGCCTGTTCGCGGAGC
Organism: Alphaproteobacteria bacterium; assembly: GCA_017307335.1. Taxonomy (GTDB): domain Bacteria; phylum Pseudomonadota; class Alphaproteobacteria; order Acetobacterales; family Acetobacteraceae; genus JAFKFJ01. The sequence goes on along the minus strand of JAFKFJ010000303.1, from coordinate 8,506 downwards.
CCCTATGTCGCGCCGACCCGACGACCCGCCGCTGCATTTCGCCGCGCATGTCTTCGTCTGCTGCAATCGCCGGCCCGACGGTCATCCGCGCGGGTCGTGCGCCGCGCGCGGTTCGGAGCGGCTGCGCGACTACATGAAGGCGCGCGCGAAGGAGCTGGGCCTCAAGGGCGTGCGCGTGAACGCCGCGGGCTGCCTCGATCGCTGCGAACTCGGCCCCTGCGTGGTGATCTATCCGGAGGGTATCTGGTACCGCGTGAACTCCCCGGCGGACGTGGACGCGGTGCTGGCCCGTCACGTCGAGACGGGCGGGCGCGTGCCCGCACTGATGCTGGATCACGCCGAGGAACCATGACTGCCGACGCGGACACGATCTTCGCGGTTGCCAGCGGCGCGGGCCGCGCCGCGATCGCGGTCGTGCGCGTGAGCGGGGACGGCGCCGGCACGGTGCTCGCGCGGCTCTGCGGGCGCGTGCCGCCGGCGCGGCGGGCCTCGCTGCGGAGCCTGCGAGACGCGGGCGGCGAAATTCTGGACCGGGCGGTGGTGCTCTGGTGCCCGGCGCCCAGCAGCTACACGGGTGAGGATTCGGCCGAGCTGTTCCTGCACGGCGGGCCGGCGGTCGTGGCGGGGGTGTGCGAGACGCTGGTCGCGCTCGGCGGGCGGCCGGCCGAACCGGGCGAGTTCACGCGACGCGCGTTCTTCAACGGTCGGATGGATCTGCTCGAGGCGGAAGCGGTCGCCGATCTCGTCGAGGCCGAGAGTTCGGCGCAGCGGCGTCAGGCCCTGCGGCAGCTCGATGGCGCGCTGGGCGCACTCTACCGCGGCTGGGCCGAACGGCTCACGCGGCTGTGCGCGCAGCAGGAGGCGCTGATCGACTTTCCCGACGAGGCGCTGCCGGACGGCCAGGAAGCGGCGATGCTGGCGGAGGTCGATACCGTTCTCGCTGAAATCGAGGGGCATCTTGACGATGATCGGCGAGGCGAACGGCTGCGCGAGGGGCTCGTCATCGCGATTGCCGGGGCGCCGAACGCGGGCAAATCGACCCTCATCAACGCGCTTGTCGGACGCGACGTCGCGATCGTCGCGCCGACGGCCGGGACCACCCGCGATGTGCTGGAGGCGCGCGCCGTGTTCGGCGGCGTTCCGGTGACGCTGCTCGACACCGCGGGGGTGCGGGCGAGCGACGATCCCATCGAGAGCGAGGGCGTGCGCCGCGCACGGGCCCGGGCGGCGGCAGCGGACCTCGTCGTTCTGGTGCAGGACGGCACCGACGACATCGCGCCCGCGGTGCCTGGGGGCCGCCGGCTCGTGGTGGCAAGCAAGGCCGACCTTGGCGCGGACGGGCGAAGCGCCGATGTCGCCGTCAGCGCGCTGACCGGCCTCGGGATGGCGCAGTTGCGCGAGCGGCTTGGCGCCATCGCGCAGGATTTGGCGGGCGCCGCGGGGCCGCCGGCGCTGACCCGGCCGCGGCATCGTGCGGCGCTGCTCGGCGCGGCGGGCGCGCTGCGGCGAGCGCGCGAGGCGTCGCAGGCTGAGCTGCGCGGCGAGGATTTTCGGACCGCGCTGCTGGAGTTCGGCCGCATCACCGGCCGGATCGGTGCTGAGCAGGTGCTGGACTCGGTGTTCGGCCAGTTCTGCATCGGAAAGTGAGGGCAGGGGATGCGCGGGGTTGACGTGGTCGTGATCGGTGGCGGGCATGCCGGCTGCGAGGCCGCGGCCGCGGCCGCGCGCATGGGGGCAACGACGGTGCTGCTCACCACCAGCCGTGCCACGATCGGCGCCATGTCCTGCAATCCCGCAATCGGCGGGATTGGCAAGGGCCACCTGGTGCGGGAGATCGACGCGCTCGACGGCCTGATGGCGCGGGCGGCTGATGCCGCGGGGATCCACTTCAAGCTGCTGAACCGCAGCAAGGGCGCTGCGGTCCGTGGCCCGCGCGCGCAGGCCGATCGGGCGCTCTATCGGGCGGCGATCCAGGATCTGCTGGCGGCGCAACCGGGCCTGCACATCCGTGAAGCATCGGCCGAGGGGCTCGCGATCGGCGCCGCGGGCGGCGTCGCGGGCGTCGAGCTCGATGACGGGTCCATGCTGGGCTGCCGGGCGGTGGTGCTCGCGACCGGCACCTTCCTGCGCGGCCGTATCCATATCGGCGCCGACAGCACCCCGGCGGGGCGGATGGGCGAGGCGCCGGCGCTGGGGCTGGCGCGATGGCTGGAACGGCTGGGACTGCCGCTGGGTCGGCTCAAGACCGGCACGCCACCGCGGCTGGATCGGGCGAGCATCGACTGGGAGGGCTTGCCGGCCGACCGTGGCGACGCCGCGCCGGAGCCCTTCAGCACCATGACCGAGCGGCTTTGCAATCCCCAGATCGAGTGTCGCCTGACCGCGACCAACCCGCGAACGCATGCCCTCATCGCGGCGAACCTGCACCGCTCCGCCGTGCATGGCGGCTGGATTGGCGGGCGGGGACCGCGCTACTGCCCCTCGATCGAGGACAAGATCGTGCGGTTCGCCGACCGGGAGAGCCATCAGATCTTCCTTGAGCCCGAGGGGCTGGACGATCCGACGGTCTATCCGAATGGAATCTCGACGAGCCTGCCGGCCGAGGTGCAGCTCGCGCTGATCCACACGATCCGCGGGCTCGAACATACCCGCATCCTGCGGCCCGGCTACGCGGTCGAGTACGACTACGTGGATCCGCGGGCTCTCTGGCCCACGCTGGAGCTCCGGCGCGTGCCGGGACTGTTCCTGGCCGGACAGATCAACGGGACGACCGGTTATGAGGAAGCGGCAGCGCAGGGGCTGCTTGCCGGCCTCAACGCCGCGCGGCGATGCGGGGGCGATTCGCCGGTGACGTTCGACCGCGCGGAGGGATATCTCGGCGTGCTGGTCGATGACCTGGTGACGCAGGGTGTCACGGAACCGTACCGGATTTTTACGTCGCGCGCCGAGTATCGGCTGACGTTGCGGGCCGACAATGCGGATCTGCGGCTGACGGAACGGGGCATCGCCCTCGGCTGCGTCGGGCCCGACCGTGCCGGGCGGTTCCGGGCCTTTCACGCCTCCCTGGAGCATACGCGGGAGCGGGCACGGACCGAGGGCGCGACGGGCGGCGCCATGGTGCGCGCTGGCTTGTCCGCGCCCCCGGACGGGCGCTGGCGCAGCGGGTTCGACCTCCTGGGACTCCCCGGGCTCGAACCAGCGACGCTGGCGCCGCTGTTCCCCTGGTTGCTTGACCTGAGCCCGCGCGTGGTCGCGGCGCTGCAGACCGAGGCGCACTACGCGGGCTACCTGGACCGCCAGGCGAGCGAGATCCGGCGCTTCCGGCGGGCGGAGGAGGTCGCGCTGCGGCCCGACTTCGACTATCAGGCCGTGCATGGCCTGTCGGCCGAGATCCGCGACAAGCTGACGGCGACGCGGCCGGTTTCGCTGGGCTCTGCGGCGCGCATCGAGGGGGTCACGCCCGCGGCGCTCGTCGCGCTCGCCGCCTACCTTCGGCGAAGCGAGCACGGCGCGATGCGTTTCACGTGAAACACCCGGCCGCGGCGGGGTCGGCGCCGGACGCGCTGGTGGCCCAACGCCTGCAGACGTTCGCGACGCTTCTCCTGCACTGGAACCGCCGGATCAACCTGATTGCACGGGGTGACGCGCCGTTGGTCTGGGAGCGGCATATCGACGATTCGGCGCAACTCGCCCCCTTGCTGCCGCCGCGCGGCGGTATCGTCGATCTGGGGTCGGGCGCGGGGTTTCCCGGCCTTGTTCTTTCCATCGTGACCGGCCGGCATGCCGATCTCATCGAAGCCGACCAGCGCAAATGCGCCTTCCTGCGCACGGCCGCCCGCGCCTGTGCAGCCGACGTCCTGGTCCATGCCGTTCGCGCCGAGGCCGCGGAGCTTCCACCCGCCGCCGTTGTCACCGCCCGCGGATTCGCGCCGGTGCGCGCGCTGCTCCCCATCGCGGCGCGACTGCTCGCACCGGATGGCGTTGCTCTCCTTCTGAAGGGCCGCTCGGCCGAGGAAGAATTGACGGCGGCGCGTGGCGAATGGCACATGCACGCCGAACGCTTTCCCAGCCGAACCAGCCCGGGGGCTACCATCCTGCGCATCAGCGAGATCCGCCGTGCCGCAGCCGTCTCGTGACTCCCAGATCATCGCCATCGCCAACCAGAAGGGCGGGGTCGGCAAGACAACGACCGCCGTCAACCTCGCCACTGCCCTCGCCGCATCGGGCGAGTCGGTGCTCTTGGTGGACCTCGACCCGCAAGGGAATGCATCGACCGGCTTCGGCCTCAGCCGCGCGGACCGGCGGGACGGCACCTATCGGCTCTTGACCGAGCAGCTCGCGCTCGAGGTCGTCCGCCGGCCGACCACGGTCCCGAACCTGACCATCGTTCCGTCCGACTCCGACCTCGCCGGTGCCGAAATCGAGCTCGTCGGCGTGGATCGGCGCGAATTCCGGCTCCGCGACAGCTTGCGCGCCGTTCATCAATCGCCAGAACGGCCGAGCTTCATCCTCATCGACTGCCCGCCGAGCCTCGGACTTCTCACGCTCAACGGACTGACCGCCGCCGACACGGTGCTGGTGCCGCTTCAGTGCGAGTTCTTCGCGCTCGAGGGGATCAGCCTGCTGATGCACACCATCGACGCGGTGAAACGCCGCCTGAACCCGGCCCTTCGCCTGCAGGGAATCGTCCTGACCATGCACGACCGCCGCAACAACCTCTCGGACCTCGTCGCCGCCGACGCGCGCGGCTTTTTCGGCGATCAGGTCTTCGAGACGGTGGTGCCCCGCAACATCCGCGTCTCCGAAGCGCCGAGCCACGGCAAGCCGGTGCTCCTCTACGACTACCGCTCGCCGGGGGCGCAGGCCTATGTCCGCCTCGCCGCAGAGTTCCTGCGCCGCGAGCGTTCGCGGCCCCAGGCCGCCGAATGACGGCACGCGAGCCGCCGCCGCGCCTCGGCCGCGGCCTGGCCGCGCTGCTGGGCGACGCCGGCAGCGGCCTGGCCGCCGATGCCGCGGCCGTCCGCACCGTGCCCATCGGCGATCTGGCACCGAACCCGAACCAGCCGCGGTCGGAGATCCGCGCGGCCCCGCTCGACGAGCTGGTGGCCTCCATCCGAGCGCGCGGCATTCTCCAACCGCTCCTGGCGCGCCCGCATCCAAGGGAGCCGGGCCGCTACGAGATCATCGCGGGGGAGCGGCGGTGGCGTGCCGCGCAGGCCGCCGGACTTCACGAAGTCCCGGTGCTGGTGCGGCCCTTCCAGGACCCGGAGGCCATGGCGGCCTCGCTCGTCGAGAACCTGCAACGCGAGGATCTCAACCCGCTCGAGGAGGCCGAAGGCTACCGGCGGCTGCTGGACGAGTTCACGATGAGCCAGGAGGCCCTCGGCGGGGCCGTCGGCAAGTCGCGCAGCCATGTCGCCAACATGCTCCGGCTGCTGAATCTGCCGCCCCGCGTTCAGACGGAGCTCCGCAAAGGCGCCATCTCCGCCGGTCATGCGCGCGCGCTGCTCGCCGACCCCGCGCCGGAGCAGGCCGCCCTTGTCGTGATCGCCCGCGGCCTGAACGTTCGCCAGACGGAGGCGCTGGTCACGCAGCGCGCGCGCGGCGAGACGGACCACCAAACGGCCGGCGCGCAGGGATCGGCCAAGGACCCGGACCTCGCGGCGCTCGAACGGTCCCTCTCGGCGCGGCTCGGTCTGAAGGTGGAGATCGCGCCCCGCGGCCGCGGCGGCGCCGTCCGCATCCACTTCCAGACGCCCGATCAGCTGGAGGGCGTGCTGGCGCTCCTGTCCCGCGACTGACGGCCTCCGCGCGGTCGCGACCCGTCGCCGCCGCGCCGCGCCTCCCGCGCGAGATCGAGCAAGGCGTGACGGCAGATCGCCTCTGCCGGCGCCCCCGTGCGCTTGCAGGCGCTCTCGGCGCGCCAAAGCGCCGCAGCGGCGCTGGCCAGGCGCCGCTCGGACCAGAGATCGAGGGCCCGGCGGAAGGCAGGCTCGCGCCGGAAAAAAAGCGGCGGGCGGAGTGCCTTGATCGCGTCCGCCGCGCCCCGGCCCGCCGCCATCCCGCCGAGGACGCGGTGGAGACGTTGAATGTGCATCAGTGCGGCCCGCAGCACGCCGACCGGGGCGAGGCCTTCTGCCAGGGCGCGTTCCAGCGCCCGGTCGGCGGCCACGCCGTCGCCGGCGGTCGCGGCGAACAGCGCATCCTCCAGCGTGATCGCCGCGAGGTCGCCCGCGCATGCCTGTGCGGCCGCCAGATCGACACGGCCGCCGGCGCCCGCGAAGAGCGCGAGCTTGGCCAGTTCGGCACGCGTCGCGAGCGAATCGGCGCCCAGGCGGCCCTGCAGCCAGACCAGCGCGTCGGCATCGGCCTCGACCGAGAACGCCTGCAGCGCCGTGCGGATATCCCCGGCGAGGCCGTTCCCTTCCGCGGGATAGCACGCAATGGCCACCGCGTCCGTCGCCCGCTCGATGAGCGCCCGCAGGCGTGAACGGGACGGCAGGCCGGGCGCTTCGAAGACCATGAGGCCTCCGGCCGGGTCACCCAGCGCCGCTTCGACCTGCGCCACGAGCCCGTCGCCGGCATCGCGCACACGCACCACCCGGCGGCCGCCGCTCAGTGACTGCGACCGCACCTCTTCCAGGAGGCGCCGATGTGAATCACGATCGAGATCGGCGACGCGGAACGGATCATCGAGGCCCCCCGCGACCTGCCGCGTCAGCCGGGCGGCCCGTTCGGCAATGAGACCCGCATCCTCGCCGTAGAGCAGCACTGCGCGCGCCGCGCCGGGATCGCGGAGGAAAGCCTCGACCCGCGGGGCTTCGAGCCGCACCGCTCACTCCCGCGCCGCGACCGCCGGCTTGTTGAAATAGGCCGCAAGCTGCATGGCGATCTGGTCCGCGACAGCCTCGGCAATCCGCCGCTGCACGGCTTCGCCTTCCAGCGTCGAGGCGAACAATTCCTGATCGAAGATGTTCATCCCGTCGACGGATCGGGCAAGGCCGCTCGTCAGGGGCGTGCGCCGGGCATCCTGCGCGAACAGCGTGTAGTTGGCGATGCCGATCCAGCGCATGAACGTGATCGACGTGTCCTGCTGATACCCGACCGCCTGCGCCGTGACGCTGAAATTCACGGCCAGGTCATAGCGATGCGCGAGTGCCAACCCGTTGCGCTCGAAGCGCTCCTGGAGCGCCAGATGCAGCAGCTGCCCGGTCCGTTCGGGAATCAACCCGACGGTGATCTCGGAGAGGCCCTTGGCCGCCGGCCCTGCCTCGCCGTTGGGCGCCGCCGCGTACATGGGGCGAAAGCCGCAGCCCCCCAACGCAAGCACCGCGGCGGCGGCGGCGAGCCGGCGCCCGCCGCCGCGCCGCCCTATCCCGCGGGCTCGGTTAGCCACCCACCACAAAGTTCACGATCCGGTTCGGGATGTGCACGCGCTTGAGCACACGTTGGCCGGCGAGGGCCCGCGCCACGTTGGGCTCGGCGGCCGCGGCGGCCACGACGGCCTCCTCCGGCGCGTCCGGCGGCAGCGTCACGGTGCCGCGCAGGCGGCCCATGACCTGCACCGCGATCGTCACCTGCGCGACGGAGAGCAGCGCCGGGTCCGGCTCCGGCCATGGCAGTTCGGCCACCAGTTGCTGCGGGCCGGGGAGGAGATGCCGGATCTCTTCCGCGAGGTGCGGCATCATCGGCGCTATGAGCAGTGCGAGCGTGCGCACCGCCTCGTGCCGCGCCCAGGCCAGCCCCGCGCCGTGCTCGCCCTCGGCATCGGTCCGCTCGGCCTCGCCCAGCGCGGTCGCGAACTCATAGAGCCGGGCGACGGCGACGTTGAACGCGAACGCCTCGAGCGCCTCGGTGACCGTCGCGATCGTCCGGTGCGTCGCACGGCGAAGGGTCTCGGCGGCCGCGCCGAAATGCGCGGGCATGCCGCCCGGCGCCGGCAGCCGCGCCACGCCGGCGGCGAGGCGGAACAGGCGCTGGGTGAAGCGGAACGCGCCGGCCACGCCGGCCTCGGTCCACTCGATGTCGCGCTCCGGCGGATTGTCGGACAGGATGAACCACCGCGCCGTGTCGGCGCCGTAGCGCGCGATGATGGCGCCCGGATCGACCGTGTTGCGGCGCGATTTCGACATCGCCTCGACCCGGCCGACCACCACGGGCGCGCCGTCCGCGCGCTGCACCACCGATCCGTCCGGCCGCCGCTCGACCTGGTCCGGATAGAGCCAGCTTCCATCGGTCGCACGGTAGCTCTCGTGGGTGACCATGCCCTGGGTGAACAGGCCCGCGAAGGGCTCGCTCAGACCCAGGTGCCCGGTCGCATGCATCGCACGGGTGAAGAAGCGGGCATATAGCAGGTGAAGAATCGCATGCTCGATGCCGCCGATGTACTGATCGACCGGGAGCCAGTGATCGACCGCCCCGCGCGTCACCGGTTCCGGCGCGGCGGGGCTGCAGAAGCGGGCGAAATACCAGGCACTGTCCACGAACGTATCGAACGTGTCGGTCT
>JAFKFJ010000302.1 GCA_017307335.1 Alphaproteobacteria bacterium | reverse complement strand
GTCGACGCAATCATGCGCCAAGCAACTGGCGCCGGCGCCCGAGTTGTAAAGAACGCCGAAAAGACGTTCTGGGGTGGTTACGCTGGATACTTCGAAGATCCCGACGGCCATCTTTGGGAGATCGCGTACAATCCCGCGTTCCTCCCGTCTGACGAGTAGCGCTTGCGATAATGGCGTGCCGTTGCGACCGTCATCGCAATCAGCCCGTGTTGCTACGGGCTCTTCTCGTCGGCCTCTGCCCGGACGCTGCCATCGACGTCGCGGACGATTTCATCTGAGAGTTTTCGTCCGCGCGCGAGCCGGCGACCGAGGGCCTCGATATAGCCCTCGTAACGCTCGCGCCCCTTCGTCTGGGCGGCGACGAGCGCCGTGTCGGGGAGCGGCGGCGTGCTGATCAACCAGAAACGTACAAACACGGCGAGCGCTTCATTCGAGATCGTGACGTGTCGTTCGATGCGCTCCATGTCGCGGGTCATGCGATCGAGGCGTCGTGCGAGCGCTGCTTCGAGCCGATCCGCCGCATCAGGCGAGAGGTAAGACGCGATCGCTGCTTCAACGATCAATGCCTGCGGTACGCGCTTGCGCGCCGCGTAGTCGGCGAGCTTGCCCGCCAGGTCAGGCGGCAGGCGAAATGTGTGCTTGGTGCGCACGGCTACATCTGCATGTCATCGCCCGCATCGAGCGAGATTTGCCGGACGTTGCCGAAGTTGCGCTGCATGAGGCGCTGGCGTTGCGCATCATCATCGGGCTCGTCCTCGAGCGGTCCAAATTCCTGCACAGGCTTTCGAGGCTCGGCGACGATCTCCTCGTGTTCGGGAAGCTCCCGCTCCCGACGGATTCCGGCATTGTTGGGATCTTCCGTGTCCGAGGCGGCCAGCGATGCTGCGATCACACTGTCCCAAGACCCTTGGCGCATGGTGGTCGAGGCTGGCGACGGCCCAGCAGTCTTAGCTGCCGCAGGACAGGGGGGTGGAAGAATGCGCCCGGCCAACTCGGGGTCTTCGTAGTACCGGACCTTCTTCGCCCGGACGGGCGCGCTGCCGGACAACATGACGATCTCGTCGTCGGGCGGGAGCTGCATGATCTCGCCAGGGGTCAGGAGCGGGCGGGCGGTCTCCTGTCGGGAGATCATCAGATGTCCGAGCCATGGACTGAGCCGGCTGCCCGCGTAGTTCTTCATCGCTCGGATTTCCGTCGCCATCCCGAGGGCGTCGGACACGCGCTTGGCGGTCCGCTCGTCGTTGGTCGCGAACGAGACGCGCACATGGCAGTTGTCGAGGATGGAGTTGTTCTGGCCGTAGGCTTTTTCGATCTGGTTCAGCGACTGCGCGATCAAGAAGCTCTTGAGGCCATACCCTGCCATGAACGCCAAGGCCGACTCGAAAAAATCAAGCCTGCCCAGCGCCGGAAATTCGTCCAGCATGAGCAACAGATGGTGATGCCGCCGCGTATTCTCCAACTCTTCGGTGAGGCGGCGTCCGATCTGGTTCAGGATCAGCCGCACGAGTGGTTTCGTGCGGCTAATGTCGGATGGCGGCACGACCAGATAGAGCGTCACCGGGTGCTTGGCCTCGACCAGATCGCGGATGCGCCAGTCGCAGCGCTGCGTGACCGCCGCGACCACCGGGTCCCGGTAAAGGCCGAGGAACGACATCGCGGTTGACAACACGCCGCTGCGTTCGTTCTCGCTCTTGTTGAGGAGCTCCCGCGCCGCGCTGGCCACAACGGGGTGGGCGCCTTTCGCTCCAAAATGCGGTGTGGTCATCATCGCCCGCAGCGTCTTCTCGATCGGGCGCTTCGGGTCGGAGAGGAAGTTGGCGACGCCGGCGAGGGTCTTGTCTTGCTCGGCGTAGAGGACGTGCAGGATCGTGCCAACAAGCAGCGAATGGCTCGTCTTCTCCCAGTGATTGCGCTTCTCGAGCGCGCCTTCTGGGTCGACCAGCACGTCGGCGATGTTCTGGACGTCGCGGACCTCCCATTCGCCCCGGCGAACCTCAAGCAGGGGATTGTAGGCGCTGCTTTGTGCGTTGGTCGGATCGAAGAGCACGACACGGCCGAAGCGTGAGCGCCAGCCGGCGGTGAGAGTCCAGTTCTCGCCCTTGATGTCATGCACGATCGCCGAGCCCGGCCAAGTCAGCAAGGTCGGGACGACGAGGCCAACGCCCTTGCCGCTCCTGGTCGGCGCGAAGCACAGGACATGCTCCGGCCCATGGTGGCGGAGATAGGCACTATGCCATCGGCCGAGCAAAACGCCCTCGGCATGGAGCAAGCCGGCTCTGCGGATCTCCCGTTCGTCCGCCCAACGGGCCGACCCGTAAGTCGTGGCTCGCTTCACCTCGCGCGCCCGCCAGACGGACATAGCTATGGCAACGACGAACGCAGCGACTCCACCAGCGCCGGCGATGAAGCCGCCCGTTACGAAAATCTCGTGCGCGTAAGCGTCGAACGCGAACCACCACCAAAAGAACGCTAGCGGGAAATAGACCGGCCATCCCAGCTGGGAGAACCATGGCGAGCCGAGCTGCGGCTGAAAGGCGAGTTGCCACGCGGTCCACTCCGTCGCTGCCCAGACGAAACCAAGCGTGGTGAGGCAGACGAGAAGGATTTGCAGCCACAGAATCTTTGTCGAATTCATCGTGTGTGCGATGAATGGGAAGAATCCTTTGTCGGGCAAGCACTGAGTTGAGCACAGAGGGTTCCGGGACAGTCGCGCGTAATAATCGGACCGTTTCACCGAATGGCTGAGACGTTAGGCCTCGCTAAATGCACCGAACGTGAGCTCGGGGCCGGCTCAAAACCGAATGACGGTCGCGAGCGCGCCGATCGCAAAGCCTGCGCCCAGGGCTGCCCACTCCTTCTTGGTCGCAACCATCGTGGCGAGCGCTGCCGCAGAGCCCAGAACCGTCGGCCATCCACCTTCAACGCAGCCGGCGGCGACGAAGGCTACAAACAAATTGCCCGGGGCCAACCGCAGAAATCGAGCCATCAAATGATCGTCCGGCACTGCGCCGACCGAGAGGAACCCGCCGGCGCGCAGCGCGAAGGAAACCAGGCCCAATATCGCAATAGCGACGAGCGCTCTCCAGTCAGGCACGTTGATCCTCGATAAGATGGAGAAAGGTGCCGGACGCCCCGCCTGCAAGCATCGCCCAGTTCGGACTAAAAAGGGTGGCGGCCAGCACCGCGACACCCGCCGAAACGACCCACGGCATGACGGCGCTGCGGCCCCGCCATTGACTCGGGAGCAGTGTGACGACGAACGCCACCGGGAGCAGCGCGGTGGTAGCGGCAAGCGCGCCGCCACCGTTCATCGGCACCGCATAGCCAACCGCTGTTCCAGCCACCCATCCGACCGCCATCGGGATGCTCGCTCCGAGCAAGTACCCGGCATCCGGGCCATTCCGCTCGGAATCGGACAACGTCATCATCCAGGATGCGTCCGCGAGGAGGAAGAGGATGGGCACCATCATCTTTCGCGGAAGGCGCTCGAAGAGCTGCCTGAGGTGCGCGCCCATGAGGAGATAGCGCGCGTTCGCGAGCAAGATCGCGAATATCATGGGTCCGACGGGTGGTGATGGCGACCACATGCCAAGGGTGACAGCCTGCGCAGTAGCGGAATAGACCAGCGTGCTGAACAGAACAGCGGTGGCACACTTCAGTCCCAGGCCCTTGTAGGCGACGCCCATCACCAGGCCCGCGGCGCCGTTGCTGAGGATGAAGGGCGTGGCCGCCATCATGCCGCGGCGCAAGCCGTTCGTGGTAAAGCGTGCCTCGGAATCGAGGGTATTGTTTCTAATGCCCATACCCATTAGAATGGACGTGGATTGAGAGACAATGTCAAGGGATATCGAACGCGCTCTGACACAGTTCTTCGGCGGTCGCGTATGCCTCGATTTTGGCAATACGCTCGATTGGAGGACGTCCGAGCAGCCGCAGGAGCTGATCCCGAATTTCGAAGCTCTGCTGGGCTGGTGCGAGCGCCGCCACACGATGCCCTTCGCTGCTCTATCCAAGCTGCGGGCCCGGGCCGCGGGCAAACCGCAGGAGGCCGAAGCGGTGATGGCCGCGACCGTCCGGTTGCGTGAGGAGATCTGGAGGCTCTCTGAAGCTCTTCGTACGGGCGGGAAGATCAGCATAGAGAGGGTCAATGCGCTGACGAAGGCGCTGCCGAGCCAGCCGCGTCTGATCGCGGAAGGGGCAGACTATGTTTTCGATCTCCCGGGCCGGGAACTGGAGGAAGTGCTCTGGCCGATCCTTTGGTCAACAACCGCATTGCTGACATCTCACGACGCGGCCCGTATCGGCATGTGCCATGGGGAAGGTTGCGGCTGGTTTTTTGTCGACGAGAGCCCGAACCGGTCGCGCCTGTGGTGCTCCAGTGAAGTTTGCGGAAATCGCGAGCGGGCTCGCCGATCCTATGCGAAGCGCAAGAGGGCGGCGGGCGGCCAGGCGATGTAGGTCGAAGCGCGTGCTCAAATGCCGAGGCCATGCTTTCGCCCGTGGTTCCAGTCGACCCCGCCGCCCGGCGCCATCACGCCTCTGACCTCGCGCCCGAGATTCTTTTCGAGCGCCGGGCGCCACGGCACGAGCTGGAAGCCGAGCCCGTCGTCGATCATGGCGAACCGGCCGGAGGCGAGCGCCACGCGTTGACGATAGACGCCGGAGACATGCTCGCCTTCGGCTGAGGGCTGATAGGCGAGCCCCGTTTCCGCTGCGAGCCTTGCGGCTGTCTCTTGCAACTCTCGCCGACGCAGCGTCTCCAGAAGATCACGCTCGAACACCACGCGCTGACCCTGCCGGCGGGCGAGACCGTCTTCGACGAGATGGTCGGCGCGCGCATCCATCGCCTCGCGCACTTCCGCGCCAAAGCCGCCGCCGCTGAGAGGCGGGTCTTTCGCGAGAAGCTGGCGATCGAGCCAGGTCGCGCCCGACGCCGTTACCTGCTCGTCAATAGAGAGATCCGACCGGGTCGCGAGCGACAGCCGCCTGTGGCCATTGGCGTCATCATAGGCGCGCGCCTCAACAATCGCGCCCGGCCGTGCATCGCCGGTGAACTCCAGATCTCCGAAACGCAGATGGTGCGTGCGGCCGTCCACGCCGGCGACGATGACATAGGCGGTGCCCTTGAGCTCGTCGTCGAGACCACGCTGGACGAGCTTGCCCAGCACCGGGTCCGAAGGCTCGTCGCCATGGAGGGCGAACCGACTCACGTCAGGTTCTGATCCGCCCTGGCTCATCGCCTGGTGCATGGTTTTGATGATGTCGCCACGGATGCCGAGCTGGCGCAGGGTTCCGTCGAGGCCGGGCTTCAAGGTCCAGCAGCCGGGACCGACAGGATCGGCCAGGCCGAGGCGTTCGAGCTTGGCTGCCCGGCCCAGCAGCAAGCGGCGCAGCTCGGGGTCTTCCGCGTGCGGACCGGGTCGGAGATCGGCCACGCCACCGCACTCATCGGAGATGTCGCGCAACGCGCGGTCGAGGCTCGTCCAGCGCTCGGCGTCAACTTCCCGCTCAAGCGCATTCTGAATCTGCTGCTCGGTTCGCGGGCCAAGCTCCAGTGTGATCCGCTCGACGGCCCGGTCGCGGATCCCCCGGCTGATGTAGTCGCGGCTGATGACCAGGTCCTGGCCGTCATCAGCGCGGCCCCGGATCAACAGATGGACGTGCGGGTTGTCGGTGTTCCAGTGATCGACCGCGACCCAGTCGAGCCGCGTGCCAAGGTCTTTCTCCATGTCGGCGACGAGCTCGCGCGTGAAGGTCTTGAGGTCGCCGATCTCGGCGGCGTCTTCCGGTGAGACGATGAAGCGGAAATGGTGCCGGTCGTCCTTGCAGCGCTCGGCGAAAGCGTGCTCATCGGCCTCGTCGGTGACTGCATCGAACATGCGCGCCGGTTCGCCGTCCTTGGTGACGCCTTCGCGCTTGAGATAGGCGATGTGCTTGGGCAATGGGGCCGAACGAAAGCGCGGGCCCTGGTGACGCACGACGCGCGCCTTCGTCACCACGCGGCGGGCATTCGAGCGCAGACGGATCGAGACGGCGGCACGCCGGCCTCGGCCGAAGCGCGAACGGCTCCGGCCTTGACTCGATCGGAAGCTGTTGCCGACATGGCCGGCCTTCTTCGCGGCCCGCATCACCTCGCCGACAAAGGTCTGCGGGCGCTTGCCACCGCGATTGCCGTGTTGGATGCGGCCCGGCCGGACGCGCAGATCGTCGTCGCGCGTCGTCATGGCCGGAAATCCGGCGATTCACTGGTGCGACGGCGCTTGGAGGCTTGAATTCGTTTGACAAATCGATGGAAGCGCCAGCAGGGGGTGTCGGTGATGTCGGTGAATTGTCCAATCCAACCAACCACATAAGCCGCGCCGAAGGCCGGCCTTTTCCCTTGCCGTCCGTGGTTGGCTTTCCTCCGCCGACTCTCCGACCCTCGCAATCCTCGGATCGGGGTCTCCAATGCAAAGCACGAATGGGGACGCATCATTGCGGTCGTCCGCCAGACGACAGCGAGACGAACAGGCCGTCGGATTGCGGTGCAAGCCCCGTCCAATCCTGCGGCGGGATGACGGTCGGCGTGCTCGATGGCTGCGGTCGAGGCGCAGCTTTCGTGTCGCCCGATGTGCTCGATCCTTGCGCCGGAAACAACGCGGCTTCGGTCCAGGAGCGCATGATGGTGGTGAGCAACACCGTGTCGTCGGTCGCAGCGCCGCCAACGATCGGCGCGAGTTTGGCGAGGTAGGCGCGCGTCTCGGCCGGAAGCGGGCGTCCAGCGGTGACGAAGTCTTCCCAGCGCGCCGGACCCGCGTTGTAGGCCGCGAGGAAGCCGGGAATGCCATAGCGGTCGTGCAGCTCTCGCAGATAGGCCGCACCGGCCATGATGTTGTCGTGCGCGTCGTAGGGATTGGCCCCGAAACCGTAGCGACGACGAAGTGCAGCCCATGTCTCCGGCATGATCTGCATGAGGCCCATCGCACCTTTGGGCGAGATCGCGTGCGCGTCGCCGAAACTTTCGGCGCGCATGACGGCCCGTATCCGCGCCGCCGGAATGCCGAAACGTCGCGAGGCTTCGGCGACAAACGGGGCAAATGGTGCGGCGGTACTGGGGCGTGAGACGTGCTGAACGGCGGCAGGCTGCGCATATGATGGTGCGCCGGTCACGATCAGCATGATCGACACGCCCGACGCGATCAGCAGGCCGTGTAGATGCAGGGCGATTGGCGCATCTCGGCGTTTGCGTGCCGGGAAGGAGGAAGGGCGAAGACGGGGCGCCGGCATTCTGAGCGCAGCGGGACGAAGGGGATGAGGCATCATCAATCCTCCTCCTGCGTCCAGACAGGATCGGCGCGGCCGAGGACCGTGGCACGCGACAGCAGCCCGAAGTAGCGGCCGTCGAAGGAGTCTGCCGACTGCCAGTTCATGAGGAAGACGCAGTTCTCGGGAATGCGCTGGCAGCCCTGCCAGACAGGAAGCGGCCGGCCGAGCGTGTCGCGCTCGAGTGCGTCGCCCATCCCAATGCCATCGACCGTGATGGTGCGGTCGCTGCGGCAGACGGTTTGCCCGGGAAGCGCGAGCACGCGCTTCAGCATCGGCACGCCTTCGGGCAGGTAGCGTCGCTCTGCGAGATATCGCGCGAGGTCTGCCGGCGGGCGGACGACCACGAGTTCGGTGATGTTGAGCTTGTGCGCCGGATGCACCGCGTAGAGACCGATCGGAACGCTCGCGCTGGCGTTCCAGATGAGCCGCGGAAGCGGATGCAGGAATACCGATGTCGCTGCGCCGATTGCCGCGACATAGGTGGCAATGACCCAGCCGAACCGGGTCATGATGCGAGCCCGCGGCGCAAAAGCCAGGCGCGGTGCTGAGCGCGGTCGTAGGGCCGCGGTTCGTAGCCGGCAATCAGGCGATTGTGGACATGCCGCCAATGGTCCGGCGCGGCGTCGGCGGGGTCGATGCCAAGGACCTCCACGGCGTCGATCGCCTTCAAGACGCGCTCAACCTTCGGCCAGCCGCTGATGCGCAGCAGAATGTCGCCGCCAGGACGGACGAAGGGCAGCGTCTGGTAAGCCTCGCCGTGTGCAATCGCGCGTACGATGTCGATGCGGGAGATGATCGTGCCGAAGTCGTTCGACGCCCAGCGCACGAACGCGAAGACGCTGCCGGGAGGGAAAGCCAGATGGCGGCGCCGTCGATCGACAATGGTCTCGCCGCAGTCATGGCCGAAGCGGATCCAATGTTCGATGCGGCCTTCGAACCAGGTCAGCTCAACCTGCGTCAGCAGCGGCGGCGCGCCGGGTCGCGGCGCGCGCCCGATGTCGGGATCGGTCGTCATGAGTTACCTCCATCGATGTCGGGAAATTCGCGGGCGAGCAGCGCCCGCAGCATGTCGGCGACGGTCTCACCGCGCTGGAAGGCGGCGATCTTGATGCGGCCGCGCAGCGCGGGCGTGATGTCCACAGTGAGACGCGCCGAGTAGGGATCGTTCGCAGGCGGCGCGCTCACGGCGCGGTCCGGGGCGCTGATCCATGACTCGGCATCGCGCGGTCTGGACGCAAAGTCGCCGGTCGGGCGGCGCGCCGTCATGGCGCGGGCCTTTCGGTTTCGGCGGCAAGGGGCGCGATCTCGCGGGCCGCGGCGCCAGTGGCGTTTTGTTCGAAGACGAGCTGGCCGCTGCGTGCCGCCTCCGCGAAGATCACGCGCTGACCGATGCGTGCGGAAAGCGCCGGCGGATCGTGATCGGCGAGGTTTTGCGCCGTGTCGCGGGCGATGATCGTGCGCGCCGGACAGCGGTTGAGCACGAAGCGCGCGACAAGCGCGGGCCGAAAAGCGCGCGCCTCGGTGATCATCGCCAGCATCTCGGCCGACGCCCAGCCATCGAAGGGCGATGGCTGGGCCGGGACGAGGACGGTGTCGGCCGCGAGCAACGCCGAGCGCAGCAACGCGGCGACGCGCGGTGGCCCGTCGATGACCACATGGTCGGCGTGACGAGCAAGCTCAGGCGCTTCGCGGTGGAGCGTATCGCGCGCCATGCCGATGACGCCGAACAGACGCGCGTAGCGGCGCCGGGCACGCTGCTCGGACCAATCGAGTGCCGATCCCTGCGGGTCGGCGTCGATGAGGGTCACGCGCTTTCCTTGACGGGCCCAATGCCCGGCGAGGTGCAGGGCGAGCGTCGTTTTGCCGACGCCGCCTTTCTGGTTGAGCAGGGCGACGATCATCGGTCGCCCTCGTCGGTTTTCCACCGATCGAGGGCGCGCCCAACTACAGAAGAGTTAGATTCTTCTGTGTTAGATTCTAAGTTAGACGCGTCGTAAGAGGCGGAATTGTCGGCAGGAAATGTGGCTTCGAGTTCCTGATGGCCCGGGAGCGCGGTTCCCGATAGCACGGGAGCGGCGGTTCCTGATGGCACGACGGTTTCCACAGCTTGTCCACAGGGCGCCGTGGATAGCCGGACGGGGACGAAAACCAGCCTTTCATGCCCGCCACGATCACGCTCGACGTCGAGTCGATAGCTCGGAAGCGGCTGGCGGCGTGCAATGTCGCGCAGCTCGAATGCGAAGCGTTTGAACGGCGAAAGGCTCGCCGACTTGTCGTAGAGGTGTCGGAAATCGAACCGCCAACCTGCTCGCTGCCTGCCGGCGTGCTTGCGCGCGATGCGATAGAGCCAGCGCTCCAAACCGCCCGTCAGCTTGAAGTATTCGCGGTCGATGGTGAGCACGAGCGCATCGTCGAGCACCGCCTTGTAGAACCAGTCCGGCACAATGAGATCGATGCCGTCGGCGCGGCCGTGCGCGTCGGCGCGCTCGGTCCATTCGTTGATCCAGGAGAAGCGGTGCGCGCGCCGCTCGTTGGTCTGACGCAGCGTGGTGGCGACCGTGGTGGATTGCAGGCGGTCGAGAGCCGCCTTGAGGCGGTGATAATCGCGTGCGCTGTCGCCGCGGCCGATGAAGGTCAGAATCTCGTAGGGTGTGGCGGCTATCAGGCGCGAGGTGCGCAGTCCGGAGTCGCGTGCCTGGACGATCTGCGAGGCGACCCAGATCAGGATGTCGGCATCCCAGATCGTCGCCATGCCGTGCTCGGACACGGCTTCGACGCGAATGGCGATCTCGCCTGATCGGAAGTCGATTGGCGTGACGCGATGGGTCTTGGCGAGTGAGAAGAAGGGATAGGCCATGAGGTCCTGTGCGTCGCGCGGCGCGAGATCGCCGGGCAGCGCGCGAAACAACTCGAGCTGCTCGCGTTCGGATCGTGTGCGGTGACGCGACGACATCGGCGCGGTCAGCGGCGCGGGTTGCGCGCCTGCTCAAGTTCGGCAGGTGTATGACGGCGAGCAGGCAACACGATTACTTTGCCGGGGTCCGACGTCGACGCTTTCGCAGCCGCATCGACCCATTCCTGAAGGTCCTCGACGCGATAGACGACGCGGCCGCCGAGCTTCGAATAGCGCGGGCCTGTGCCGTAGATGCGGTGCTTTTCGAGCGTGCGGATGGAGAGGCCGACGAAACGCGCGGCCTCCGGCGTGCGCAAGTAGCGCGGCGGAATGCCGGCGAGACTGGTGGACATGGGATACCTCCGTGATCGTCAGGGCGGCCGTCGGAGGACGGCGGCTATTGGCGATCACGGTGGCGGAGGGGTGCCGGCCCCAATAGTGCGATGTCAGGGGGTGGCGAAAGCGCATCCGAATGGATGCTGGTGTCAGATGCGGCGGCGATAGGGATAGAGCAGAAGCTGCCGGTAACCGCCTCGCATCATCTTGAATCCGAGCCGGACAAGACGGCCAGTTTGGTCGCGCAACTCGTGCGAGATCCAATCGCGTTTGGAGATCGGCGCGGTATCGAAGAGACCCGCTGCAATGTCTGGGTAGGTGATCCCGAGGAGACGCGCATCCAAGGCGCGCAGCGCGAGGATGAAACGCTTGCGGCGTTCCTGCGTGAGAGCGCCGACGTCCGGGCCAGGCCGACGTCCAGTCAGGCCTCGCCACAGGCGCAGTGCCTCGGCGGCGCGGATTTCGAATAGCCGGTCGAGCGGTAGGAGGACCGCATAGGGTCCGGCTGGATCAAACCTCTGAACGCGCAATCGAGCATCGGCCAGGACGAGGAGATGGCTGTCGTCGTCTGGGCCAAGAGCGTCGAGCGGTCCCGGCGGCAGTGCGAGGTTAGGATTGGTCAGGTGGTCTGCCGCCGCTATGAGGGCGACAACACTTGGGAGCGCTTTTGCTGTCCACGGAGCGTCGCTGCCGGCAAGTTCGGGCAATTCCTTTTCGAAATCGTACCCCCCAGCGCTCGGCGAACACATTTGTGTCTTTGGGATCGGGCGATTGTCTGGCGCCCTCGCGCGCGAGACGCGCGTGGTCCTTCAGGAACTCGGGGTTACGGCGAAGAAATTCAAATGCGAAGGCCGGCGCGTCGAGCAACTGCAGCTCGTGGTACGCGTCCGCCGATCGCCAGTCGGCAGCACCCATCTTGACGTCTCCTCCAGCGTCCGCGTTCGCAGATGCGCGTGAAGAGGATGCACGTTGGAGTGGTGCGGCGAAACGGACTGAGGTTGCAGCGCGCGTTGCGCGATCTGCGCGGAACTATTGCTAATGTGGCGCGCCACCATAGAGAAGATGACGGTAGCCCTTCTCCGTCATCCAGCGCGCCCGAGCGAGATGCGTCTCCCAGGCGCGGCGCGCCCGGTCTGGCTCGGTTGCCGGGTCGATACGCAGGACGATCTTCGCGACCTCTTCCCAATTGGCGCCATCCGAGTCGGCGTCGAGGAGCCGGAGATACGTAACGAGGTGGCACTCATCGTAGCCGGTCAGGATGGCGGCTGTCGGCGCAACATCGTCCACTGCTGGATCCCGGGGCGGCGACTGCATCGAGGCTCCTCGATAAGATGGTTTCGAAAACGTTAACACAAGTCGGCGCTAGCGCTTCAAAGCCGGTCTGCGTTTTGCCCCGAGAACCGTTGACGCGGCCTCGTGAAGGAGCATTACGCCGCGGCCACGATCCGACTCCATGAATAGGATGCCAGCATTCTCCAATGCGCGGCGAACAAGGTCCCGGGTCGTGTCGTGCACCGGTAACCCGCGCTCGGATTCGAGGCGTTTGAGGGCGGTCAACGCCACCAGGGCTTTTTCGGCGAGCGTCTCCTGTGTCCAAAACAGCAAGGCTCGCGCCGCCCGCACTTGTCGGCCGGTGATCATTCATGATCACCTCCGACAGACGATCCGCGCGCACCAGGAAAACGACTATAATAGTCGCTCTCAATGCATTCAACGCCTTCGTAGAGGCGGAAATCGAGTTTCGAGAAGGTC
>JAFKFJ010000012.1 GCA_017307335.1 Alphaproteobacteria bacterium | reverse complement strand
GGGTCTGAACAGAAGACGCGCGCCAGCCGTCGTGGGCCGGCGCCAGTACTGCGTGGGTTCAGACCGGAAGCGGCGGGCCGCGCGGATAGGCGGCGCCGGCATCGCGCGCGGGGGGCGCACGCGCCGGCGGCAGCAGGGCCATCCGCAGCTTGACGTGGGTCGGGGCTGCAAGCGTGAAGCCTGGGGGCGCCAGCAGCATGCCGGCATGCGCGATCGCCTGGCAGAGCGGGCAGAGCGTGCAGGCGGGCGCGTGGTGGTGGTGCGATTCCGGGCCGTGCGTATCGACGCCGTCGCAGATCGAGGCGGCGATGAGCCCCTCGAGTGCCTGCACCGGTGCGCTCGGCAACACGACGACGCTCGCGGCGGCGAGCTGCACGGCGATCGCAACGGCCGCGAGCCAGCGCCCGGCAAGCCCATACCAGGAGCGCCCCCGCGGGGCGAACACCCGTCGCATGGGTTCGCCTATACCACGCGGCTGGCGGCGATCAATCGTCCGCGGCACGCCGCGTGAGCACCTCGCGCTTGCCGACGTGGTTCGCCGGACCGACGATGCCTTCCTTCTCCATCTGCTCGATCAGCCGCGCCGCGCGGTTGTAGCCGATCTGCAGGTGACGCTGGATGAAGCTGGTGCTTGCCTTGCCCTCGCGGCTGACAAGATCGACGGCCTGGTCGAACAGCCCCTTCTCGCCCTCGCTCGCGCCGGCGATGCCGGAGAAGGCGGGGCCATCGCTCTCCTCCGGCGCGTCCGTGACGTCGTCGACATAGGCGGGCTCGCCCTGCGCGCGGAGGAACGCGACCACGTCCTCCACCTCGCGGTCCGCGACGAACGGACCGTGCACGCGCGTGATGCGCCCGCCGCCGGCCATGTGCAGCATGTCGCCCTGGCCCAGCAGCTGCTCGGCCCCCTGCTCGCCCAGGATGGTGCGGCTGTCGAACTTGCTGATCACCTGAAAGCTGATGCGCGTCGGGAAGTTCGCCTTGATCGTGCCGGTGATGACGTCGACCGAGGGGCGCTGCGTCGCCATCACCACATGGATGCCCGCCGCGCGCGCCATCTGCGCCAGGCGCTGCACCGTCGCCTCGATCTCCTTGCCGGCGACGATCATCAGGTCGGCCATCTCGTCGATCACGAGCACGATGAACGGCAGCGGTTCCAGCGCCAGCGGCTGGTCCTCGAAGCTCGGCTTGCCGGTCTCGGGGTCGAAGCCGGTCTGCACGCGGCGCGTGACCATCTCGCCCTTCGCCCGCGCCTCGGCCACCCGCTCGTTGTAGTTGCCGACGTTGCGCACGCCGAGCTGGCTCATCGCGCGATAGCGCCGCTCCATCTCGCGCACCGTCCATTTCAGCGCCGCCACCGCCTTGCGCGGCTCGGTCACCACCGGCGCCATCAGGTGCGGGATGCCCTCGTAGACCGACAGCTCCAGCATCTTCGGGTCGATCATGATCAGCCGGCACTGCTCGGGCGAGAGCTTGAACAGCAGCGACAGGATCATCGCGTTGATGCCGACCGACTTGCCGGAACCGGTGGTGCCGGCGACAAGCAGATGCGGCATCCGGGAGAGGTCGGCGACCACCGGGGCGCCACCGATGTCCTTGCCGAGCGCCAGCATCAGCCGGCCCTGCTGGCGCGTCCAGTCCTCGCTGCCGAGCAGTTCGGACAGCAGGACGGTCTCACGCCGCGCGTTCGGCACCTCGATGTCGATCACGTTGCGGCCGGGCACGGTGGCGATGCGCACCGCCGTCACCGAGAGGCTGCGCGCCACGTCGTCGGCGAGGCCGATCACGCGCGCGCTGCGAATCCCCGGCGCCGGCTCCAGCTCATACAGCGTCACCACCGGCCCGGGCCGGATCTCCACGATGCGGCCGAGCACGCCGTAGTCCGCGAGCACGCTTTCCAGCAGCCGCGCGTTGGCCTGCAGCGCCTCGGCATCGGGCGCGCCGGAGGCCGCGCGCGGCGGCGCCGCGGCGAGCAGGGAGAGCGGCGGCAGGCGCCAGGGACCACCATCGAGCGGCAGGCTCTCCTGCTTGGCGGGCGCGGTCTTTTTGGGCGTGGGAACGGCAATGCGCGCCGCCGCGCGCGGCGCGGACGGCGTGAACGCCCCCTGGGGCGCCGTCGCAAAGCCCGGCTCGGGCTGCACCACGTTCGGCCGCTCCTCGGCGGAGCGGGTGCCGTTGAGGCGATCGAGCACGATCACGCCGACCGTGGCGAGCCGCGCCGACAGGCGCGCCAGCAGCGCGGCGATGCCGCGCGCGGTGCGCATCCCGCCGCGCAGGGCGGCGGCGGCGGCGCGCCATTCGCTGAGGCTGAGGCCGAGCGCCAGCAGCGCCAGTGCCGCGGCCAGCAGTGCCCCCAG
>JAFKFJ010000301.1 GCA_017307335.1 Alphaproteobacteria bacterium | reverse complement strand
GGCGGCGGAGGCCAGCGCATCCTCGGCCTCGCGCAGCCGGGCGGCGGCCGCGACGCGCTGGCCTGCGAGGGTGCGTTCCTGCTCGGCCGCCGCGGCGGCGCGGGCCGCGGCCTCGCGCTGGGCCGCCAGTTCGGCGTCGCGCGCCTGCTCGGTCTCGCGAAGCTGCTGCGGCGTCGGCGCCGGCGTAGGGGCCGCAGCCGCCAGCAGCAGGGTGAGCAGGCAGGCGCAGCGGCGCACGGCTCAGCCGATCAGGACCCGCCCGGTCATCTCCGCCGGCTGCGCGAGACCCATCAGGCGCAGCAGCGTGGGCGCGATGTCGGCGAGCCGGCCGTCGTGCAGTGCCTTCGCATCGGTGCCGACCAGCAGCACCGGCACCGGGTTGGTCGTGTGCGCCGTGTGCGGCCCGCCGGTCGCGGGATCGCGCATCAGCTCGCAATTGCCGTGATCGGCGGTGACGAGCAGCGCGCCCTTCTGCTGCGCGATCGCCGCCGCGATCTGCCCCAGACCGGCATCGACCGCCTCGACCGCGCGGATCGCGGCGGAGAGGCTGCCGGTGTGACCGACCATGTCGGGATTGGCGTAGTTCAGCACGATGAGGTCGTAGGTGCCGTCCTCGATCGCCGCCACCGCGCGGTCGGTCAGTTCCGGCGCCGACATCTCGGGCTGCAGGTCATAGGTCGCGACTTTCGGCGACGGAACGAGGATGCGGTCCTCGCCCGGATTCGGCTCCTCGACGCCGCCGTTGAGGAAGTAGGTGACGTGGGCATATTTCTCGGTCTCGGCCATGCGCAGTTGCCGTCGCCCGGCGCCGGCGACGACCTGGCCCAGCAGGTTGTCCATCGTCTGCGGCGCGAACAGCGCGCCGATGTGCGGCGCCAGATCGTCGCTGTAGAAGGTCATGCCGAGGGCGGCGGCGAAGCGCAGCGCGCGGGGACGGGGGAAGCCGCTGAAGTCGGGCGCCAGCAACGCGCCCAGGATCTCGCGCACCCGGTCGGCGCGAAAGTTGAAGCACAGCGCGCCATCGCCGTCCCGCATGCCGCGATAGTCGCCGACCGTGGCGGGCACGATGAACTCGTCGGTCACGTCGCGGCCGTAGCCGTCATCGACCACGCTCGGCGCGTCGGCAAAATGCGGCCCCTGCGCTTCGGCGATCGCGAGATAGGCTTTCGCCACGCGATCCCATCGCTTGTCGCGATCCATCGCGTAGTAGCGGCCGGCGACGGTGGCCACCCGGGCGCCGTCCGGCAGCGCGGCGAGCAGTCGCTTGAGGCACTCCGCGCCGGATCGCGGTGGCGTGTCGCGCCCGTCGGTGAAGGCATGCACGGCGACGCGGATGCCGCTCTGCGTGAGCACCCGGGCGAGCGCCACCGCGTGATCCTGGTGCGCATGCACGCCGCCGGGCGAGACGAGGCCCATCAGATGGCACGTGCCGCCCGAGGCTTTCAGCGCCGCGATGAACGACTGCAGCGGCGGCATGCGCGGCAGCGCGCCGTCGGCGATGGCCTGGCTGATCCGCGGCAGGTCCTGCATCACCACGCGGCCGGCGCCGATGTTCATGTGCCCGACTTCGGAATTGCCCATCTGACCGGCCGGCAGCCCGACATCGAGGCCGGACGTGTGCAGGAACGCATGCGGGCAGCTCGCCCAGAGCCGATCGAAATTCGGCTTGCGGGCGAGGCGGACGGCGTTGTCAGCGCGCTCCTCGCGCCAGCCGAAACCGTCGAGGATCACCAGCATCACGGGACGCGGCGGCGCTGCCATGGGCCTCTCCTGCGATGGTGCGCTGCACAGGTAACGCGCCGGGCGGCCGCGAACAACGCCCGCCGAGCGGAATGGGCGGGATGGCAAGACCGCGGAATGACCGGCTAGAACGGAAACGGCGGCCGGGAACAGGCCCGGCCGCCGCCTCAAGGGAGCACACGATGGTAGGACATCGCGGGCTCTTGCCGTTGATCATGGTGACCCTGGCCATCACGGTCAAGGTCACGATACGTCGGCGGTAGGAGCGGCGCCAGCCCGCGCGGCCGGCGTTCTCCCTGGCCGGCGCAATAGCATGAACGGAGGAGACGTATCCATGCGACGAATGCTGATCGCGGCACTGCTGATCACCGCCGGGGCCGCGCCGGCCTGGGCGGCGGATGTCACCGAGCAGTCGCTGATGCAGGCGGCGACGAACCTCGCCAAACAATACGACGACAACTACAACGCCAAGAACGCCGCCGGCATGGCCGCGCTCTATGCGCCGGACGGCGTGTTGATCTCGCCCGGGCCGGTGGTGCGCGGGCAGGCGGCGCTGAAGGAATACTATGCATCCCGCTTCAAGCTCGGCATCACGGGCCATCAGACCAAGGTCATCGAGGTCCACGTCCAGGGTGATGGCGGGTTCGGCGTCGGCCAGTTCATGATCCAGGCGCCGCTGCCCGGCGGCGGCACGCGCGAAGTCCACGGCAACCTCGCCACCGTCTACGAGCACGGCGCGGACGGGTGGCACCTGCGGCTGGTCGCTGCGAGCGTTCCGCCGCCGCCGCCGAAGTAAGCGCCCGGGTGCTGCGCAGGAGCGCGCGACGGCCTCGCCAGGCGCGCTTCGACCCGCCATAGTCGCCCCGCTCGACGAAAAGGGAGGGGGCGGCGTCATGGCGCATGCGGGGCACGATCATTCGCGCTGGGGAGCCGCGGACCAGCTCGGCGCGGCGAACTTTCTGACCGCGGCGAAGCGGGTCGCGGCGCTGCAGAGCGTGCGGCGCGGCGAGATGTTCGACCTCAGCCATGAGATCGCGATGGGGGCGCCGTACCTGGCGCCGAACCAGACCCCGTACCTGCTCTCGATGTCGACGAACTGCCGCGACAGCCTGCGCCGCCGCCGCGACCTCGGCTACGTCAACGATGCCGGTGCCAACCTGGAACGCATCGAGATGACGACGCATGTCGGCACGCATATCGACGCGCTCGGCCATATCAGCATGGGCGAGCGGCTGTACAACGGCCGCAATGGCGCTGAGATCGTGACCGACCGCGGGCTCGAAAGCCTCGGTGTGGAACACATCCCGCCCATCATCACCCGCGCGCTGCTGCTCGACCTCGCGACGGCCGACGGCGGGGCGCATCTCGGCCCCGGACGGGTGATCACGCCCGACGACCTGGCGCGCGCGGTGGACGCGACCGGAACCGCGATCGAGCCCGGCGACGTGGTGCTGATCCGCACCGGCTGGAGCCGGTATTTCGCCACCGACGTCAAACGGTATCTGGACGGCGAGCCGGGGATCGACGTGGCCGGGGCGCACTGGTTGACCCGCCAGGGGGTGGTCGCGATCGGCTGCGACAACATGGCCGTGGAGGTCATGCCCAATCCCGATCCGAAACGCATCCTGCCGGTGCATCAGCATGCGCTGGTGGAGGCGGGCGTGTATCTGGTGGAGAATCTGGTGCTGGAGGCGCTCGCGGCGGCCGGCGCGCGGCACTTCTGCTTCTTGCTGCTGGCGACGAAATTCCGCGGCGCGACCGGCAGCCCGGTGCGTCCAGTCGCGGTGCTCTGACCGGACCTCCGGCTATTCGCTGCGTCCGGGGTCGGTCGCGCGGTCCGCTCCATAGTCGCGGACGCGCGCGGTAGGTCTGCCTGCGGAGATCAGCCGTCGCGCCGATTGGCGAGGAACATTCCGAATGCCGCTGTCATCTCGCGGTCGATTGATGCCATTCGGCACGAGTTGCACGAACATTTGCCGTCATGTCGTCATTTCGAAGCTCTGGCCACGCCGGGTACTCCGGGCGATACTCGGCAGGACGTGACGGGCCGACTCTGCCGGTGCCGGCTGGCGGGATGCCGGTTGGCGGCGGCGCTTGGCCTGTGCGGCGCGAGGCGGCCGCGCCCCGCGGCTTCCGGCCTTGGCGTGGCCGGCGGGCGTGCCGCCGGGGACGTGGAGCGGAGAGGTGCGGAGGACGGCCGACGTCGGGGCAGATGCATTCCATTGTCCAGTGGCTTGAGGGCCTGGGACTCGGCCGGTACGCCGATGCCTTCGTCGAAGCCAACATCGAGCCGCGCCTGCTTCCCGAGCTGAGCGAATCAGATTTCGAGAAGCTCGGGGTCACGCTCGGCCATCGCAAGCAGCTCGCTCGGGCGATCGCGGGGCTCACGGCCCCGGCTGCGCCGCTGGCCGGCGCGCCCGTCGCCGGCCCGCGCGGCGTGGCCGAGGCGGAGCGTCGGCAGCTCACCGTGATGTTCTGGGACCTGGTCGGCTCGACCGCCCTGTCCGCCCAGCTCGATCCGGAAGACCTGCGCGTGGTGATCGGCGCCTATCACCGGGCCTGCACGGAGGTGATCGCGCGCGCGGGCGGGTTCGTTGCGCAGTTCATGGGCGATGGCGCGCTCGCCTATTTCGGCTACCCGCAGGCGCACGAGGACGACGCCGAGCGCGCGGTGCTGGCGGGGCTCGAGCTGGTCCAGGCGGTGGGGGAGGTGGATGTCCGCACGCCGCTGCAGGCGCGCGTCGGCATCGCAACCGGGCTGGTGGTGGTGGGCGACCTGTTCGGCGAGGGGGCCGCGCAGCGGCGGGCGGTGGTGGGCGAGACGCCCAATCTGGCCGCGCGTCTGCAGGCGCTCGCCGAGCCGGGCACGGTGGTCATTGCCGCCGGTACGCGGCGCCTGCTCGGGCGGCTGTTCGACTATCGCGCGCTCGACCCGGCGCAGCTCAAGGGCTTCGCCGAGCCCGTCCCGGCGTGGCAGGTGCTGCACGCGAGCGCCGAGGAGAGCCGGTTCGAGGCGCGGCAGGAACGTGGCGTGCTGCCGCTGGTCGGGCGGGAGGAGGAGCTGGAGCTGCTGCTGCGCCGCTGGCGCCGCGCGAAGGCAGGCGAAAGCCAGATGGTCCTGCTCAGCGGCGAAGCCGGCATCGGCAAGTCGCGCATCGTGCGGGCGCTGCAGGACCGGCTGGCGGCGGACCCCGAGCCGCACGCCCAGTTGCGCTACTTCTGCTCGCCGCATCGTCAGGACAGCGCGCTCTATCCGATCATCGTGCGGCTTGAGCACGAAGCCGGCTTCGCGCGCGACGACGCGCCGGAGGTGCGGCGCGGCAAGCTGGAGGCGCTGCTGGCGGCCGCGGCGGCGCCGGAGGAGGAGGTGGCGCTGCTCGCCTCCCTGCTCTCGCTGCCGGCCGGAGAGCGCGACCAGCTCGCGGCGATGAGCCCGCAGCGCCGCAAGGAGAAGACCCTCGCCGCGCTGCTCGCGCGCGTCGAGCGGCTGGCCGCGCGCGCGCCGGTGCTGATCGTGTTCGAGGATCTGCACTGGGTCGACCCGACGTCGCTCGAGCTGCTGAAGCTGCAGATCGAACGCTGGCGCACCCTGGCGGTGCTGGTGGTGGTCACGGCGCGGCCGGAGTTCGCGCCGCCCTGGCTGGCGTCGGCGCGGGTGACGACGATCGCGCTCGCGCGGCTCGATGCCGGGCAGGTCGGCGCGCTGGTCGAGCGGGTGGCCGACGGGCGGAAGCTGCCGCCGGAGGGGCTCCGCCAGATCATCGAGCGCACCGACGGCACCCCGCTGTTCGCCGAGGAACTGACCAAGACCGTGCTGGAGAGCGGGCTGCTGCGGCCGCAGAACGGTCACTACGTGCTCGACGGGCCGCTGCCGCCGCGCGCAATTCCGACCACGCTGCACGATTCGCTGATGGCGCGGCTCGATCGCCTCGCCTGGGCGCGCGACGTGGCGCAGATCGGCGCGGCGCTGGGGCGCGAATTTTCCTACGAGCTGCTGCGCGCGGTGGTTGCGCTGCCGGATGAGCGGCTGCAGAGCGCGCTGCGCGATCTGGTGCATTCCGGCCTGATCTTCGCGCGCGGCGCGCAGCCGGCGGCGACCTATACGTTCAAGCATGCGCTGGTGCAGGACGCGGCCTACCAGTCGATGCTGACCAGCCGGCGCATGCAGCTCCATGCCCGCATCGTCGATGTGCTGGAGCCGACGTTCCCCGAACTGGTCGACGCGGAACCGGAGACGCTGGCGCGGCATCTGACCGTGGCGGCGCTGCCGCAGCGGGCGATTCCCTACTGGCTCGCGGCCGGCCGCCGGGCGATGCAGCGCGGCGCGCACCAGGAGGCGATCGGCCACCTGCAGGCCGGCATCGCGCTGCTCGACGGGGTCGCGGACAAGGCCGAGCGCGTGCGCTTCGAGATCGACCTGCAGGCGGCGCTCGGCTTCGCGCTGACCGCCACGCGCGGCTACGCGGCGCCGGACGTGGAGGCGGCGTTCTCGCGTGCCTATGCGCTGTGCCAGGCGAGCGGAGAGCCCGCGCAGGCGATTCCGGTACTGCGCGGATTCGCCACGTTCCACTGGGTGAGCGGCAACCTCGCCACAGCGCGGCGCTTCGGACTTCAGCTTGCCGAGAGCGCAGAACGAACGGGCGATGCGGAGGCTTCGTCCGTGGCGCACGGCATGCTCGCCGGCATTCTTCACCACATGGGCGAAATCGCCGGCTCCGAGCTGCACTGCGCCAAGCTCGCCGCCCCGTACGATCTGCGCCACCGCCGGAACATCGTCGTGCGCTTCGGCGAGGACACGCCGAGCGTCACCTGGGCCTATCACGGCTACAACGAGGCGTGGCGCGGCAACTTCGCCGTGGCACTGGCGGCGGTCGAGCAGGCGGTGGAGTACGCAAGCCGGAGCGGCCACCCGTTTTCGATCGCGGGCGCGCAGTGCCGGGCCGCGATCTGCAGCGTGATCATGCGCGACCCGGCGCGCGCCGCAGCCTTTGCCGAACCGGGTTTTGCGACGGCGCGCGACCTCGGGTTTCCGGTCTCGCGGGCGATCGCGAATGTCGTGCTCGGCTGGACCGACGCGCTCGACGGCCGCGCGCGCGAGGGGGTCGAACGGATCATCGAGGGCATGACGCTGTGGCGCTCGACCGGCGCCGCGGTCGCGCTGCCCTGCTTCTTCGGGCTGCTGGCCGAGGCCCACCTCGTAGCTGGATCGACTGCCGACGCAATCGCCGCGGCCGAAGAGGGCATGCGCTGCGGGGCCGAGAAGGCGGAGCAGGCGTGGGAAGGCCTGCTCGGCTGTGTGCACGGCGACGCGCTGGTCGCTGCCGATGAGCCCGCGCGCGCCGAGGCGAGCTATCAGCGGGCACTGGAATGGTCGCGTGCGCGCGACGCGGCGTGGGGTGAATTCAATGCCGGCCTGCGTCTCGCGCGGCTGTGGGGCGCCGCGGGGAGGGCGGCGGCGGCCCGCGACCTGCTTACGCCGCTCTGCGCCCGCCTTCCCGAAGCCGCTGAGAGCGCCGTTCTGAGCGATGCCCGGGCGCTGCTCGACGCGCTCGCGCCGGCTCGCGACCGGCCGGAGCTGTGACCGCCGCGCCGGACCCAGGCCGCGATTCACCCTGTCCAGGCCGCCGTTTCACGATATGGTTGCGTTCACCGCATCACATGTTGGACGGGGGGTCACAGTGAAGCTGGCGCTGCGCGGATCGATGGCGTACCTCGCTGTTGGCCTCGCCGTAAGCGCCTTCCGGATCACCAAGGTTCCGCTTTCCTTCTCGGCCCTCGCCGCGGTGTTCTGCGTCTTCTGCGTGGCGCGGCTGCAGAATGACTGGCGCGACCGGCATCACGACATCGGCAAGGGCAAGCTGCTCGCCACGGAACGGCCGGTGCTTTTCCTGACCGGCCTGCTCGCGGCCTGGATGGTGTGTGGCGCGCTGATCGCGGCGACCGCGACGCATCACTTGCAGACGGCGCTGCTGCTGTGCGCGATGGCGCTCGCGGCGCTGCTGTATTCCGAGACGCGGCGCCTGCAATGGGTGCCGATTTCGCTCTCGGCGCTGACGTCGGCAAGCCCGGTGTTCCTGCCGGCGACTGTCGAGCCCGGTGCACAGTGGATGCTGCCGTTGTTCGCCGCGGCGGCGCTGCTGATCTTCGGGCGCGAGATTCTGAAGGACCTGGAGGATCGCAGGATCGACGGCGGCTACAAATGGACCATTCCGCTCGCCTATGGCGATCGCACCGCGAAGTGGCTGGTCATCGCGAGCGTGGCGGGTGCGGCGGTCGCGGCGGCGGCCATTTCGCCGTTCGGCATCGCCGGAGTGTGCGTCGTGGGAATCGGGCTGCTGCTGTTCTCGCGCGACACCTCGCCGGCGATGGCCATGCACTGGCTCGACGCCGGCGCGGCGCTGGTCATCGGCGCGCTCGTCATGTTCCCGCCGCGATAGGCACCGTCGCCGCCTAGAGCACGATGACCGGAGGCGGAATCACCGGATGTCTGAATCATGCTCTCAAATCAAAGACCTAGAACGGGGTGAGTGAGCGCGAGCGAACTCATCCCGTTCTAGATGCGGCCGAGAAACGCGCCGATATGGACGGATGCCGCGACCTGCGCATCACGCGCGCTCGCGTGGACGGGGGCGATGTCGAGCACCGCGCGCAGGCGCAGCATGTGCAGCGCGAGATTGGCGCCGAAGGTCGGCAGGTGGAGCGCGGCGGCGCTCAGGCCGGCTTGCAACGTGCTCGGCGGGCGGGTCGCCGCCCGCGCGATGTCCTCCGCCGACGGTGCCACCGCGACGGCGTCGATGCGGGCCGGCCCGTCGTTGTCGGGGCTGTTCGCGAGCTGCGGGAGCAGGCTCGGCGCCGCGAGGTCGCGCGCGGTCAGTGGCGCAATGTTGAACAGGTCGCGCAGCGTCGCGAGGATCGAGGTGTGGTCGAAGGGCGTGAGGCCGGGCGGCCGGATGACACTGCCCGGCTTCACATAAGGGGAAGCGACGACGGCCGGCACCCGCACGCCGAAATAGTCGAACGCAAATCCGTCCGGTGTCTGCCCCCCGGGCGGGGTCGCCGGGGGCGGCACCACATGGTCATAGCAACCCCCGTGCTCGTCATAGGTGATGATGAGCAGTGTGTGCTTCCAGGCCGGGCCCTTGCGCACCGCGTTGTAGACTGCCGCGATCAGCGCCTCGCCATGCGCGACGCCATGCGGCGGATGCTGGTCGTTGGGCATGCGGCCGAACAGGAGGTCGGTGAAGTACCGTGGCTCGATGAAGGTGTAGGCGGGCAGCGTGCCGGCGGCGGCATCACGCTCGAATTCGAGATCGAAGGCGCGGAAATTGGCGGGCGCATCCGCCCAGAGCTTGCTGAGCGTGGCCGCCAGCGGGACATCGTGAAAATAGAGCCGCCATGTCGCGCCCACGTCCGACAGGCGGTTGAAGACCGTATCCATCATGTAGGGAAAGTGCGTGGGGAAGTTGTTGACGTAGCCGTTCGCCGTGCCGGTATGGACGAAGAACCGGTTCGGCCAGGTCTGGCACGGCGCGGAGGCGTGCCAGCGATCGGAAACACCGAAGGCGCGCGCGAGTCCGCTGAGCACGGGCAACTGGTCCGGCGTGCAATAGTGCATCACCGCCGACGGATCGCTTGTCGCACCCATGCCGGGCTGGCGGGCGTAGTTGTCGACGAAACCGCCCATGTTCGGGCCCCCGGCGTTCGGACTGCCGTCGGCGGCGAGGCCGTGGATCTGCATGTGGATGTCGGCAAAGGACTCGCCGGGATCCGGATCCGGACCGTGAATCCCCGCCGCGTCGCGCGTCCGGTCGGTCCAGACCGGGATCTCCATGGGCGGCGCGCCCGGCCGGTGCCACGTGTTCCGCTCCGTGCCGCTCAGGCCGTCGAATGCGCCGCTCTTTTCGTAGAGCATGCCCAGCATCGAGTCGAAGGAGCGATTCTCCAGCATGAGAACCACGACGTGCCTGATGTCCACGAGGTCGCCTCGCTCTCCGTGACTGGACCCGGCGGCGCGGAAGCCGCCGGCCGCCTGGTGGAAACGCTAGCCCTGCCGCGCCGTCGGCGGCAACGCGGCGGAACAGCACGATCGCCGGTTGCGGCGCGCGTCCGGGCCGGTATGATCGGGTGCCCTTTCGATGGGCGCCGGCGACGGGACGTGCTCTGCACCTTCCTCGCGCCTGAGGCCGGAGCATCGGCGATCGCTTGGCACTTCGCACGCGTTCGCGTTGCTTGATGTCCGGCTCGCTGCAAGCGTCGAAGGAGCAACGCGGACGTGTCGGAACTTCGGCGCCCAGTCGCCTCACGCTTGCGCGCAAGCCGGCAAGACAGGGGCGAGGCCTTCCACTTCGTGATGATCAAGCCGTCGCACTACGACGATGACGGCTATCCGATCCAGTGGCTCCGCTCGGCGATCCCTTCGAACACGCTTGCGTGCATGAACGGCCTCGCCGAGGACGCCAAGCGGCGTGCGGTGCTCGGCGAGGGCGTCGCGCTGCGGCTGCAAACCTACGACGAGACGAATCGCCGTGTGCGCCCCGACCGGATCATCCGCGCGCTCCGCCGCGCCGGCGGCCGGGCACTGATTGCCCTGGTCGGCGTGCAGTCCAACCAGTTTCCGCGCGCGGTTGATCTGGCGCGCCCGTTTCTCGCCGCCGGCCTGCCCGTCATCATGGGTGGGTTTCACATCTCCGGCACGCTCGCCATGCTGCCGGAGACGCCGCCGGAGGTGGTCGCCGCACGGGCGCTCGGCATCGCGTTCTTCGCCGGCGAGGCGGAGGAGGGGCGGCTCGATCAGGTCCTGTGCGACGCCTACGCGGGTGCGCTGCGGCCGCTCTACAATTTCATGGACGCGCTGCCGTCGCTGGAGGGCGAGCCGCCGCCGATTCTGCCGAGCCAGCATGTGCGCCGCACGTCGGGCTCGCTGTCCAGCGTCGATCTCGGCCGCGGCTGTCCGTACCAGTGCTCGTTCTGCACGATCATCAACGTTCAGGGACGCAGGAGCCGCTTTCGCTCGCCCGACGACCTGGAAGACATCATCCGGGCGAACCACGCGCAGGGCATCAGGCGCTTCTTCATCACCGACGACAATTTCGCCCGCAACCGGCATTGGGAAGCATTGCTCGATCGTTTGATCGCGCTGCGGGCGCAGGGGCTGAACTGCGGCTTCACGATTCAGGTCGACACGCTGTGCCACCGCATTCCGAACTTCATCGAGAAGGCGGCGGCAGCCGGCGTGCGGCGCGTGTTCATCGGGCTGGAGAACATCAACCCCGAGAACCTGCTTGGCGCCAAGAAGCGGCAGAACCGCATCACCGAGTATCGCGCCATGCTGCAGAAATGGCGCGAGCACGGCGCGATCACCTACGCCGGCTACATCATCGGCTTCCCCGGCGACACGAAGGAGTCGATCCTGCGCGATGTCGAGATCATCAAGCGGGAGCTGCCGCTCGACATCCTCGAGTTCTTCGTGCTCACCCCGCTGCCGGGATCGGAGGATCACAAGCGGCTGTGGGAGGCCGGGACCTGGATGGATCCCGATCTCAACAAATACGACCTTAATCACTGCGTGACGCAGCACCCGCGCATGTCCGACGCGGAGTGGAATGCCGCGTATCGTGCGGCGTGGGCGAACTACTACACGCCGGAGCATGTGCGCACGATCCTGCGCCGCGCCGCCGCGCATCGGCTCGGCCGGCCGAAGACCGCGCTGACCACGATCCTGTGGTTCAAGCTCATGATCCAGTACGAGGCGGTGCACCCGCTGGAGGGCGGGGCGTTCCGCCTGAAGTTCCGGCGCGACCGGCGGAACGGCCTGCCGGTGGAGAGCCGGTTCGTGTTCTATCCGCGCTACGGCGCCGAGATCGCGGTAAAGGCCTGGCGCTATCTCGCGCTGTATCGCCGCTCGATGCGCACACTGCGCGAGGTGATGCGCGCGCCGGATCGCTGGACCTACTCCGACCTCGCGATTGCGCCGCAGCGGGATGGCGAGATGGAAACGCTCGATCTCTATCGGGCGACCAGCGGCGGCGAGGGTGCGGTCGCGCGGGCCCGCCGCGACGAGGCGGCCCGCGGCCGGACCACCGCGCCGGTGTGAGGGGGCGCGCCGGCCGTCGGGCGCCGGCGGTCATGTGCTGGCTGGCGCGCCATTGCGCTGCAGGAGGTCGACCGCCAGGGCCACCAGCACGGCCCCGGTGCCGATGCCGAAGAGCAGGAGATAGCTGCCCGAGCGCGCGAACACGAACGAGAACGCCTGCGCCGCCGCCGCCTGCCCCACCGCCCAGGCGATCGTGGCGCTGCCCCAGGCGGCGCGGGCCCGCTCGGACCCGGGCGGCAGCACCGTGTAGATCCGCCCGAGCGTGAGCGGCACGATGCCCGGGGTGAATGCGCCGACGATCACGGCGGAGGCAAGCAACGCCGCCGGCGCCGCGGAGGCCAGCGGGACCGCCACCATCACCGCCTCCACGAGCAGCATGAGCCGCAGCGCGAGGCGGAAGCCGATGCGGTCGGCCACTGCGCCGGCCAGCGACGGGCCGAGCATCGCGCCGAGCCCGAAGGCGATCCAGCAGGCTGCCCCGGCCGCCATGCCGCGGCCGAGCCCGCGGGCGACGAAATCGAC
>JAFKFJ010000011.1 GCA_017307335.1 Alphaproteobacteria bacterium | reverse complement strand
GCGACCGTCGCGCAGGGCGTGCACGGCCGGCGGCGGGTCGGCCAGGGCGACAGCTTCTGGCAGTTCCGCCCGTTCCTGCCCGGCGATCCAGTCACCCGCATCGACTGGCGCGTCTCCGCCCGCTCCGACCGGACCTTCGTGCGCGAGACCGAGTGGGAGGCGGCGCAGACCGTGTGCCTGTGGCGCGACGGCGGTGCCTCGATGCGCTGGCATTCGCGCAGCGGCACGGTGGAGAAGGCGGATCGCGCGTCGCTGCTGCTGCTGGCTCTCGCCGCGCTCCTGCTTCGCGGCGGCGAGCGGGTGCGCCTGATCGCGCCCGGCGCCCGGCCGCTGTCCGGCCGCGCCGGGCTCGAACGCTTCGCCGACGAACTGGAGCGCGCGCCGGACGGCGACGGACTGCCGCCCGAGGTGGCGCTGCCGCGCTATGCGCGCGTGGTGCTGATCGGCGACCTGCTGGCACCGCTGGAACAGATCCAGGTGGCGGTGACACGGCTCGCGACGCTGCCGCTCAGCGGCACGCTGTTGCAGATTCTTGATCCGGCCGAAGTGTTGCTGCCGTATGAAGGCCGGGTGCGTTTCACCGGCATGGCGAGCGAGTCCACCCTGATCCCGCGTGTGGAGAGCGTGCGCGATCAGTACGCGAAGCGGCTGGCGGCGCAGCAGCATGGCCTCGCCGCCATCTGCAACACGGTCGGCTGGCGCTACGCCGTGCATCGCACGGATCATCCGCCCGAGTCCGCGCTGCTCGCGCTCTACACCTCGCTTGCGCCGGCGGCGAAGCGCCGATGATCTTCGCCGCGCCGTGGATCCTGCTCGCGCTGGTCGGACTGCCGCTGCTGTGGTGG
The DNA here is from genome assembly GCA_017307335.1 of Alphaproteobacteria bacterium. Taxonomy (GTDB): domain Bacteria; phylum Pseudomonadota; class Alphaproteobacteria; order Acetobacterales; family Acetobacteraceae; genus JAFKFJ01. The sequence goes on along the minus strand of JAFKFJ010000011.1, from coordinate 1,551 downwards.
CTGCTGCGCGTCACCCCGCCCGCGCCGCGGCGGGAGGTGTTTCCCGCCGTCCGGTTGCTGCTGGGCCTGAAGGCGGTCGCCGAGACCCCGGCGCGCACGCCCTGGTGGCTGCTGCTGCTGCGCATGGTGGCGGCGGCGCTGGTGATCGTCGGGCTCGCCGGCCCGGTGATGGACGCCGGCGACCGGCTGCCGGGCGGCGGGCCGGTGCTGCTCGTGATCGACGACGGCTGGGCCTCGGCCGCGGACTGGCCGCGGCGGATGGCCTCCGCCGATGCCGCCGTCAACCGCGCCGAACGCGCCGGCCGCCCGGTGGCACTGCTCGCCACCGCGCCGTCCGATACCGACGAGGCGCCGCGCGCGACCGTCGCCATGCCCGCGACCGAGCTGCGCCCGCGCCTCGCGGCCCTGCGCCCGAAGCCGTGGCCGGTCGATCGCCCGGCGGCGACGGCGGCGCTGCGCGCCTGGGGCCGGCAGGGCAGCGTGGTCTACATCGCGGACGGGCTGACCGACGGCGCCGACTGGTCGGGGTTCGCCCAGGCGCTCGCGGCGGTCGGGCCGGTCTCGGTGCTGCGCGACGACATTCCCGCCGCGCGGCTCATGCTGCCGCCCGCCCAGGCGGCGGAACAGATTACGGTGCGCGTCGCCCAGGTGCCGCGCCCGGCACCCGCGACCGTCGCCGTGCTCGCCCAGTCCGGCGACGGCCGCACCCTCGCCCGCCTGCCGGTGCTGCTGCCGGCCGGCGCGGCGACCGGCGAGGCGCCCCTGAAACTGCCGCTGGAGATCCGCAACCGCCTGGCCGGGCTGACCCTGGAGGGCCAGTCCTCGGCGGGCTCGGTCGTGCTGCTGGACGAACGCTGGCGGCGGCGGCCGGTCGGCATCCTGGCCGGCGACGCCGCGACCGCCGAGACCCCGCTGCTGGGCCAGGCGTTCTACCTGCGCCGGGCGCTGGCGCCGTACACCGAGGTGCGCGAGGGCGACCTGGACACCCTCCTGTCGCGCGACCTCTCCGTTCTCGTGCTCGCCGACCACGTGGTCGCGGACGGGCCGGAGCGCGACCGGCTGGCCGCCTGGGTGGAAAAGGGCGGGCTGCTGGTGCGGTTCGCCGGGCCGGCGACCGCCGAGCACCCGGACGCGCTGCTGCCGGTGAAGCTGCTCGCGGGCGACCGGCAGCTCGGCGGCGCGCTGTCATGGAGCCAGCCCGCGGCACTCGCGCCCTTCCCGCCCAACTCGCCCTTCGCCGGCCTCACCGTGCCGGCGGAGGTGCGGGTGAACCGGCAGGTGCTGGCGGAGCCGGGCGCGCACCTCACCGAGCAGACCTGGGCGCGCCTCGCCGACGGCACGCCGCTGGTCACGGCGGCGCCGCGCGGCGCCGGGCGCATCGTGCTGTTCCACGTCACCGCCAACGCCGACTGGTCGGATCTGCCGCTCTCCGGCCTGTTCGTGGAGATGCTGCGCCGGCTGGTGGCGCTTTCGGTCGGGGTCGCGAACGATGCGACGAGTTCCGTGCCACTCGCACCGGCGGCAACGCTGGACGGGTTCGGCCAGCTCGTC
>JAFKFJ010000300.1 GCA_017307335.1 Alphaproteobacteria bacterium | reverse complement strand
TGGCGCGGGTGATGCGCGGCGGCGGGACGCTGCCGCGTGAGCTTGCCGAACTCGACTGCCTGCTGCGCTGCCTGGTGGAGGCGCGGGTCCTGCTGCCCGAGGTCGCGCAGGCGACGGCGAGCCAGTCGGCGCTGGCCGCGGCGCTGGCGGGCAGCGTGCGCGAGCGCGGCGCGATCGGCCGCGCGTTCGCGGAGATCGCACGGCTGATCGAGAGCGTTCGCGACCGGCTGACCGGCGACATGTACGCGACCTTCACCGCCACGCTGCGCACCGCGCGCGAGGAGACCGCGTCCGCCGGGCGCAACCTCGACGCGCTCGGCCATGCGCTGGCGGCGGTGCAGCGGTTCTCCGCGCTGGTCGCGGGGCTCGCGGCGGAGAACATGGTGCGCGGCGGCGGCTGGCTGTTCCTTGATCTCGGCCGGCGCATCGAGCGCGCCCAGGCGGTGACCGCCGAGGCCGCCGCGACGCTCGACCAGCCGCCGCCGCGGATCGAGATCGGGCTGCGGCTGCTGCTGGAGCTTTGCGATTCGGTCATCACCTACCGCGCCCGCTACCTGACCGTGATCCAGCCGGCGCCGGTGCTTGACCTGGTGCTGGCCGATCCGGGCAACCCGCGCGGGCTCGCCTTCCAGCTCGCGTCGATGCACACGCTGCTGGACGAGCTCTCCGGCGATGTCGGCGGCGCCGAGCGGCTGGCCGCGACCGCGGCCGGGCTGCTGGCGGAGGCGGAGGCGCTGGTGGGCGGCGTGCTCGCGGCATCCGATCAGGCCGCTGCCGCCGCCGCGCTGCCGCCGCGGCTGCAGGCGATCGGCGCCGAGCTGGCGACCCTCTCCGACCGCGTCACGCGCCGCTATTTCGCGCTGCTGCCGGCGGCACAGGCGCTGTGGGGCGAGGCGCCGGCGGCGTGAGATACCGGGTTCGCCACGCGACCAGCTACCGCTATGCGGAGACGGTCGATCTCGCCTGCCACCTGCTGCATCTGAGCCCGCGCGCCCTGCCGGAGCAGCGCGTGCTGGCGGCGCATATCACCGCCGCACCGGAACCGTCGCGGGTGGTGACGCGCGAGGATTATTTCGGCAACACGGTGGGCTGGCTGTTCCTCGACCGGCCGCACGCGCAGTTCGCGGTGACGCTGGCGGCGGAGGTGGAGGTGGCGCCGGCGCCGGCCCCGCCCGCCGCCGCGACGCCGCCCTGGGAGACCGTGGTGGCGACCGCCATGCGGAGCGAGGCCGCGGAGTTCGCCTTCGCGAGCCCGATGGCGCCGGCCGAGGCGGCGGCGGGGAGCTACGCGGCGGCGAGTTTTCCGCCCGGGCGGCCGGTGCTCGCGGGATTGCTCGACCTGACGCGGCGCATCCACCAGGACTTCGCCTATCGTCCCGGTGCCACCAGCGTGGCAACGCCGGTGGCGCGCGTGCTGTCGGAGCGCGCGGGGGTCTGCCAGGACTTCGCGCATCTGATGATCGCGGCGCTGCGCGCGTTCGGCCTGCCGGCCCGCTACGTCTCCGGCTACGTCCGCACCCGCCCGCCGCCGGGCGGGGCCGCGCGGCGCGGGGCGGATGCGAGCCATGCCTGGGTCGGCTGCTGGCTGGGCGCCGAGCACGGCTGGATCGGCCTTGACCCGACCAACGACCTCGTCGTGCAGGACGAGCATGTCGTGCTGGGCTGGGGGCGGGACTTCGGCGACGTGAGCCCGCTGCGCGGGATCATCCTCGGCGGCGGCACGCACGGCGTTTCGGTGGCGGTGGAGCTGGAGCCGGTCTGATCCCGCCGCGGGCGGCGCCGTCAGACGCTCATCGTCACGTCGATGCCGTTGCGCAGCCGCACCGCGGCGGAGATCGGCCACAGCGCGAACCCCTTGTCGGGCAGCGTCGGCAGCCACTGCTCGAGCGCGGCCAGCGTGTTCGGGCGCGGATGGCCGATCGCGATCGCATAGCCGTAGTGGCGCGCGAACATTTCCGTGGTGGCGAGCTGGGCGCGGATGAGGGCGGGGTTCTTGTCGTTGTCGATGAACACGTCGCGTGCCGCCGCCGGCACGCCCTCCGCCTCGGCCGCGCGCAGGCCCATGCTGTGCGGGATCACCACGCTGTCGAGGAACAGCATGTCGTGCGCCCGCGTCTCGCAGGCCATGAGGTCCATCAGGGCCAGGCTGCGCGTGGCCACGCTGCCCATGTGGTTGTTCAGCCCGACGATGTTGGGCACCGCGGCGAGCGCGCTGCGCAGGCGGGCAAGGTTGACCTCCGGCGGCAGGTCGACGCGCAGCGGGTCCGGGCCGGTCTGCAGGATGCTGTTGGTGTGGGCCTGCATCGGCATGTGCAGCATCGCCTCATGCCCGCGCGCGGTGGCTTCCGCCACCTGTTCCGGCAGGTCGCGGGCGAACGGAAACCAGGCGAGGGTGAGCGGCCCGGGCAGTCCCACGGCCTGGGCGCTGTGCGCGCGCATAACGCCGAGATCGTCGATCACGACCGCGATCTTCGGCCGCCGCTCGGCCATGTCCACGGTGACGGCGTTGCGGCGCCAGGTGGGCACCAGCGGCACCGGGCCGGGCGCGGCCCCCGCATCGAACGCATGCCCCAGCGTGAACGGCTGCGCACGCAGCGGCGCCGCCGGCGCGAGGGCGGTGAACGAGGCGAGGCCTGTCAGCACGGCACGGCGCGGCACGGACATGGAACGGGCCTTCCCGAACGTCGCGAGAAGCATATAGTGCAATATTACTCACCAGGGCGTGAGTCGCGCCACAATTCTCTGCTCCGATTAGTAAAAATTCAGGTTACGCGCGCCCGCGCCGACATGCTTCGCGCGGCTGGCGGGCGGGTGGTATGCTGCGCGCCGCGACGCAGACGGAGGCGCGCATGATCACCCTGACCGTGAACGGCCGCGAACACCGGCTGGACGTGGAGCCCGAGATGCCGCTGCTGTGGGTTCTGCGCGACGAGATCGGGCTCACCGGCACCAAGTTCGGCTGCGGCATCGCGCAATGCGGTGCCTGCGCCGTGCACGTCAACGGCGCGGCCACGCGTGCCTGCTCGGTGCCGGTCGGCAGCATCGACGGCGCGGCGGTGCTGACCATCGAGGGGCTTTCGGCGGAGTCGAACCACCCCGTGCAGGTGGCATGGATCGCCGAGGACGTGCCGCAGTGCGGCTACTGCCAGTCCGGGCAGATCATGGCGGCGGTCGCGTTCCTGAAGGCCACGCCCAACCCCTCCGACGCCGACATCGACGCCGGGCTCTCCAACATCTGCCGCTGCGGCACCTATCCCCGCCTGCGCGCGGCGGTGCATCGCGCGGCCGCGCTGATGCGCACCTGACGGGAGCGGCAGTCATGAACGCGATGGTACCGGGCCGCCGCCAGTTTCTTCTCGCGACGCTCTCGGCCGCCGGCGGGCTCGCGGTCGGGGTCGGGTTCGCGCCCGATGCCGCGGCCCTGCCGACCAACACCGAGATCTGGGACACGCCGCCGCCGGCGGGCGCGCACGAAGTCACCGCCTGGGTGGTGATCGAGCCGGACGAGTCCGTGCTGATCCGCGTCGCGAAGCAGGAGATGGGGCAGGGCATCCTGACCGCGCTGCCGATGCTCGTCGCCGAGGAACTCGGCTGCGACTGGACGAAGGTGCGCGCCGAATACGCCTCCGCGCACCGCAACCTGGTCGAGAAGAACGTCTATGGCCGCATGGGCACCGGCGGCAGCCGTTCGGTGCGCGAGAACTACCGGCTGCTGCAGCAGGCGGGCGCCTCGGCGCGCGAGCGGCTGGTGGCGGCGGCGGCGGCGCGCTGGGGGGTGGCACCGGCGGCGTGCAGCGTGCGGGACGGCCGGATCACGCATCCGCCGAGCGGGCGCACGCTGGGCTTCGGCGCCGTCGCGGCCGACGCCGCGCGCATCACCCTGACCGCCGAGCCCGCCATTCGGCCGCCCGAGCAGTTCCGGCTCGCCGGCACGCCGCAGCCGCGGCTGGACACGCCGGTGAAGGTCAACGGCAGTGCGCGGTTCGGCATCGACACGCGCCTGCCCGGCATGCTCTACGCCGCGGTCGCCGCCTGCCCCGTCTTCGGCGGCACGCTGGTCTCCGCCGACGACAAGGCGATCGCCGGCCGGCGCGGCATCAAGGCGGTGGTGCGGCTGAAGGACGCGGTGGTCGTCGTCGCCGACAATTTCTGGCGGGCGAAGCAGGCGCTCGCCGATCTGCCCGTCACCTGGGACGAGGGCGCCGCCGCGGACACCGACAGCGCGCAGTTCCGCGCGGCGTATCGCGCCGCCCTCGACGGTCCGGCCGCCAACGCGCTGACCCGCGGCAACGCCGCCGCGGCCCTCGCCGGCGCGCCGAAGACCGTCGAGGCGCTCTACGAGGTTCCCTACCTCGCGCATGCGACGATGGAGCCGCTGAACTGCACCGCGCATGTGCAGCCGGGGCGCGTCGATGTCTGGCTCGGCACGCAGTTTCCGGAAAAGGCGCTGGAAGCGGCGGCCGAGGTCGCGGGCGTCGCGCCCGGGAACGTCTATGTCCACAACTGCTATCTCGGCGGCGGCTTCGGCCGGCGCGCGGTGAACGACGAGCTGCGGCAGGCGGTGGCGGTGAGCAAGGCGGTGGGCGCGCCGGTGAAGCTGATCTGGACGCGCGAGGAAGACATCCGGCACGACCGCTATCGCCCGCAGGCCGCAATCCGCTTCCGCGCCGGCCTCGGCGCCGACGGCATGCCGGTTGCGTGGCAGGCGCGCACGGCGGTGGGGTCCATCCGCCGCTCGCTCGGCTGGGACCCGGTGACCAACGGCGTGGAGTCCTCGGCGGTCGAGGGGCTGGCCAACACGCCGTACGCGTTTCCCAACGCGACCGTCGACTGCATCCTGAAGAACACGCATGTGCCGGTGATGTTCTGGCGCTCGGTGGGCAGCAGCCAGAACGCGTTCGCCGTCGAGAGCTTCATCGACGAGCTCGCGGCGGCGGCCGGCGTGGATCCGCTGACCATGCGCCGCCGCCTGCTGGCGGGCAAAAGCGACTTTCTCCATGTGCTCGACGTGTTGGAGGAAAATTCCGGCTGGGGCCGGCCGCTGCCGGCGGGATGGGGTCGGGGGATTGCGATTCACCAGAGCTTCGACACGATCGTGGGCGAAGTGGTCGAAGCCTCGGTGAGCAGCCGTGGCGAGGTGCGCGTGCACCGCGTGGTGGCGGCGGTGGATTGCGGCCATGTGGTGAACCCGGCCACTGTCGAGCGGCAGATCGAGAGTGCCGTCATCTACGGCCTCACCGCCGCGCTCTCGGGCGAGATCACGATCGCCAAGGGCCGTGTCGAGCAGGGCAACTTCGACACCTACGAGATGGTGCGGATGGCCGATGCGCCGCGCATCGAGACGCATCTCGCGCTGTCGGGCGGCGGCAAGTGGGGCGGGATCGGCGAGCCCGGCACGCCGCCGATCGCGCCGGCGCTCGCCAACGCGATCTTCGACGCCACCGGCACCCGGGTCCGCTCCCTGCCGCTCAAGCACGCGCGGCTCGTGGGGAGAGCCTAGGCGGGCTCTCGTATTTTACTCGGCGGCCAAATAGGGAAGGCTACACGCCCCTCCCCTGGGACCGACGCGGCCAGACTGTCGCGGCGCGCTCCGACCCGACGCGGAACTCGTCCCGTTCTATGCGGCGATCCCCAGCACGGCCTCGGCGGCGTGCCAGTCCAGCCCGAGGTCGCGCGCGACCGCCGCGTGCGTCACCTGCCCGGCATGCACATTGAGGCCGCGGCGCAGATGCGCGTCCTCGATCATCGCCTGCCGCCAGCCCTTGTCGGCGAGCGCCAGCGCGAACGGCAGCGTCGCGTTGTTGAGCGCGATGGTGGAGGTACGCGCCACGGCACCGGGCATGTTGGTGACGCAGTAGTGCACCACGCCCTCATCCACATAGGTCGGGTTGGCGTGCGTGGTCGGGCGGCTGGTCTCGAAGCATCCGCCCTGGTCGATCGCGATATCCACCAGCACCGAACCGGGCCGCATCTGCCGCACCAGCGCGCGCGAGACGAGCTTCGGCGCCGCCGCGCCGGGCACCAGCACCGCGCCGATCACCAGGTCGGCGGCACGCACCGCGCTCTCGATCGCGTCGGTGGTGGAAAACAGCGTGTGAAGCTGCGTCGGAAACTGCTCGTCGAGTTCCTTCAGCCGGTGCAGCGAGCGGTCGATGACGGTGACGGTCGCGCCGAAGCCGATCGCCATGCGCGCCGCGTTGCTGCCGGCGACGCCGCCGCCGATCACCACCACGTTGCCGGCCGGCACGCCGGGCACGCCGCCGAGCAGCACGCCGGCGCCGCCCTGCTCGCGCTCCAGGCAATGCGCGCCCACCTGCACCGCCATCCGCCCCGCAACTTCGCTCATCGGCGCCAGCAGCGGCAGCGTGCCGCGCGCGTCGGTGACGGTTTCATAGGCGATGCAGGTCGCGCCCGAGCGCATCAGCCCCTCGGTCTGCGCGCGGTCGGCGGCGAGGTGCAGATAGGTGAACAGCACCTGCCCGGCACGCAGCAGCGCGATCTCCTCCGGCTGCGGCTCCTTCACCTTCACCAGGAGTTCGGCGGCGGCGAACACCGCCTCGGCCGTCGCGGCGATCGTCGCGCCGGCGGCGCGATACGTGTCGTCGGGAAAGCCGATCGCGGCGGCCGCACCCTGCTGCACCAGCACGGAATGCCCGCGCCCGGTCAGTTCCCGCACCGCGGCGGGGGTCAGGCCCACGCGGTATTCGTGCGTCTTGATTTCCTTGGGGACGCTGATCTTCACCGCACCGCCTCCATGCCGCCGCGGCGAGCCTAGCCCCGCTGGCGCCGGCCCGCCAAACCGGCGAAGATCGCCGTGGCGCGGAGGAGGGTTGATGACGGCGCTCTGGCTGAAAGACCCGCTGGCGATCCTGGCCGAAGGGGCCGAGCGCGGCGTGATCGTCGAGGACGGGCGCATCGCGGCGCTGGTTCCGGCCGGGCAGACGCCGGCGGTGCCGGCCTTCGACGCCTCGGCGCATGTCGTGCTGCCCGGCCTCATCAACACGCACCACCATTTCTATCAGACGCTGACGCGCGCGACACCGGCGGCGCTGGACCGCACGCTGTTCGGCTGGCTGCGCACGCTCTATCCGCTCTGGGCGCGGCTGACGCCGGCGGCGGTGGAGAGTGCGGCGACCGTGGCGATGGCGGAGCTGCTGCTGTCCGGCTGCACCACGACCACCGATCACCACTACGTCTTTCCCGCGGGGCTCGAGGATGCGGTGGATATCGAGGTGGCGGCGGCACGGCGGCTCGGCATCCGCGTCGTGCTCACGCGCGGTTCGATGAACCTCTCCGAACGCGACGGCGGCCTGCCGCCGGATTCGGTGGTGCAGGACGAGGACACGATCCTGGCCGACAGCGCGCGCGTGATCGCGCGCCACCATGATCCAGCGCCGCACGCGATGGTGCAGATCGCGCTGGCGCCGTGCTCGCCGTTCTCGGTCACGACATCGCTGATGCGCGCCACCGCCGCGCTGGCCGCCGAGCACGGCGTGCGGCTGCACACGCATCTCGCCGAGACCGAGGACGAGACCGCGTTCTGCGAGGCGCGCTTCGGCCGCCGACCGCTCGACTATCTCGACGACGTGGGCTGGCTGCATGCTGGCGTGTGGGTCGCGCACGGCATCCATTTCGGCGCGGCAGAAATCGCCCGGCTTGCGAAGGCGGGCGTTGCGGTCACGCATTGCCCGTGCAGCAACCAGGTTCTCGCGTCCGGTCATTGCCCGGTGTGCGACATGGAGGCGGCGGGGGTGCGCGTCGGCCTCGGCGTCGACGGCTCGGCCTCCAACAACGCGTCGAATCTGATGCAGGAGGTGCGCGCGGCGTTGCTGTGGCAGCGGCAGCGTTACGGCGTGACGCGCGTCGGGCATCGCGATGCGCTGCGCTGGGCGACCGAGGGCTCGGCCGCCTGCATCGGCCGGCCCGAGCTCGGGTCCATCGCGCCCGGCCAGGCTGCCGACCTCGCGCTGTTCCGGCTGAACGAGCTGCGATTTGCCGGGGCGCGCGATCCGCTCGCGGCGCTGGTCCTCAGCGGCGCGCACCGCGCCGACCGGGTGATGGTGAGTGGACGCTGGGTGGTCGAGGACGGCGCAATTCCGGGGCTGGACGTGCCGGCGCTGCTGGCGCGGCAGGCCGATGCGGCGGCGCGGTTGCACGCATGACGCCGCGGCTGTTCGTCTGCACCACTTGCGACCGCTACGCCGCGATGGCGCAGAGCCCGACGCGCGGCGAGGCGATGCTGGCGGCGGTGCGGCGCGCGGCGGAGGCGCGTGGCGTCCTGCATCTCGTGGGCTCGGTCGCCTGCGTGATGTCCTGCCCGCGCCCGAACGGCGCGGCGGTGCGCGAAGGCCGCGGCGGCGGCGTGTTCCGCTTCGCGCGCCTGCGTGAGGCCGATGCGCCGGCGCTGGTCGAGTTCCTTGTCCGACGCGCGGCGGACGCGGCCGCCTCGGTGCCGGAGGGGCTGGCGGATCGCGTCGCCTCCTATATCCTGCCGCGGGACTGAAGGAGGGAGAGATGCAGCGACGCAAGCTCGGCCGTTCGGGGCTGGAAATCGCGCCGATCGTGTTCGGCGGCAACGTGTTCGGGTGGACTGCCGACGAACCGACCTCGTTCGCGCTGCTCGACGCCTTCGTCGCCGGCGGCTTCAACTGCATCGACACCGCCGATGTCTATTCCCGCTGGGTGCCGGGCCATCCGGGCGGCGAATCGGAGACCGTGATCGGCAACTGGCTGAAGCGCCGCGGCAAGCGCGATGACGTCATCGTCGCGACCAAGGTCGGCGGCGACATGGGTGAAGGCCGCAATCTCAAGAAGGACTACATTCTGAAATGCGCCGATGCGTCGCTGAAGCGACTGCAGACGGACTACATCGACCTCTACCAGGAACATTGGGACGACGACGTGACGCCGGTCGAGGAGACGATGGAGGCGTTCGCGACGCTGATCCGCGCAGGCAAGGTGCGCGCGATCGGGGCGTCGAACCTGACGCCGGCGCGGCTGCGCGAATCGCTCGCGGCGAGCGCCAAGCACGGCTGGCCGCGCTACGAATCCCTCCAGCCGCACTACAATCTCGTCGAACGCCCGGAGTACGAGCGCGATTTCGAGGCGCTGTGCGTCGAGCAGGGGCTGGGCGTGATCCCCTACTGGTCGCTCGCCGCCGGGTTCCTGACCGGGAAATACCGTTCCGAGGCGGATCTTTCGAAGAGCCCGCGCGGGGGCGGCGTGAAGAAGTATCTCGATGCGCGCGGCATGCGCGTGCTCGCCGCCCTCGATCGTGTCGCGCGCGAGGTGGGCGGGACACCGGCGCAGGTGGCGCTGGCCTGGCTGATCGCGCGCCCCTCGATCACCGCCCCGATCGCGAGCGCCACCAGCCTCGCGCAGTGGCACGACATCGCGGTTGCGGCGAAGATGACGCTGAGCCCGGAGGCGATCGGCGTGCTTAACGCGGCGAGCGGCTGACGCGCTCGCCGCTCAGGTCGGCCAGCGCCCTCCGCAGGCCAGCGTCGCCTCGCGGCAGGCGTGGCGCAGGCGCTCCGTGACCTGGGCATCGGCCTCTTCGGGGATCGCGCGCGTCGCGAGGCCGCCAGCCACGAAATTGAGCCGGCCCTGCAAGTCGAAGATCGGGGCGGCGATGGCGCGCAGCCCCGGCAGCGCCCCGTTGCTCAGCTCGGCAAGCTGTCCCGCTCGCACCTGCCGGCCGATCGTCTCCGCCTCGCCGTTCACCGCCAGCTCGGCGAGCGGGGTGGCGAGCTCGTTCGGGCTCAGATAGGCGAGGAACACGTTCCCGGCCGCGCTGTGCAGCAGCGGCAGGACGGAGCCCACGCCGAGGCTCGTCACCACCGGCGGCCGGCCGGGCAGCCAGCGCACGCACACCGGCCCCGACTCGCCCCAGATGGCGAGCAGCCCGGTCCAGCCGGTCTCATCCACGAACCGGGCGAGGGCCGCTTCGGCGCGCGCGAAGCCGCTCATGCGGGCCAGGGCTGCGACGCCGATGCGGATCACGGCCGGGCCGAGATCGTAGCGCGTGGAGACGTCCTGCACCGCCATCCCCGCGGCGACGAGGCTCTGCAGATAGCGATGCGTCTGGCTGGGCGAGAGCCCGACTCGCGCGCCGAGTGATGTCAGCGTCGAAGGACCCCCGGTCGCCCCCAGCGCCGCAAGCACGCGCAACCCGGTCTCGACCGACCGGATGCCGCGCCGCGTGCTCGGGGGTCGAACGGGGTCGGATCGTTGCAACATACTGCCTTATCGCCTGGTGAGCGCCCGGGGGCAACCCGCCATGCGGCCCGCGCGCGACAAATTTAATGCCATCGCAACAAGTTGCGTGATCACACTCATGCCGCGTACTCGACAAACATTCGGTCCCGGCACAACGCCGCTCCGTCTCGCGACATAGGGCCGAAAGGCTAAACGAAAAGGCAGCGGCGACGTGCGGGTATGCGGCAACGGCGTGCCTCAGTGCTGCCGGCCGGGCGGCAGGCGGCGGGCGAGGTCGTCGCGCAGCCTCGCCTGACGGGCGGCAGCCTCGGCCCGCTGGCGGGCGCGCTGCTCGCGCCGGGTCAGCCAGCGCCGCAGGTCGCGGTGGAAGAACCAGAAATACGCCGCCACCCAGAACGCCAGCGCGAGGCCGGCCAGGATGGCCTGCGTACGCGTCATGCGCCGGCGGCGGCCTTAGCCTCCCGCCGCCGCGCATGCAGCACGAACTCGGTGTATCCGTTCGGCTGGGCGCGCCCCTTGAAGACGAGGTCGCAGGCGGCGCGGAAGGCGATGCCGTCGTAGCCGGGCGCCATCGGCCGGTATTTCGCGTCGCCCGCGTTCTGCCGGTCCACCACCACCGCCATCCGCCGCAGCGTCTCCATCACCTGCGTGTCGCTCACCACGCCGTGATAGAGCCAGTTCGCCATGTGCTGGCTGGAGATGCGCAGCGTCGCGCGGTCCTCCATCAGCCCCACGTCATGGATGTCCGGCAATTTCGAGCAGCCGATGCCCTGGTCGATCCAGCGCACGACGTAGCCGAGGATGCCCTGCGCGTTGTTGTCCAGCTCCTGCTGCACCTCCTCCGGCGACCAGTTGATGCCGGCGGCGAGCGGGATGGTCAGGATGTCCTCGCGCTTGGCCGGAGCACGGCCGGCGAGCTCACGCTGCCGTGCCGCCACGTCCACCTGGTGATAGTGCAGTGCGTGCAGCGTCGCCGCGGTGGGCGAGGGGACCCAGGCGGTGTTCGCCCCGGCGCGCGGGTGGCCGATCTTCTGCGTGAGCATCGCCGCCATCGCGTCCGGCGCCGCCCACATCCCCTTGCCGATCTGCGCCCGCCCCGGCAGCCCGCAGGCGAGGCCGACATCGACGTTGTTGTCCTCATAGGCGGCGATCCATGGCGTGCTCCGCATGTCGTTCTTGCGGATCATCGCCCCGGCCTCGATCGAGGTATGGATCTCGTCGCCGGTGCGGTCGAGGAAGCCGGTGTTGATGAACGCCACCCGCTCGCGCGCCGCATGGATGCAGGCGGCGAGGTTGACCGTGGTCCGCCGCTCCTCGTCCATGATCCCCATTTTCAGGGTGTTGCGCGGCATCCCCAGCATTTGTTCAACCCCGCTGAACAAATCGGCGGCGAACGCCACCTCCTCCGGGCCGTGCATCTTGGGCTCGACGAGGTAGACCGAGCCGGTGCGGCTGTTGCGCAGCGGCCCCGATCCCTTCAGGTCGTGCAGCGCGATCAGCGCGGTCACGGCGCAGTCGAGGATCGTCTCCGGCGTCTCGCGGCCCTCGGCGTCGCGAACCGCGTCGGTATACATGTGCTGGCCCACGTTGCGCACCAGCATCAGGCTGCGGCCGGGCAGCGTGAGGGTGCCGCCGTCGGGTGCCGTGTAGGTGCGGTCGGGGTTGAGCCGGCGCTCCAGCCGCTGCCCATCCTTCTCGAACGTGGCGGAGAGCGTGCCGCGGATCAGGCCGAGCCAGTTGCGATAGGCCGCGACCTTGTCGGCCGCATCGACCGCCGCGATGCTGTCCTCCAGGTCCATGATGGTGGTGAGGGCGGACTCCAGCACCACGTCGGCAAGCCCCGCCGGGTCGTTGCGCCCGATCTGGTGCGCGCGGTCGACATGCAGCTCCACGTGCAGCCCGTGATGGCGCAGCAGCACCAGCGAGGGCGCGGCGGCGTCGCCCTGGTAGCCGGCGAACTGCGCGGGCGTTTCCAGTGCCACGCTGCCGATTTCGGTGCTGGCGACCAGGGCGCCGTCGCGCACCGCATAGCCGGTGACGTCGGCGTGGCTGGCACCGGCGAGGGGGGCGATCTGGTCCAGGATCGCGCGCGCCTTCGCCACCACGCGCGCCCCGCGCTCCGGGTTGTAGCCACGGCCACGCGCGGCGCCGTCGGTGTCCGGGATCGCGTCGGTGCCATAGAGCGCGTCGTAGAGGCTGCCCCAGCGCGCGTTGCCGGCATTCAGCGCATAGCGCGCGTTGTTCACCGGCACGACGAGCTGCGGCCCGGCGGTGGTGCCGATCTCCGCGTCCACATTCGCGGTGCTG
>JAFKFJ010000009.1 GCA_017307335.1 Alphaproteobacteria bacterium | reverse complement strand
CACGATCGCCCGCGGCGTGATCGCAGCCGGCGGGTTCTGCGCGGCGCATGGCTGTCGGCTGGACCGGGCGGCCGGCGATGGCTGGCTGGCGGTCGGCGACGCCGCGCTCGCGTTCGATCCACTGTCCTCGCAAGGGCTGCTGAACGCGCTCTACACCGGGCTCTGCGCCGCGGAGGCGGCGGGCCGGATGCTGGCGGGGGCCGATCGGGCGGCGGAGGACTACGCGCAGACCATCGGCGCGCTGTGGGCCACGTACGAGCGGCATCTCGCCCACTACTATCGGCAGGAACGACGATGGCCGACATCGCCGTTCTGGGCGCGGCGCGCCGGCCCTCAGGTCGTCAGCTTGAGGTAGAGCGCCGGCAGGCGCTCCGGCAGCCGCTCGATGCGGTCGATCAGCAGCACGTTGCGGCGCCCGAAGATGCGTTCGAGATAGGCGTCGCCGCCGGCATCCAGCCCGACGCAGAACACGTCGATGCCGGCATGGGCGAGCGTCATCACCGCCTTGCGCGCGTCCTCGACCAGATAGCGCCGATCGGCGATGTCGACGTCCGAGGGTTCGCCGTCGGTGACCACCAGCAGCAGCCGGCGGTGGCTGCGGCACGCGCGCAGATCCTGCCCGGCATGGCGGATCGCGGCGCCGATGCGCGTGGAATAGCCCGGCGCCAGCCCGGACAGCCGCCGCTGCGCGGGCGCGCCGAACGGCGCGGCGAGATCCTTCACCCGGTAGTAGCGCACCTCGTCGCGCCCGTTGGAACAGAAGGCGCCGATCGCGAACGGATCACCCAGGCCCGCCATGGCATGGGCGAGCAGCACCGTCGCCTCGCGCTCCAGCGCCAGCACGCTCGCCTCGGCGCCGCGCACGCGGTCGGCGGTGGATTGGGAGATGTCGAGCAGCAGCAGCGTGGTCAGGTCCCGGCCGCGGCGGGCGACGGTCATGTAGAGCCGCGGGTCGGGCGTGCCGCCCTGCCGGCGTTCGACCGCGGCGGCGATGGCGGCGTCCAGATCGAGCCGGTCGCCCTCCATCTGCCGGCGCCGCCGCTCCGGCCGGCTGACCCGGGCGGCGCGGATCAGCGCCGAGAGCTTGTCCGCCAGCGCGCGGTGGCGGGCATGGATTGCCGCCACCAGGCCGGCGGGGCCGAGTGGCGGCTCGAACTCCAGCACCGTCGTCCAGTCCGGGCGTTCGCGTCCGATGAGGTAGTCCCATTCAGGGTAGCGCGCGACCTCGATGCCCGCCTCGTCCTCCAGCGCCGCCACCGGCCGGGCGCGCCCGGTCTCGTCCGGCGCTGCCTCGCCCTGCCGGTCGCCGCGGCCGTCGTCGCGCTCCTCGGCCTCGACGCGCACCGCCTCCGGCAGCATCTCCGCCGTCTCGGGATTGCCGGCGGCGTCGCCGAAATCCCAGAGGCCGCGGTTGTCGTCGCGGTACAGCGGGTCGGTCACATAGGTGCGCGGATTGAACTGCACCCGCATCTGGCCGAGATCGTTGCCCAGCACGCTGCCGATGGCGCGGATGCTGGCGTGGTCATGCGCGGCCACCGGGCGCTCGCCGAACAGCCGGCGCCCCTTCTCGATCCAGGCATGCGTGTCGACGAAGTCGCCGTCGATCAGGGCGCGCGCGAGCCGCGCGATCAGGCCGGGCGCAGTCAGCGCGCCCACCGGTGCGGCGACATGGAACGGCAGCCAGAGCCGGCGCAAGCCGGGAAACTCGGCAATCGCGAGCCGCTCCACGCGCGCGTCCTCGAGCGCGGAGACGATGGCGACCTGCAGCGGCTTCAGCCCGCCCAGCGGAAACCGCGCCGGGGTGAAGCGCCGGTGCGCCGCCACATGCGCGAGGGCGGCGCGGAACAGGGCCACGGCATGGTCGCCGCCGAAGCCGCGATAGGTCTCCGGCACGAAGACAAGGTCGCCGTCGAAGCTCGTCCGGCGCGGCACGTCGATGGCCGAGCCCGCCTGCGCGCGCAGGCGGGGCTGCTGGTTCCACACGGCCAACAGGTAGGCCTGCATCCGCCGTTCGACGGCGCTGAAATGCATGTCGTCCACGCCGCGGCCGAGCCAGCTTCGCGCCGCCGGGTCGATGAGCGCGAAGAAGTGGCGCCGCCGGCCGGCATCGCCCGCGGCGGCGCGGATGCCGCTCAGCGCCCAGGTCTCCAGCCCCCGCACGCCGAGGTGGCTCAGCACGGTTTCGGTGTGATCGAGCAGCACCTCCACCACGTCAGGCGCAAGGTGGGCCACGCGCTCGATCACACCCAGCCAGTCGAGGAAGGCGTCGGCGGTGCCGAGCACGCGCCCGGCCTTGCCGGCGGCGCCGAGCAGCGCGTTGGCCGCGCCCGCCCCGGCCACGACGCCCGCGCGCATGGCGGCCCCGGCGAGCGCCACCGCCGCCTCCGTGCCGAGCAGCGCGGCGCAGCCCGGCG
>JAFKFJ010000008.1 GCA_017307335.1 Alphaproteobacteria bacterium | reverse complement strand
GGGATGGACCCGAAGGGCGTGATGGCGGAACTCACCGGCCGCGCCGCCGGCTATTCGCACGGCAAGGGCGGATCGATGCACATGTTCAGCAAGGAGAAGGGGTTCTTCGGCGGGCATGGCATCGTCGGCGCGCAGGTGAGCCTCGGCACCGGCCTCGCCTTCAGCCATTGGTACCGCAACAGCGACCGCGTGTGCCTGACCTATTTCGGCGAGGGCGCATCCTCGCAGGGGCAGGTGTTCGAAAGCTTCAACCTCGCCTCGCTGATGAAGCTCCCCTGCGTCTACGTGATCGAGAACAACAAGTACGGCATGGGCACGAGCGTGGAACGCGCCTCCGCCTCGCACGACCTTTCCAAGAACGGCGCCCCGTGGGGCATGCCCGGCGCACAGGTGGACGGGATGGATGTGGTCGCCGTGCATGACGCGGCCGAGGCGGCGGTGGCGCACTGCCGCGCCGGCAAGGGGCCGTATCTGCTGGAGGTGAAGACCTACCGCTACCGCGGCCACTCGATGTCCGACCCCGGCAAGTACCGCACCCGCGAGGAGGTGCAGAAGATGCGCAGCGAGCGCGACTGCATCGAGGGCGCACGCCACAAGCTGGAGGGGATGGGCGTGGCCGAGGCGGAGTTCAAGGCGATCGACGACGCGGTGAAGAAACAGATCCAGGAGGCGGCGGACTTCGCGCAGGCAAGCCCCGAGCCCGACGCGGCGCAGCTCTGGACCGACGTGCTGGTGGAAGGCTGAGCAGCCATGGCAACGCAGATCCTGATGCCGGCGCTTTCGCCCACCATGACCGAGGGCAAGCTCGCCCGGTGGCTCAAGAAGGTCGGCGACGACGTGCGCTCGGGCGACGTCATCGCCGAGATCGAGACCGACAAGGCGACGATGGAGGTGGAGGCGGTCGACGAGGGCAAGCTCGCGCGCATCCTCGTCGACGAGGGCGCCGAGGGCGTGGCGGTGAACACGCCGATCGCGATCCTCGCCGTCGACGGCGAGGACGTGGCGGCGGGCGCCGCGGCGAAGGCGCCGCCGGCGCCGCAACCCGCAGCGGAGACGAAGCCGCCGCCGCCCGCACCCGCGGCGGCACCCGCCGCCCCTGCAACTGCCGCGCCGGCACCCGAGAAGGACTGGGGACCAACCGCGCACATCACGGTGCGCGAGGCGCTGCGCGACGCGATGGCGCTGGAGATGCGCGCCGATGAGCACGTGTTCCTGATCGGCGAGGAGGTCGCGCAGTACCAGGGCGCCTACAAGATCTCGCAGGGTCTGCTGGAGGAGTTCGGCGCGCGCCGGGTGATCGACACGCCGATCACCGAGCATGGCTTCACCGGCCTGTCGGTCGGTGCGGCGATGAACGGGCTGAAGCCGATCGTCGAGTTCATGACCTTCAACTTCGCCATGCAGGCGATCGACCAGATCATCAACTCCGCCGCCAAGACGCTGTACATGTCGGGCGGCCAGATGGGCTGCCCGATCGTGTTCCGCGGCCCGAACGGCGCCGCCGCGCGCGTCGCCGCCCAGCACAGCCAGTGCTATGCGAGCTGGTATGCGCACTGCCCAGGGCTGAAGGTGCTGGCGCCGTGGTCGGCGGCGGATGCCAAGGGGCTGCTGCGCGCCGCGATCCGCGACCCGAACCCGGTGATCTTCCTGGAAAACGAAATTCTCTACGGCCACAGCTTCGACTGCCCGACATCCGACGATTTCGTGCTGCCGATCGGGCAGGCGAAGATCGAGCGCGCGGGCGAGCACGTCACCATCGTCGCCTTCTCGATGATGGTCGATGTGGCGCTGAAGGCGGCCGCGGCGCTGGCGGAACAGGGCATCAGCGCCGAGGTGATCAACCTGCGCACGCTGCGCCCGCTCGACACCGCGACCATCGTCGCGAGCGTGAAGAAGACCAGCCGTATCGTGACGGTCGAGGAAGGCTGGCCGTTCGCCGGCATCGGGGCGGAAATCAACATGCAGATCATCGAGCAGTGCTTCGACTGGCTCGACGCGCCGCCCGTGCGGGTGCACGGCGCGGACGTGCCGCTGCCCTACGCGGCGAACCTGGAGAAACTCGCGCTGCCACAGCCGGACTGGGTGGTGGGCGCGGTGCGGCAGATCATCTGAGGGAGGCCGGCGATGGCGACGAACATTCTGATGCCTGCGCTGAGCCCGACGATGACGGAGGGCACGCTCGCGCGCTGGCTGAAGCACGAGGGCGAGACGGTCAAGGCGGGCGACGTGATCGCGGAGATCGAGACCGACAAGGCGACGATGGAGGTCGAGGCGGTCGACGAAGGCGTGCTGGGCAAGATCCTGGTCCCCGACGGCACCGCCGGCGTGAAGGTGAACGCGCCGATCGCGGTGCTGGTGGCCGATGGCGAGGCGGTGCCGGCGGGTGCGCCGGCGGCGCCCGCCGCCCCCACGCCGCCCGCG
>JAFKFJ010000299.1 GCA_017307335.1 Alphaproteobacteria bacterium | reverse complement strand
CATGGTCATCGACAACACGAGCCAGTTCCGCATGGAGCCGGACGTGCCGCTGGTGGTGCCGGAGGTGAACCCGCAGGCGCTGACGCGCGCCCGGCGCGGCATCATCGCCAACCCGAACTGCTCGACCATCCAGATGGTGGTGGCGCTGAAGCCGCTGCACGACCGGTTCCGGGTGCGCCGGGTGGTGGTCGCGACGTATCAGTCTGTCTCCGGCGCCGGCAAGGAGGGTATGGACGAGCTGCTCGCCGAGACCCGCGCGAGCCTGGTGCACGACCCGGTGGTGCCGGAGCACTTCACCAAGCAGATCGCCTTCAACTGCATCCCCCATATCGACCGCTTCATGGACGACGGCTCGACCAAGGAGGAGTGGAAGATGGTGGTCGAGACCAAGAAGATCCTCGACCCCGACATCCAGGTGATCGCGACCTGCGTGCGCGTGCCGGTGTTCATCGGCCATGCCGAGGCGCTGACGGTGGAGTTCGAGCGTCCGGTGGGTGTCGCCGACGCGCGCGGCGTGCTGCGCGCCGCTCCGGGGATCACGGTGCTCGATGAGCGCGAGGACGGCGGCTACATCACGCCGCTGGAGTCGCAGGGCGAGGATGCGACCTACATCAGCCGCCTGCGCCGCGATCCCACCGTGGCGCACGGGCTGGCGTTCTGGTGCGTCGCCGACAACCTGCGCAAGGGCGCGGCGTTGAACGCGGTGCAGATCGCCGAGACGCTGGTGGCCCAGGGCCTGCTCGCGCGCAAGGCGGCCTGAGCGCCCATGCCCTGGCTCTGGCTGGCGGCCGCCGGCCTGATGGAGGTGGCGTGGACGGTGCTGCTCAAGCGTACCGACGGGTTCACCCGGCTGTGGTTCAGCGTCGCCTGCATCGCCGCGATGGCAGTGAGTTTCTGGGCGATGTCGCAGGCGCTGCGCAGCCTGCCGATGGGCACGGTCTACGCCGTCTGGACCGGCATCGGCGCGGCCGGCGGGCTGTTCTGGGGCATCACGATCGAGGGCGAGCCGCTCACCGCGCTGCGTGTCGGCTGCGTGGCGCTGATCCTGGCCGGTGTGGCGGGGTTGCGCTTCGGGTCGTGAGCGCCGCCGTTGCGCCGATCCGGGCCGCGTTGACCCCCTGCTGCGGCGCGGCTAAGGGGAGAGCCGGAGGTGGGCGCGCATGACCGACTCGCGTGACGCACTGATGCTTGGGCGAGCGAGCGACGGTCGCCTGGTGCGCCGCCCGCTCTCGCCGCATCTTCAGGTTTATCGGCCGCAGATCACCTCCATCCTGTCGATCCTGCATCGCGCGACCGGCATCGTGCTGTCGGCCGGCACGCTGCTGATGGTGTGGTGGCTGGTCGCGGCGGCGAGGGGCGAGGCGGCCTATGCGACGGTCTCCGGCTTCCTGCGCTCGCCGGTCGGGCTGCTGCTGCTGTTCGGCTGGACCGCGACGCTCTGGTATCATTTCTGCTCCGGCCTGCGGCATCTCGCCTGGGATGCCGGGTGGGGCTTCACCCTGCCGGTGGTGCACCGCTCGGGCTGGACGGTCGTGATCGCGGCGGCGGTGCTGACGGTGCTGACCTGGATTGTCGCCGTCATCGTGATTTGAGGGCGCCGATGGCGGCAGCGAACAAGATTGCGGTGATGCGGAGCGAACTCGGCCGGGTGCGCGCGCTCGGTGCCGGGCGTGCGGGCACGGCACATTGGTGGGCGCAGCGCGTCACCGCGGTGGCGCTGGTGCCGCTCACCATCTGGTTCGTCATCGACGCGCTGCGCCTCGCCGGCCTGCCGCGCAGCGTGGTGGCTCACTGGGCATCGCATCCGATCAACGCAGCCCTGCTCGCGGCCCTGGTGCTGGCGACCTTCCACCATGCCCAGCTTGGGTTGAGGGTCGTCGTTGAAGACTATGTGCACGGCGAGCGGACGCGGATGGCGCTGGTGCTGCTGATTCAGGGCGCGGCGGCGATTCTTTGCCTGATTTCGCTTATTGCCATCGTGCGGCTGGCGACCGTGGTTTGAGGCGGCGCAGCGCGAGCGGCCTGCTACCGGAAATCCCATGAACGCGATCAGCAAACCTTCCAACGGCGCCTACAAGATTGTGGATCACACCTATGACGTGCTGGTGGTGGGCGCCGGCGGCGCCGGCCTGCGGGCCACGCTCGGCATGGGGGCGGCGGGGCTGAAGACCGCCTGCATCACCAAGGTCTTCCCCACCCGCAGCCACACCGTGGCCGCCCAGGGCGGCATCGGCGCGGCACTGGGCAACATGGGGCCGGACGACTGGCGCTGGCACATGTACGACACCGTCAAGGGGTCGGACTGGCTCGGCGACCAGGACGCGATCGAGTACATGTGCCGCGAGGCCATTCCCGCGGTCTATGAGCTGGAGCATTTCGGCGTCCCGTTCAGCCGCACCGAGGACGGGCGCATCTTCCAGCGGCCTTTCGGCGGCCATACGCAGGATTTCGGCAAGGCGCCCGCGCATCGCGCCGCCGCCGCCGCCGACCGCACCGGCCACGCCATCCTGCACACGCTCTATCAGCAGAGCCTGAAGCACAGCGTGGAATTCTTCGTCGAGTATTTCGCCCTCGACCTGATCATGGACGAGGGCGCGTGCCGCGGCGTGATCGCCTGGTGCCTCGAGGACGGGTCGATCCACCGCTTCCGCGCGCAGGCGACGGTGCTGGCCACCGGCGGCTACGGGCGCGCCTATCTCTCCTGCACCTCCGCGCACACCTGCACCGGCGACGGGGCCGGCATGGTGCTGCGCGCCGGCCTGCCGTGCCAGGACATGGAGTTCGTGCAGTTCCACCCCACCGGCATCTTTCCCGCCGGCTGCCTGATCACCGAGGGCGCGCGCGGCGAGGGCGGCTATCTGACGAACTCCGAAGGCGAGCGGTTCATGGAACGCTACGCGCCGACCGCGAAGGATCTGGCGAGCCGCGACGTCGTCTCGCGCTCCATGACGATCGAGATCAACGAGGGGCGCGGCTGCGGCCCGAACCGCGACCACATCATGCTCCACCTCGAGCATCTCGGCGCCGACCTGCTGCATGAGCGGCTGCCTGGCATCTCCGAGACCGCGCGGGTGTTTGCGGGCGTCGATCTGACCAAGCAGCCGATCCCGGTGCTGCCGACCGTGCACTACAACATGGGCGGCATTCCGACCAACGTGCACACGGAAGTGCTTTGCCCGACGCCGAGCGATCCCGACGCGGTGGTCCCCGGCCTGTTCGCGGTGGGCGAGGCGGCGTGCGTCTCGGTGCATGGCGCCAACCGGCTCGGCACCAACTCGCTGCTCGATCTGGTCGTGTTCGGCCGCGCCGCCGCGCATCGTGTGGCCGAGCGGGTGCGCTCCGGCGCCAGCCAGGCGCCGCTGCCGCCGCGCGCGGGCGAAGAGTCGCTCGGCCGGTTCGACCATGTCCGCCACGCCGCCGGGAATAACCGCGTGGCCGACATCCGGCTGGAGATGCAGCGGACGATGCAGAGCAACGCCGCGGTGTTCCGCAACAGCAAGACGCTCAAGCAGGGCGTGGAGAGGATGGAAGGCGTCTGGCGCAGCCTCGATGACATGGCGGTGTCGGATCGCAGCCTGATCTGGAACTCCGACCTGATGGAGGCGCTGGAGCTGCAGAACCTGATGGGCAACGCGCTCGCCACGATGGTGTCAGCCGAGGCGCGGCAGGAGAGCCGCGGCGCGCACGCGCATGACGACTACCCCGAGCGCGATGACCACCAATGGATGAAGCATTCGCTTGCGTGGTGCGGCGATGACGGCAGCGTGCGGCTCGGCTATCGGCCGGTGCGCATGCAGACGCTGACCAACGAGGTTTCCGTGATCCCGCCCAAGAGGCGGGTGTACTGACGTGCGGCCAAAGTCCGGGAATAGCCCGGCCTCGCTACCTCCTGTTTGACCGGAGTGGCCACGATGCTGTTGCGCGACACACAGGTTTTCACGCCAAATGACTTTCCAGAGCACACCTATGTGGAGCGCGCAGACGATAGGCTCGAGGAGAAACTCCGAAACGCGCTGTCGATCCCGAAGCAGCCGATCTCTATTTCAGGTCCCTCAAAGTCTGGCAAAACGGCTCTGGTGGAACGAGTAATTGGCCCCGATAACATGATCAAGGTTTCAGGAGTTGAAATCCGGACTGCCAATGACCTTTGGGAACGCGTGCTCGACTGGATGGACAGCCCGAGCAGTACTGTCGTTGCTGATACGCTGAGTCAAAGCGCTCAGGAAAGGGTAAGCGCGTCAGCGTCATTCGGACCGGGAACGTCCGTGACTGGCGAGATTAGCGCGCAGGCCGGGATCGCGAAGACAACCACGGAGTCGCGGGCGCGGTCTGGCTTGCCGCAGGTTAGCCGCGAAATCGGGAAGAGCGACTATATCGTGTTTCTTGACGATTTTCACTATATACAAAGCGATCTCCAGGAGCAGGTGGCTCGGGAAATCAAAGCAGCAGCCGAAAGAGACATTAAGATCTGCATTGCGTCTGTCCCACATCGGTCTGATGACGTTGTTCGTGGTAACCACGAACTGCGCGGCAGGACTCTGAACATTGACACACAGTTTTGGAATCCCCAGGACCTCGAAAAGATAGCGGCTCTCGGGTTTGCGAAGCTGAACGTGGAACTGCAGGAATCTGACGTGCACGCGCTTGCCGAACAAGCGTGTGGCTCTCCTCAACTCATGCAGTCGATCTGTTTGGATGCGTGCCGAAAGCTGGGAGTTCGACAAACGGCGATAGGGGTCCGGAGAATCTCGATTTCTCCAGGTGATTTGAGAGAGATTCTGGAGAACACGTCGATGCGAACTGACTACTCGTCGCTCGTTCGGGACCTACATCAGGGGCCACGAACGAAGGGCCAGCCGCGTCACAAGTTCACTTTTGGCGATCAAACCACAGGGGACGTGTACCGATGTGTACTGCTTGCACTGAGGCGCGACCCGCCACATTTTCAGATTCCCTATGCCGAGTTGATAGAACGCGTGAACGCAGTGTGTATTTCGAACGCGCCAATATCGGGGAGCATTCAGAACGCCTGCCGGCAAATGACTAGCATCGCGCGAGAACACTCACCAGCTAATAGAATTCTAGAATGGGATGATCGGACTGGAAGCGGGACGTTCAGTATTGTTGATCCATATTTTTTGTTCTTCTTGAGGCACTCCAACAAGCTGCAAGACCTTATGGGTAGCTGACACAGCTTCGCTCCCGGACTCCCTTCCCCTCATTGGGAACCGCAAGAGAATGGCCGAATTCACCCTTCCCGCGAACAGCAAGGTGCGCCCGGGCAAGACCCACGCCGCGCCGGCCGGCGCCAAGCGCGTCGGCAGCTTCAGGATCTATCGCTGGAGCCCGGATGACGACGAGAACCCGCGGCTCGACACTTACGAAATCGACCTCGATGCCTGCGGGCCGATGGTCCTTGACGCGCTGATCAAGATCAAGAACGAGGTCGATTCCACGCTGACCTTCCGCCGCTCCTGCCGCGAGGGCATCTGCGGCAGTTGTGCCATGAACATCGACGGCACCAACACGCTCGCCTGCCTCAAGCCGATCGACGAGGTGAAGGGCGCGGTGCGCATCTATCCGCTGCCGCACATGCCGGTGATGAAGGACCTGGTGCCCGATCTCACCCAGGCCTATGCGCAGCTGCGCAGCGTCGAGCCGTGGCTGAAGGCCGATACGCCGGCGCCGCCAGACGCCGAGCGGCTGCAAAGCACGGAGGAGCGGGCGAAGCTCGACGGGCTGTGGGAGTGCATCCTGTGCTTCTGCTGCACCACGTCCTGCCCGAGCTACTGGTGGAACGGCGACCGCTATCTCGGTCCGGCGGTGCTGCTCGCCGCCTATCGCTGGATCGCCGACAGCCGTGACGAGGCGACGGGGGAGCGGCTGGACGCGCTGCAGGACCCGTTCAAGCTCTACCGCTGCCACACGATCATGAACTGCACCCAGACCTGTCCCAAGAACCTCAATCCGGCGCAGGCGATCGGGCAGATCAAGACGCTCATGCTCGAACGCCAGGGCTGAGGCCGGGCGGAGGACCATGTTTGCGGGTGATGTCACCACGCCGCACGGGCGCCGCGCGGCCTGGCTCGACAGCCTGCTGCTCGA
Source organism: Alphaproteobacteria bacterium (assembly GCA_017307335.1). Taxonomy (GTDB): domain Bacteria; phylum Pseudomonadota; class Alphaproteobacteria; order Acetobacterales; family Acetobacteraceae; genus JAFKFJ01. The sequence goes on along the minus strand of JAFKFJ010000299.1, from coordinate 6,564 downwards.
CCATGGCGTGTTCCGCACGGTGTGGGGCAATTTCGCCGAGGTTGTTCCTGGCAAACTCTACCGCTGCAACCATCCGACGCCGGGGCGGCTGGCCGCGCTCGCGCGCCGCTACGGGCTGCGCACGCTGATCAACCTGCGCGGCGAACGGCGCTGCGGGTCCGATGCCCTCTCGCGCGACGCGGCGACGCGGCTCGGGCTCGAACACGTGGACATGGCGTTCGAGAGCCGCGGTGCGCCGCACCGTGCGCGCATCCTGCGCTTCCACGCGATCTATTCGGACATGGCGGTGCCGGCGCTGATGCACTGCAAGTCGGGTGCCGACCGGGCCGGCCTCGCGGCCGGGCTCGCGGTGCTGTTCGAGGGCGGCAGCGCGCGCGACGCGCTCCGCCAGCTCTCCTGGCGTTTCGGCCATTTCAACCGCTCGCGCACCGGCGTGCTGGACGCGTTCTTCGTGCTGTATGCGGAGGCTGCGGAGGGCCGCAAGCCGGTCCTCGACTGGGTGCGCGAGGACTACGACTAGCGGCGCCTGCTGGCGAGCTTTCGCGCGCACGGCCTCGCCAGCTTCCTCAACGACGTGGTGCTGGCGCGGGAATAGGCGCGAGCCGAGCGATCGTCACCACGCGCTCGGTCCGGTCCTCCAGTTCGGTCGTCGTCGGCACGGCGTAGGTCGCGAACGGCGCGAGGCCCTCGCGCGGCAGGTAGGCACGGCCGGGATCGGCGACCCACACCTCCGCCGTCGCCGCCATGAGCCGCAGCCACGGCAGGATGTGCCGCGTCATCGGCGCCTCGTAGCAGACGTCGCCACACAGGATCAGGTCCCAGTCACAGGGCTTGCCGACGACATCCTCGGCAAGCACGTCCAGCGCGGCGCCGTTCGCGGCCGCGTTGAGCGTGATCGCCGCGGCGGCGAGGGTGTCGATCTCGGCCGCCGCGACGCGGCCCGCACCCGCCATCGCCGCCGCGATCGCCGCGATGCCGCAGCCGGCGGCGAAATCGAGCACACGGCGCCCCGCGACCTGCGCCGGGTGATCCAGCACGTGCCGCGCCAGCGCCTGCCCGCCCGGCCAGGCGAAGGCCCAGAACGGCGGCTCGACGTTATGCGCATGCAGCCACGCCTCGCTTGCCCGCCAGATCGGGGTGATCTCGGTCGCGAGATGCAGCGCGATCTCCGGCACCAGCGGCGTGTGCGCGAGCACCGTCTCCGCCTGCACGAATGCCGCGGCCCTCACAGGCGTCCCAGCAGGATCGCAAGCGCAACCGCGAGCCCGGCCTCGCGGTTGGCACGAAACAGCCGCAGGCAGCCGGCCGGGTCGTCAATGTCGAGCCACACCACCTGCCAGGCGAGCAGCGCGGCCGGCAGCGCCAGGGCCGCGTAGAACGGCGCCGCAAGCCCGGCGAGCCAGCCGGCCAGCTCCAGCAGCACCAGCATCGCCGCGTAGCAGGCGCCGACGAATGTGCGGCTGTGGCGCCCGAACAGGCGCGCGGTGGAGCGCACGCCGATCAGCGCATCGTCCTCGCGGTCCTGATGCGCGTAGATCGTGTCATAGCCGACGATCCAGCAGAACGCCGCGGCGTAGAGCACCCCCGCGGCCGGGTCCAGCCGGCCGGTCGCGGCGGCATAGCCCATCGGCGCGCCCCAACCGAACACGAGGCCCAGCATCACCTGCGGCCACCACGTGATGCGCTTGGCGAGCGGGTAGAGCACCACCAGGATCAGGATGCGGGTGCCGAGATACTGTGCCTTGGGCGCGAGCTGGAGCAGGATTGCGAGGCTGATCGCGAGCAGGCCGGCGAGGAAGACCGCGGCCGCGCGCATCGACACCGCACCGGAGGCGAGCGGGCGGCCGGCGGTGCGGGCGACGCGGCGGTCGAGGTCGCGGTCCCACATGTCGTTGACCACGCAGCCGGCGGCCCGCATCAGCACGGCGCCGGCCAGGAACAGCGCGACCAGCCGCAGGCTCGGCAGCGCCGGCAGGCCGGCCAGCAGGATCGCCCACAGTCCCGGCAGGAACAGCAGCCACCAGCCGATCGGCCGGTCGAGCCGGGCGAGCAGCGCAAACGGCACCCAGGCGCGGGGGAGGCGGCGGACCCAGCCGGCGGCGGCGATGTCGGTGTGGGGGACCATCGCTGCTACTCTCCCGCCCCGCATGGCCGGGTCAATCCGCCTCTTTCTGCCCCACCCGCTCGCCCCGGGCGCCGCCCTGCCGCTGGCGCCCGGGCAGGCGCACTACCTGGGCACCGTCATGCGCCGCGCGACCGGGGAGCGTGTGCGCGTCTTCAACGGCGTGGACGGGGAGTGGGAGGCGCGGGTCCTGTCGCTCGTCCGCAACGAAGCCCGCCTCGAGGCGGCGCGCCGCCTGCGCCCGCAGGCGCCGGAACCCGATCTCTGGCTTGCCTTCGCCGCGGTGCGCCGCGAGGCCACCGAATTTATCGTCCAGAAGGCGACCGAGCTCGGCGTCGCCGCCCTGCTGCCGGTGCTGACCGCCCGCACCAACCCGGGCACGCCGAACGCCGGCCGGCTCGCCGCGATCGCGACCGAGGCGGCGGAGCAATGCGAGCGGCTCACGGTGCCCGCCATCGCTCCGCCGGTGCGGCTCACCGCCCTGCTTGCCGGGTGGCCGCCGGCGCGGCCCCTGTTCGCCGCGATCGAGCGGCAGGCGGCGCCGATGCTGCGGCCGCATGCCGGCCCGGCCGGGCTCCTGGTGGGGCCGGAGGGCGGCTTCGCGCCGGCGGAGCTTGACGAGATGCGCAACCATCCCTTTGTCATCGCGGCCTCCCTCGGGCCGCGCGTCCTGCGCGCCGAGACGGCTGCCATCGTCGGACTGGCCCTGTTGCAGGCGCCGGGCGGCGGTTAAGACGCCGCCAGCCAGAGGCATTTGGAACGCTGATGTCCAACCCGGGAGAGGCCGACGCGACGCCGATCACGTCGTTCCGCCAGCTCATCGACCACATCGCCGGCGGCTGTAAGCCCCGCGGGCGCTTCATGATCGGCACGGAGCACGAGAAATTCGGCTTCCGGCGAAGCGACTTCGCGCCACCGCCCTACGAGCCGGACGGCATCCGCGCGGTCCTGGAACGGCTGGCGCAGGGCGGCTGGACGCCGATCCTCGATCGCGGCAACCCGATCGGCCTCAGTCGCGACGGTGCCTCGATCTCGCTCGAGCCCGCGGGGCAGTTCGAACTTTCGGGTGGACTGCTCGAAACTCTGCATGCAACCCGCGGCGAGCTCGCGGCGCATTTCGAGGCGGTGCGCGCGGCGGCGTCCCCGCTGGACCTCGGGTTCGCGCCGCTCGGGTTTCATCCGCTGGCCACACGAGCGGCGATGCCCTGGATGCCGAAGGGCCGCTACGCGATCATGCAACGCTATATGCAGAGGGTTGGGACGCTCGGCCTCGACATGATGACGCGCACCTGCACGGTGCAGACGAACCTCGACTACGAATCCGAGGCCGATATGGCGGAAAAGCTGCGCGTTTCGCTCGCGCTGCAGCCGGTGGCCACGGCGCTGTTTGCCAATTCGCCGTTTACCGAGGGCCGGCCGAACGGTTTCCTCTCCTACCGCGCTCATGTCTGGACCGACACCGATCCCGACCGCACCGGCATGCCCGCGCTGTTCTTCGATGCGGATTTCGGCTTTGCGCGCTACGTCGAATGGGCGCTGGACGTACCGATGTATTTCGTGCTGCGCGACGGCCGCTATGTCGACATGGCCGGCCGTTCGTTCCGCCACTTCATGCAGGGCGACTATGTCCAGGAGGCGGGACGCGCGACCGTGGGCGATTTCGCCGATCACCTGACCACGGTCTTCACGGATGTGCGCGTCAAGCGTTTTCTGGAGATGCGCGGCGCCGATGCCGGTACGCCGGAGATGATGCTCGCGGAATCGGCGCTCTGGGTCGGGCTGCTCTATGACAGCGCCGCGCTCGCCGCAGCGGCCGCGCTCGTTCGTTCCCGCCCAGTTTCAGAGTTTCACGCGCTGCGCGCGCGTGTGCCGCGCGAGGGACTCGCGGCGCCGTGGCAGGGCGGAACCCTGCGCGACCTGGCGCGTGATGTCGTGATGATCGCTGCGGATGGCCTGCGCGCGCGCGCACGGCGCGATGCCGCCGGGCGCGACGAGGAGATCTATCTTGCGCCGCTGCACGCGATTGCAGAGGGTGCGCCGACGCAGGCCGAACACTGGCTCGCGCGCTACCACGGGCCGTGGCAGGGTGATGTACGTCGCATTTTCGCCGAAGCCGAGGTTTGAACGGCTCGGACTGCTCGTGAGAGCTTGCCTTCATACGCATGCTCGGCGTCTTATCACCCCGGGATGATCGCAGGCACACCGCAGCGTCTATCGGCCTATGCCGCGGCCACGCCGGCCAACGACCCGGTGATGGTGCGGCTGCGGCTGATCGGGCAGATGGAAGCCTGGACGCTGACCAGCGAAAGCATCCTGCCGACCGGGCGCAAAACCCGCGCGCTGCTCGCGATCCTTGCGCTTTCCTCGCCACGCCCGGTTCTGCGCGGCAAACTTGCCGAGCTGCTGTGGAGCCGACGGCCGGAGGAGCAGGCGCGCGCCTCGTTGCGCCAGGAGATTCACCGACTCCTGGAGACGCTGGGCCCGGCGGGGCCGCCGGTGCTGGTGGTCACGCGCGATCACCTTGCGTTGCGGCCGGGCTCGGCCTGGGTCGATGTCGAGGAGGTGCTGCGCGCGACCCCCGCGAAGCCGGCGGCACTGTCGCTGCTCGACGGCGAACTGCTCGAGGACCTCGACGGCGTCGATGCCGCCTTCGATGCCTGGCTCGCCGCCGAGCGCGAACGGTTGCACGATCGCGCGCGCTCGGTGGCGGAAGCCCTCCTGCGTGAGCAGAACGAGCCGGAGTCGGTGATTGCGGCGGCGCAGCAACTGCTCGCGATCGACCGGGCGCATGAGGGCGCGTGGCGGGCGCTGATGCGTGCCTATGCGGCCCGCGGCGAGCGCGGCATGGCGATCCAGGCCTTCGAGCGCTGCCGGACAGTGCTGGCCGATCTGCTCGACGCCCAGCCTTCCGAGGAGACCGCCAGGCTGATCACGGAGATCCGCGCGAGCGGCGTGCGCCCCTCGACGGCATCCTCTCCGCCGCCGGTGATCGCGCGGCCGGAACCGCGGGTCGCCCCTCGGGCCGAACCCCGCTCCGAACCGCGCGAGGCGCGGCACGAGCACCGCGGCGAAGGCGTCTCGCACCTGCCCCGCGGCGGCGCGCGGGTGGGCGTCATGCCGCTGCAACTGATCGGCACGACCGAGGCGGAGGCGCATCTCGGCGCCGGGCTGGCCGAGGAGATCACGTCCGCCCTTGCACGGTTCCGCTGGATGTTCCTGGTCTCGTCGAGCTCGCTCGCGCGCTTCGCCACGCAGACGCGCGACGAGGCCGCGATCCGCCGCGCTTTCGACATCGACTTCCTGCTCGACGGCACGATCCAGCGCGTGCAGGGGCGACTGCGCGTCGCCATGCGCCTGCTCGATCTGCGCGCCGGCAACCAGGTGGTCTGGTCGCGCCGCTTCGATCGCCAGGCCGATGACCTGTTGACCCTGCAGGACGAGATCGCTGCGGAGGCGGTCGCACAGATCGACCCTGAAATCCTGCTGATCGAGTCGCAGCGCGTCGCCTCGCGCCCGGTCTCCGATCCGTCCGCCTATGACCTGCTGCTGCGCGCGCTGGCCCTGATCGACCGGCTGGAGCGATCGCAGTTCGTGCAGGCAGGCGAATTGCTGCGCCAGGCGATCACGCTCGAGCCGGACTATGCGGCCGCGCACGCCTGGTACGCGTATTGGCATGTGTTCCTGGTGGGCCAGGGCTGGGCGCGTGATCCCACCGTTGGCATGACTGAAGCGGGGCGGCTCGCGGAGCGCGCAATCACGCTCGATCCGCAGGATGCCAAGGCGCTCACGATCGCCGGGCACGTGCGCGCCTATCTGCACCGGCGCCTGCGCGAGTCGATCGCGCTGCACGAGCGCGCACTCACGCTCAATCCCAATCTCGCGATGGCATGGAGCTTGTCCGGTGTTGCCTTCGCGTACATGGGCGATCTCGACGAGGCGGAGCGGCGGCTGCAGCGCTACAAGAAGCTCTCGCCGATCGACCCGCACGCGTTCTTTTACGACACGGCGCTCATCATCGTCGCCGCGCTGAAGCGCGACTATGCGACCGCGGTCGCGATCGGGCGCGAGGTGAGCGAGATGAACCCGGCCTTCTCAGGGGCGTGCAAACCGTATCTCGCCGCACTCGGCCACCTCGGCCTGCAGGACGAGGCCGTGGCGGTGCTGGGCCGGCTGCTGGCGATCGAGCCGGGATTCACGGTCCGGAAATTCCTCGAATCGGCGCCGTTCGAGCGGAGCGAGCACCGCGAGAGCTATGCCGAGGGTTTGCGCAAGGCGGGCGTGCCGGAGGTCTGAGCGTGATCGCCGGCGGCGCAACCGAAATTCGCGCAACCGGAAGAGCGGACGCGGGACGCCGAACCGCCCCGATTTCGAGTCGCTACCCGCGCGCGTGATTCACGGTCGATGAGAGCGGATCGACCCCGGCCGGATCAACTCTCGCCGGT
>JAFKFJ010000007.1 GCA_017307335.1 Alphaproteobacteria bacterium | reverse complement strand
CCAGCCGGTCGGCGAGCCAGCGCGGGCTCGGCCCGTTGCGCAGGCCGCGCACGGTGCGGCCGAGCACCCATGGACACGCGTGGGGCATTTCGATCGCCCAGCGCCAGGGGCTGGGGAATTCGCCGGCGACCGGCGGCGCCGACCACGGCTTCAGCGTGCCCAGGCCCGCCGCCGCGAGGTCGCGCGCAACCCCGCGCACGGCGAGCGCGTCGCCGCGGTTGGGCGTCACGCCGATCTCGATCAGTGGATCGTCGAGGCCCGCCCAATGCGCGTACGCCTCGCCCACCGGGGCATCTGCCGGCAGCTCGACGATGCCGGCATGGTCGTCGCCGAGCCCCATTTCGCGCGCCGAGAGCAGCATGCCGGCGCTGAGCACGCCACGAATCTCGCCCGCCTTCAGCGTGACGTTGGTGCCGGGGATGTAGCTGCCCGACGGCGCGAACACCGCCTTCATGCCGGTGCGCGCATTCGGCGCGCCGCAGACGACGGAGACGAGTTCGCCGTCGCCCGCATCGACCTTGCACGCGCGCAGCCGGTCGGCGTTCGGGTGCTGCGCCGCCTCCACCACATGGGCGATGCGGAACGGCGCCAGCGCCGCGCCGCGGTCGCTGACCGACTCCAGCTCAAGCCCGATGCGCGTCAGCGCGTCGGTGATCTCCGCCAGCGTGGCGGCGGTGTCGAGATGCTCGCGCAGCCAGGAGAGCGTGAACTTCATCGCTCACACCCCCTCATGCAGCATCGCCGGTGCGAGCGGCGAGAAGCCGTAGTGGCGCAGCCAGCGGATGTCGCTCTCATAGAACGGACGCAGATCGGGGATGCCGTGCTTGAGCATCGTCACCCGCTCCACGCCCATGCCGAACGCGAAGCCCTGCCACACCGAGGGGTCGATGCCGCAATTGGCGAGCACCTTCGGATGCACCATGCCGCTGCCGAGAATCTCCAGCCAGTCGCCGCCGCCGCCCAGCTCGCCGCTGCGCCGGTCCCAGCCGATATCCACCTCCATCGAGGGCTCGGTGAACGGGAAGTAGCTGGCGCGGAAGCGCACCGGCAGGTCGGCGATGCCGAAATAGGCGCGCAGGAAGTCGATCAGGCAGCCCTTCAGGTGGCCGAGCGTGAGGTCGCGGTCGATCGCCAGGCCTTCGAGCTGGTGGAACATCGGGCTGTGCGTCGCGTCGTGGTCGGCGCGGTAGGTGCGGCCCATGACGACGACGCGCAGCGGCGGCGGCGTGTGCAGCATCGTGCGCACCTGCACCGGCGAGGTGTGCGTGCGCAGCACCGGCGGCGGCGCGCCGGCGCGCTCGGGCGGCAGGTAGAACGTGTCGTGGTCGGCGCGCGCCGGATGGTGCGCGGGAATGTTGAGCGCGCCAAAATTGTGCCAGTCGCTCTCGATGTCCGGCCCCTCGGCGATCGCGAACCCCATGGCGCCGAAGATCGCCGCCATCTCCTCCATCGTGCGGCTGATCGGGTGCACGAGACCGGCCGGCAGCGGCCTCGGCGGCAGCGTGACGTCGATCCGCTCGGCGGCGAGGCGCGCGGCGAGGGCGGATTCCTCCAGTTGCCGGCGGCGGATTTCGATCGCGTCGGTCAGCGCCTCCTTCAGCCGGTTCAGCGCGGCGCCGCGCGCGCGGCGCGCGTCCGCCGGCAGCGCGCCGAGGTCCTTCAGCAGCGCGGTCAGCCGGCCGCTCTTGCCAAGCATGGCGACGCGGATCGCGTCCCACGCGCGCAGGTCCGCCGCACCGGCGAGTGCCGCTTCGGTTTCCTGGCGGATTGCATCGAGGTCATCGGTCATGCTGCGCGGTCCGTGCATGCGCAAAGGGCTGCCCCGTGCGGGCAGCCCCTTGCCTCCATCCTGCGCCGAGCGGGGCGCGACTCAATCCGGGGCGGATCAGGCCAGGGCGGCCTGCACTTTGCGGACGATGTCGGCGAACGCCGTCGGGTCGTCGTAGGCGATGGCCGCGAGCACCTTGCGGTCCATCTCGATCCCGGCAGCCTTCAGCCCGGCGATAAATCGCGAATAGGTCAGGCCGTGCTCGCGCACCGCCGCGTTGATGCGCTGGATCCACAGCGCGCGGAAATCGCGCTTGCGGGTGCGGCGGTCGCGATAGGCGTATTGCAGCGACTTCTCCAGCCGCTCCAGCGCCGCGCGATAGGTCTTCGACGAGCGCCCGACGAATCCCTTGGCCTGGCCAAGGACCTTCTTGTGCCGGGCGTGGGCGGTGGTGCCGCGCTTGACGCGTGCCATGCTGCGCTCTCCTCAGTCCAGCCCGTAGGGGGTCCACTGCTTGACGGTGCGGCCATCGGCCGGTGTCAGCACCTGGGTGCCGCGGTTCTGCCGCTTCATCTTCTGCGGCCGGTTGATCAGGCCGTGGCGCTTGTTGCCCGGGCCCGCCAGCACCTTTCCGGTCGCGGTGATCTTGAACCGCTTCTTGAC
>JAFKFJ010000006.1 GCA_017307335.1 Alphaproteobacteria bacterium | reverse complement strand
TGGCGCTGCTGCTCGGCGTGAAATCGGTCGCTCTGGTGCGTGCGGCCGTGCCGGCCGGCGACAGCCGCGCGGCACCCGCGGCAGTGTCCGGCGAGGCACCGAAACCGGCAAAGTCCGCAGTGCAGCGCACTGCCGCGGTGTCGCCGCAGCCGGCATCCCCGCCGCCGCCGGGCGAGCCGCCGATCAGCGCCGGCGAGCGCGCGCTGCTGCTCGACCTGCGCCAGCGCCGCGCCGAGCTCGACGCGCGTGCCGCGGCGCTGAGCGCCCGCGAGTCCGTCCTCGCCGCCGCCGAAGCGCGGCTGGACGCACGGGTGAAGGAACTCGGCGATCTGCAGAGGCGCCTCGAATCGCTCGAAGCCGCGCGCAACGAGCGCGAGGAAGCCAACTGGCGCGGCCTGGTCAAGCTCTACGAATCCATGAAGCCGCGCGATGCCGGCACGATCTTCAACGACCTCGACCTGCCGGTGCTGCTGCCGATCCTCGACCGGATGAAGGCGGCGAAGGCAGCGGCGATCCTGGCCGCGATGGAGCCGGAGCGCGCGCGCCTCGCCACCGCCGAGCTCGCCGACCGCCGCACCCGCGCCAACGCCGTGCCGCCGGCCGCGTCCGCTGCCGGCACCCCGTCGCCCGCAAAAAGCGCCGGCGGCGGCTGATGCAACCCGAAGCCGCCATGCGCTGAAGAGAACGCGATGCCGATCGACAAATCCATGAACGTGCTGATCGTCGACGACTACAAGACCATGCTGCGCATCATCCGCAACCTGCTCAAGCAGATCGACTTCGACAACGTCGACGAGGCGACCGACGGGACCGAGGCGCTCTCGAAGCTGCGTGCCGGCAGCTACGGGCTCGTCATCAGCGACTGGAACATGGCGCCGATGACGGGGCTGCAGCTTCTGCAGGAGGTGCGCGCTGACAGCCGGCTGAAGGCGACGCCCTTCATCATGGTCACGGCGGAAAGCAAGACCGAGAACGTCGTCGCGGCGAAGCAGGCCGGCGTCTCGAACTACATCGTCAAGCCGTTCAACGCCGAGACGCTGCGCGAGAAGATCGAGAAGGTGCTGGCCCATGCCTGAGCTGCCGCCGCTCGACACCGGCGCGCTGGCGCGTCGCCTCGGCGAGATCCGTGCCCGGCATCCCGGCTCGGACCCGGAAATGGTCGCCGCGGTCGTGGGCGCGGTGCTGGCGACGCTGGAGGGCGACTTTGCCGCGCGCGAGGCGCGGCTGCTCTCCGAGGTCGAGGAGCTGGGCCGCACCATCGCCGCGGCGCGGGTGGAGATCGCGGCGCTGCGGGTGGACGACATCACCGCCAGCCACATTCCCTCGGCGACCGACGAGCTGGACGCGATCGTAGCCCACACCGCCGCCGCCACGGACAGCATACTGGAAACCTGCGAGACGCTGGACCGGGTTGCGGCGGCCGAGACCGGCGACACCGCGACGATGTTGCAGGAAGCGACCACGCGCATCTACGAGGCGTGCAGCTTCCAGGACATCACCGGCCAGCGGATCACGAAGGTGGTTGCGACGCTGAAGGCGATCGACGCGAAGGTCGCGCAGATCGTCGGCGCGTTCGGCACGCGCCCGCCGGCGGCACCGCCCGGCGTGGCGCCCATCGGCGCGGCACCCGCCGCGAGCCTGCTGGAGGGTCCGCAATTGCCGGCGAACGCGATGGTGCAGAGCGACATCGACGCGCTGCTGGCAAGCTTCGACTGAGAGGGGCGGATGCGCGGTCTCGCAATGGTCCTGCTGTTCGCCGCCCTGTTCCTCTGCCGGCCGGCCGCGGCGGACCCGCTGCCGAGCATCGGCCTGCGCAGCGGCGAGCACCCGGGGTTCGGCCGGCTCGTCCTCGACCTGCCGCACGGCGCGGCCGCGACGGCGGCGGCGCAGGATGGCACGGTCATCGTGCGCTCGACCGGCGCGGTGATCGGCGCCGCGCCGCATCCGCCGCGCAACGTGGCCGCCCTGCGCGTCGCGGGGGCGACGGCGACGCTCTCGCTTGCGCCCGGGGCCACGTGGCGGGTGCTGCGCCTGCGGGACCGGCTGGTGATCGACATCCTCGATCCGCCGGGCGCGCGGGCGCCGGCACCGCTCGGCACGCCCGCGCCGGGACCGCCGGCGCGCACGCTCTTCTCCGGCCCGCCGCCGCGCCCGTGGCCGAATCCGGTCGCCGCCACGCCGCCACCGGCGGCGCCTGCCACCACGCCGCCGCCACCGGCCCCCGCCGCCCTGGTGCGCGCCACGTTCCCAGCCACACCATCCGCGCCCGCGCCGTCACCGCCTCCGGCCGTCACGGCCGCGCCCGCCGCGGCCTTCGAACCCGCACCGCTCGCCCCCGTCAGCGAAACCGCGCTGCCATCCGTTGCCGCCGGGCCCGGGCCCGTCGCGCTGGCGGCGACGATCGTCGACCGGGCACTCGTGCTGCCGTTCGCGCCG
>JAFKFJ010000298.1 GCA_017307335.1 Alphaproteobacteria bacterium | reverse complement strand
GCGCGCGGCCGAGTTCGTCCATCAACTGGTCGCAGAGCGCGTTCATCGCCGCCGGCCGGTTGAACCGGATCACGCCAACCCGGCCCTGGGTTTCGACGAGGATCGTCTCGAAAGCTGACATCGCAGGCTCCGCGCGGAACGGGGCCTGTCTAGCTAGCGCTGCGTGCGCGGGCAATAGAAGCTTGCCCGCGCAGACTGCACGACGCGGCGGATGCCGGTGCATGCCGGGACACCTGGACAGGCGGGACATGCTTCCCCCTCGCGCCCGTACACGCGCCACGCGTGCTGAAAATAGCCGAGCGCGCCGTCAGGTTGCACGTAGTCGCGCAACGACGAGCCGCCGGCGGCGATCGCCTCCTCCAACACTGCCTTTATCGCGGGCACCAGCCGTTCCGCGCGGCGGCCGGGGATCGTGTGGGCAACGCGCAGCGGGCTGATCCCGGCACGATGCAGCGCCTCGGAAACGTAGATGTTGCCAAGCCCGGCGACGGCGCGCTGGTCGAGCAGCGCCGCCTTGATCGAGGTGCGTCGCCCGCGCAGGGCCGCCCCGAGGAGCGCCGGCGTGAATCCATCGTCAAGCGGTTCGGGACCGAGCCCCGCCAACAGCCGATGCGCATCCTCGGCGTCCGTCGCAACGAGATCGAGCGCCCCGAAGCGACGCGGATCGACGAAGCCCACGCGCCAGCCGTCATCGCTCTCGAGCCAGAAGTGTTCGTGCGCAACCGCGGCGGCCGCACTGCTCGGTGCGATCAGCATGCGTCCCGACATGCCGAGGTGGATGAGCAGGCTCTCGCCGCGGTCGAGGCGCATGAGCATGTATTTGGCGCGGCGGCGGAACCCCAGCACGCGCGCCCCCGTCAGCCGCGCCGCGAGCGCGGGGGGAAACGCCCAGCGCAGATCGGGCCGCGCGATCGCGGCATGCCGGATCGTTCGTCCGGCAAGCCGCGCCGCAAGCCCGCGCATCACGGTTTCGACCTCGGGGAGTTCCGGCATGGGAACCGGCAGGCTATAGGGGAGGCGCATGAGCGGCAACCCGGCCCCGGCGCACGTCGATTTCGGCTACCGGCAGGTCTCGCCGGCGGAGAAGCGCGTGCTGGTGCACGACGTGTTCGCCCGCGTGGCGCGGCGCTACGACCTGATGAACGACCTGATGTCGCTCGGCGTGCACCGTGCCTGGAAGCGCCGCTTCGTCGCGAGTCTCGGGCCGCGGCCGGGGCTGCACCTGCTCGATCTCGCGGGCGGCACCGGCGATGTCGCGTTCGGCTGGCTTGCGCGCGCCGGCGGCTTTACGATCCTCGCCGACGTCAATCCGGCAATGCTGGCGGTCGCGCACACACGCGCGGTCGGGCGCGGGCATCTGGGCAACCTCGCGCTGCTCTGCGCGGATGCCGAGCGGCTGCCGCTGCCGGACCGCGCGGTCGACGTGATCGGCATCGCGTTCGGCCTGCGCAACTGCACCGACAAGCCCGCAGTGCTCGCCGAGGCCCGGCGCATGCTCCGCCCCGGCGGCCGCTTCGCGTGCCTCGAGTTCAGCCGTGTCGAAGTCGCCGCGCTTGCGCCGCTGTACGATGCCTGGAGTTTCACCGTCCTGCCGCGGCTCGGCGCCGCGGTTGCCGGCGATGCCGAGAGCTATCGCTACCTCGCCGAGAGCATCCGCACCTTTCCCGATGCGCCGACGCTCGCGGGCATGATGGCGGCGGCAGGGTTCGCCCGCGTGCGCGTGGACCGGCTCTCCGGCGGCATCGCCGCGATCCACAGCGGTTGGCGGCTGTGAGCCTCGCAGGCAAGCACGTGCTCCTGATCGTCGCGGGCGGGATCGCCGCGTTCAAGGCACTCGAGCTTATCCGCCTGCTGCGGCGCGAGGGATGTGAGGTGACGCCGGTGCTGACCGCCGGCGGCGCCCAGTTCGTCACCGCGCTCTCGCTGCAGGCGCTGACGGAATCGCGCGTATATTGCGACCTCTTTTCGCTGACCGACGAGAGCGAGATGGGCCACATCCAGCTCTCGCGCGCGGCCGACCTGGTGGTGGTCGCGCCTGCCTCGGCGGATCTGCTCGCGAAGATGGCGGCGGGGATCGCGGATGATCTTGCCAGCACGCTGTTGCTCGCCACCGACAAGCGCGTTCTGGTCGCCCCGGCGATGAACGTGCGGATGTGGCAGCATCCGGCAACGGTCGCCAATATGGGCATCCTTCTCGCCAGGGACGTAGCGGTCGTAGGCCCGGAAGTAGGCCCGATGGCGTGCAACGAGTTCGGCCCGGGCCGGCTGGCCGAGCCACCGCAGATCCGCGACGCCATTGCCGCGCTGCTCGCGCCGCTGCCCGCCCCGCTCGCCGGCCGGCGCGCCCTGGTGACCAGCGGCCCGACGCACGAGCCGATCGACCCCGTGCGCTACATCGCGAACCGCAGCAGCGGTCGCCAGGGCCACGCGATCGCCGCCGCCCTCGCCGACCTCGGCGCAACCGTCACGCTCGTGAGCGGTCCGGTGGCCATCCCCGATCCGGCCGGCGTTGCCGTGCACCATGTCGAGACCGCACAGCAGATGCTGGCGGCGTGCGAGGCCGCGTTGCCGGTCGACGTTGCAGTCTGCGCCGCCGCCGTTGCCGACTGGCGGGTCGCGGACGCGACGAACCACAAGCTCAAGAAGGCACCCGGCGCGGCGCCGCCTGCGCTCGTTCTCGTGCCCAACCCGGACATTCTCGCGACCCTCTCCGCTGCCGGGCCGCGGCGCCCGCGCCTGGTCGTCGGCTTCGCCGCCGAGACCGACGCGTTGCAGCATCACGCTGCGGAAAAGCTCCGCCGCAAGGGCTGCGACTGGATCGTCGCGAACGACGTCGGCGGCGGCAGCGGCATCATGGGCGGAACGGAGAACGAGGTACTGCTGGTCACCGCCGCCGGCATCGAACCCTGGCCGCGTCTGCGCAAGGAAGCTGTCGCCCGGCGCCTCGCGCAGCGGATTGCCGAGGCGCTGACGTGAAGGTTCCCGTCCAGGTCCGCCGCCTGCCGCACGCCGAGGGCCTCCCGCTTCCCACCTATGCCACTGCCGGCGCCGCCGGGATGGACCTGATCGCCGCCGTCTCGACCCCGCTCACGATTTCGCCCGGTGAGCGGGTGCTGGTCCCGACGGGCCTGACCATCGCGCTGCCGTCGGGCTATGAGCTGCAGGTGCGCCCTCGCTCCGGCCTGGCGCTGAAACACGGCATCGTCCTGCCCAACAGTCCCGGCACCGTCGATGAGGACTATCGCGGCGAGCTCCTCGTCATCGTGATGAATGCGGGCCCGACGCCGTTCGTGGTCGAACGGGGCATGCGCATCGCGCAGGCGGTGGTGGCGCCGGTTGTCCGTGCGGTGTGGCAGGAGGTCGATGAACTCCCCGGCACCGCGCGCGGCGAGGGCGGGTTCGGCAGCACCGGCACGCGCTGACGCCCCCGCGTCACACAACCGCCACACGCGGCCGGGTGACATGCGCCCCGGGCTTAGGTAACAGGCCCGCTCATGTCGAGCACCACCCACCCGTCCCTCGCCGTCGGGCGCCGGCTGCCGAACGCCTTCGATCTGGCGGCGCTGCTGTGCGTCTTCGCGGTGGTGATCGGCGTGGTGCGCGTCGCCCCCGCGACGTTCAAGCCGATCGCCGCCGCCGGCGCCCTCGCGGTCGATCTGGCACCGTCGCACCTGCCCGAATACGCGCTGCGCACCACGCTGCGCATGTTCGCGGCACTGGCGCTCTCGCTCCTGTTCACCTTCACCTATGCCCCGCTCGCGGTGCGCAGCCGCCGCGCCGGGTTCGTGCTGATCCCGCTGCTGGACGTGCTGCAGTCGGTGCCGATCCTCGGCTTCCTGTCGTTCACCACCGCCTTCTTCATGGGCCTGTTTCCCGGCAGCGTGCTGGGGCTGGAGCTGGCCGCGATCTTTGCGATCTTCACGTCGCAAGCCTGGAACATGGCGTTCAGCTTCTACCAGTCGCTGACCACCATTCCGCGCGACCTCGAGGAAGCGGCCCGCAGCTTCCATCTCACGGCGTGGCAGCGTTTCTGGCGGCTCGACGTGCCGTTCGCGATCCCGGGGCTCGTCTGGAACACGATGCTGTCGATGTCGGGCGGCTGGTTCTTCGTCGTCGCCTCGGAGGCCATCACGCTCGGCGACAATACCTGGAAGCTGCCGGGCATCGGCTCGTATGTGGCCGAAGCGCTGGCGAAGCGCGATCTCGGTGCGATCGGCTGGGCCATTCTCGCCATGTTCGGGGTGATCCTGATCTACGACCAGGTCCTGTTCCGACCGCTCGTCGCATGGTCGGCGAAATTCCGCTTCGAGGTGACGGCGGGCGCGGTTGCCGCGGATCCATGGCTGCTCAAGCTGTTGCGCCGCACCCGGGTGCTGCGGCTCGCGGCCGACGGCGTTTCGGATGCCGTGGGACGGCTCGCGGCGTTGCCGTTGGGCGGCGTCACCGGCGGCGCCTCCGCCACGCCGCAGCGGCGGACGCGCATGGGGGATGCCGTCTTCTTCACGATCGTGGGGCTGGTCGTGGCGCTGGCGGTGGTGCGCGTCGTCGACTACATCACGGCGAACCACATCGGCTGGGCCGATCTGGCGGAAGCGGTCGGGCTCGGCTGCATCACGCTGCTGCGCGTGGTGGTGCTGATCGCGCTTGCGTCGCTGGTCTGGGTCCCGGTGGGCGTCTGGATCGGCCTGCGTCCGGCCTGGGCACGGCGCATCCAGGTCGTGGCGCAGTTCCTCGCGGCCTTTCCGGCCAACCTGCTGTTCCCGATCTTCGTTGTCCTGATCGTCCGCTTCCACCTGAGCGCCGATATCTGGCTCACGCCGCTGATGATCCTCGGCACGCAGTGGTACATCCTGTTCAACGTCGTCGCCGGCGCCTCGGCGTTTCCGGGCGACCTGCAGGAGGCGGCGGAGAGCTTGCACCTGCGCGGCTGGCTGTGGTGGCGGCGCGTGATCCTGCCCGGCATCTTTCCGTACTACGTCACCGGCGCGATCACGGCCTCCGGCGGCTCGTGGAACGCATCAATCGTCGCCGAGGTCGCGACCTGGGGCCACGACAAGCTGGTCGCGCACGGGCTCGGCGCCTACATCGCACAGGCGACCGATGCCGGCGACTTTCCGCGCATCGTGCTGGGAGTGGCGGTGATGTCGGGATTCGTGATCGTGTTCAACCGTGGCGTATGGCGCCCGATGTATGCGTACGCCACGCGCCGTCTGACCCTCTCCTGAGAGCGAGATCCCGATGGACACGACCGCCCTCGCCGCGCTCTTGGAAGTGCGAGCGTGCCGGCAATCCTACCACAAGGACACGAACGTCGACCTGCTCGTGCTCGACGACGTCAACCTGGCGCTGCATACCGGGGAGATCGTCGGCCTGCTGGGGCGCTCCGGGTCCGGCAAATCCACGCTGCTGCGCATCGTCTCCGGCCTCCTGCGCCCGACGGCCGGCGAAGTGCGCTGGCGCGGCGCCCCGCTCCTCGGTCCCGCACCGGGTGTCGCGATGGTGTTTCAAAGCTTCGCCCTGTTCCCGTGGCTCACGGTCCAGGAGAACGTGGAGCTCGGCCTCGAAGCCCAGGGCGTCGCGCGGGCCGAGCGGGCGGAACGGGCGCAGGCGGCGATCGACCTGATCGGGCTTGGCGGGTTCGAGAGCGCCTATCCGAAGGAACTGTCGGGCGGCATGCGCCAGCGCGTGGGCCTCGCGCGCGCGCTGGTCGTGCATCCCGACCTGCTCCTGATGGACGAGCCGTTCAGCGCGCTCGACGTGCTGACGGCCGAGACGCTGCGCACCGACCTGATCGAGCTGTGGTCGGAGGGGCGGCTGCCGCTGAAATCCGTGCTGATGGTCACGCACAACATCGAGGAAGCGGTGCTGATGTGCGACCGCATCCTCGTGTTCACGTCCAACCCGGGGCGGATCGCGACCGAGCTGCGCATCCCGTTCGCGCATCCGCGCAACCGGCTCGACCCCGCGTTCCGGCAGATGGTGGACGAGATCTACGCGGTGATGACGCGCCGCGCCGCGCCGCCCGCGGCGCCTACGGTCCTGACGGCGCATGACGCCACCTTCGCCACCCCGCTGCATCCGGTCTCGACGAACCTGCTCGCGGGCCTGCTCGAGGCACTCGCGGCGCCGCCCTATTCCGGGCGCGCCGACCTGCCGGCGCTCGCCGCCTCGCTGCAGATGGAGGCCGACGAGCTGCTGCCGCTGGGCGAGACGCTGCAGCTGCTCGGCTTCGCCGTGCTCGAAGAAGGCGACATCCGCCTGCTGGAGCCGGGGCGCAAGTTCGTCCACGCCGACACCGACGAGCGTAAGCTGCTGTTCGCCGACGCCTTGCGCGCGCACGTGCCGCTGGTCGCCGCCATCCGCCGCACCATCGACGAGCGCTGGAACCACCGCGCCTCCGCGGTGCGCTTCCGCGACGAGCTCGAAGATCACATGTCGCCCGACTACGCCGAGGACACGCTGCGCACCGCGATCACCTGGGGCCGCTACGCCGAGCTGTTCAGCTACGACGAGGAGGCTCAGCAGTTCAGCCTGGACAACATCGAGGCCCCCGCTTGAGCCGGTAGCGGGCCGGCCGGCCGCCCCGGGACTATCGGCCCGCGCGGCGAGGGGGTAGGCTCGGCCCATGCCGCAGCCCGATCACATCTCCGCCCTTGGCGTGCCGGACGCCGCCACGCTCGATGACGACCTGCAGGCGATCTGGGCGAAATGCGTGGAAAAGCTCGGCTTCGTGCCGAACGTCTACGCCACCTACAGCCTGCGCCCGCAGCGGCTGCGCAATTTCATGGCCATGTACAACGAGGTCATGCTCGCACCCTCCGGCCTCTCGAAGCTGGAGCGCGAGATGGTGGCGGTCGTCGTCTCCGCGGCCAATCGCTGCTACTACTGCCTGGTCGCGCATGGCGCGGCGGTGCGGCACCTCTCGGGCGACCCCGAGCTCGGCGAAATGCTGGTGATGAACTACCGGGTCGCGAAACTGCCGGCGCGGCAGCGGGCCATGCTCGACTACGCGTGGAAGCTCACGACCACCCTGCATCTGGTGGATGAAGCCGACCGCGACGCGCTGCGCGCCCACGGCCTGACCAACGAGGACATCTTCGATCTTTCCGAGGTCGTGGCGTTCTTCAATCTCTCGAACCGCATGGCAGCGGCCACCGACATGATGCCGAACCGCGCGTACCATCGCACGGACCGCTAAGCCGCGGTCGCGCCCGCGGCCCGGTCACCGTGTGTCGTTGGCTTGGCTCGCGCGCCACCGCTATCCTGTCGGCAGATCCCCGCGGAGGCAGGCATGGCCGCGCCGTCAGCCGTCCTGGAAGCAATCGAGCGCGATGCGTGGGCCGACATGATCGCGGCCGCGCCGCCATCGTTCGCGGCCGCAACCGGCCTCGCGATACGCCGGCTCGGCACCGCTGTCGCTTTCGTGATGGCGAAGGTGGACAATCCGCAGTTCAACCGGCTGTGCGACCTCGGCGTGACCGCGCCGGCCACCGAGCAGGAGCTGGACGCCGGACTGGACCTGTTTCGTGCCGCCGGCCTGCGGAACTTTCTCGTCCACGTGACGCCGGACGCGCAGCCGCCTGCGCTCGCGCAATGGATCGCGGCGCGCGGCCTGGTGCCGTTCCGGCGCGCCTGGGCGAAGCTGCATCGTGGCACCGCGCCGCCGCCGACCGCCGCCACGGATCTGCGGGTGGCCGAGATCGATGCCGCGAGCGGCGCCGATTTCGGGCGCGTCGTCTGCGAGGGGTTCGGCATGCCGCCGCCGATGCAGCCCTGGCTCGGCGCACTGCCGGGCCGGCCGGGCTGGCGGGCCTATCTCGCCTACGCCGATGCCGAGCCGGTCAGCGCGGCGGTGCTCTACATGCGCGATGGTGTCGCCTGGTATGGCGCGGCGGCGACGATTCCCGCCGGGCGGCGGCGCGGCGGGCAGCGCGCAATCCTGGCGCGGGGCATCGCCGATGCGATCGCCGCGGGCTGCACCGACATCGCCGCCGAGACCGGCGAGGCGGTGCCGGGCGAGCCCAACCCATCCTATGACAACATGCTGCGCAGCGGCTTCACCGTCGCCTACTCGCGAGCAAACTTCACCGAGGCATCGCGCTAGAGCATGATGACCGGAGGCGGAATCGCCGAAGGTCTGAATCATGCTCTCAAATCAAAGAGCTGGAACGGGTTGCGTGAGCGTGAGCGAACTCATCCCGTTCTAGAGCACGATGACCGGAGGCGGAATCGCCGGAGGTCTGAATCATGCTCTCAAATCAAAGAGCTGGAACGGGTTGAGTGAGCGTGAGCGAACTCATCCCGTTCTAGAGCACGATGACCGGAGGCGGAATCGCCGGAGGTCTGAATCATGCTCTCAAATCAAAGAGCTAGAACGGGTTGGGTGAGCGTGAGCGAACTCATCCCGTTCTAGACGTTGAAGCGGAACAGCAGCACGTCGCCGTCGCGCACCACATACTCGCGGCCCTCGACGCGCATCCTGCCCGCCTCGCGCGCGCCGGCCTCGCCGCCGGACGCGACGTAGTCGTCATACCCGATCGTCTCGCAGGCGATGAAGCCGCGCTCGAAGTCGCCGTGAATCACGCCGGCGGCCTGCGGTGCCTTGGTGCTCTGCACGATCGTCCAGGCCCGCGCCTCCTTCGGCCCCACCGTGAAATACGTGATCAGGCCCAGCAGGGCGTAGCCGGCGCGGATCACGCGATCGAGCCCGCTGTCGTGCAGCCCGAGCCCCTCCAGGAACTCCGTGCGCTCCTCGGCGGCGAGCTGGCTCACCTCGGCCTCGATCGCGGCGGAGACGACGACGCAGGCCGCCCCCTCCGCACGCGCGCGCTCGGCGACGCGCGCCGCGTGCGCGTTGCCTTCGGCCGCCGCAGCTTCCTCGACGTTGCAGACATAGACCACTGGCTTCGACGTCAGAAGCTGCAACCGCTTCGCCGCCGCCGCGTCCTCGGCGCGGATCACGCTGCGCGCCGGTCGGCCTTCGGAGAGCGCGGCCGCGATCGGCTCGATCAGCGCGAGCTGTGCCGCACTCTCCTTGTCGCCGCCGCGCGCGCGCTTCTGCAAGCCTGCAAGCCGACGCTCCAGGCTTTCCAGGTCGGCAAGCATCAGCTCGGTCTCGACGGTCTCCGCATCGCGGATCGGATCGACGCTGCCCTCGACATGCGCCACGTCGCCGTCCTCGAAGCAGCGCAGCACGTGCACGATCGCGTCCACCTCGCGGATGTTGGCGAGGAACTGGTTGCCGAGCCCTTCGCCCCTGCTCGCACCGCGCACCAGGCCGGCGATGTCCACGAACTCCAGCGTCGTCGGCACGATCTTGGCGCTCTTGCCGATCCGCGCCAGCGTCTCCAGCCGCGCATCCGGCACCGCGACGCGGCCGACATTCGGCTCGATCGTGCAGAACGGATAGTTCGCCGCCTGTGCCGCCGCGGTTGCCGTGAGCGCGTTGAACAGCGTGCTCTTGCCGACGTTCGGCAGGCCCACGATGCCGCAGGAGAATCCCATCTACGCCGCCGCCTGCGTCAACAGCGCCACCTTGCTCATGAAATCCTCCGTCCGCCCCGCGGCGAGCAGCGGCGCGGCTTCGGCGACCGCGTCGAGCAGCGGGATCAGCCAGTCGCGGTCCGCCTTCGCGAAATCGCCGAGAACGTAGCCCAGGACACGGTCCTTCTCGCCCGGATGGCCGATCCCGAGCCGCACGCGCCAGTAGTCCGGCGTGCCGAGCGCGCGGTCCATGCTGCGCAACCCGTTGTGTCCCGCCGCCCCGCCGCCGCGTTTCACGCGCACCTTGCCCGGCGCGAGATCAAGCTCGTCGTGGAACGCGGTGATCGCCCCGGCCGGCAGCTTGTAGAACGCCGCCGCCGCCTGCACGCTCTCGCCGGAGGCGTTCATGTAGGTCTGCGGCTTGAGCGCGAGGATGCGCTCGCCGCCCACCGTCCCCTCGCTCACCAGCCCGCGGAACCGCTGCCGCCACGGCGCGAAGCCGTAGCGGATGGCGATCGTGTCGAGCGCCAGGAAGCCGATGTTGTGGCGCTGGCGCGCCATCGCAGGCTCGGGATTGCCGAGCCCCACCCAGAGCAGCATGCAAGCCCCCGACTATTCGCGCGGGCCGCTATTTCCTGCCGCCCGCACCCCCGCGCGCGGCCGGCTTCGCGGGTGCCGCGGCGGCCACGGGCGTCGCCGCGGCGGCGGGTGCCGCGGCATCGGCGCTCGCCTCCGCGCCCTTGGTGGGCGGCGCGATGGTCGCGATGACGAAGTCGCGGTCGGTGATCACCGGGCGCACGCCCTCGGTCCCCTTCAGGCTCGACCAGCGCACGTTGTCGTTGATGTCGAGCTCGGCGAGGTCGGCATCGAAATGCGCCGGCAGATGCTCGGGATCGGCGAGGCAGTCGACCGCGTGGCGCACCACGTTCAGCACGCCGCCACGCTTCAGCCCGGGCGAGATGCCCTCGTTGTGGAAGACCACGTTGACCGCCACGCGAATGCGCTCGCCGGGGGCGAGGCGCTGGAAGTCGACATGCTCGGGCCGGTCGGTGACGGGATGCAACTGCACCTCGCGCAGCAGCGCGCGCGTCACGGTGCCGTTCACCTTCAGCTCATACAGGCGCGAGCGCCAGCCGCTGCGATGCGTTTCGCGCAGCACGACGCGGGGGTCGATGGCGATCAGCTCCGGCGTCTGTCGCGCGCCGTAGATCACGCCGGGCACGAGGCCCGTCCGCCGAGTCGCCCGTGCTGCCCCCTTACCTGCACGCGCGCGCGCCTCGGCCTCGATGGTGGTGTAGTCGGCCATGGGTTGCTCCGCAGAATGCAAAAAATATGAGCGCCGGCCTCCAGGGGTGCCGGCGCGCGGCGGCGGTGTAGCAGAGCCTTGGGCGCAGGGGAAGCGGCGCGTCAGGCCGCCGGCAGCGCGAGCCGCGGCGTGCCCCAGCGGATCCGTCCGGCGGTCTGGCAGACCGGGCATCGCGGGTGCCACTCGCCGTGCTCGGCACCGCAGGCATCACAGCGCCAGGTCGGGTCGGGCTCCGCCGCCGCGGCGCGGCGCAGCGCCTCGCGCTGGGCCTGCCGGCCGGCCTCGGTCTCCCCGCCTTCCGCAGCCTCCAGGTCGGCCTGCAGCAGCCACAGCCGCCGCTGGTTCAGCCCGGCCGCGCGCGCGGCGTCGAGGTGCCTTCGCGCCTGCCCGATCAATCCCGCCTCCAGCGCGACGCGGGCGAGCAGCAGGTGGCTCTCGACATGCGTCGGGTTCACCTCCACCAGCCGCTCCGCCGCACGGGCGCGGGCGAGCGGGTCAGTCTCCGGCGCCAGCGCGAACTCCGCCAGTTCCGGCTGCGGCGCCCGCTCCCACGCCTCGCGGATCACGCCGACCGCCTTGCCCTCGCGCCCGGCCGCACGCAGGCGGCGGGCGTAGGCGAGGGCCGCCGGGACGAAGTCCGGGTTGTCGCGCCACGCCCGCTTGGCGAGCCGGAGCGCGGCGTCGGGGTCCGCCTCGGCATCGGCGGCCGCGGTCGCGAAGGCGGCGCGGGGCGCCTCCGGCGGCGCGAGGCGCAGCGCCTCGGTCCAGTTGCCGGTGCGCACGGCGAGCTCCGTGCGTTCCTCGCGCAGCCACGCGCCGCCCGGGTGCACCTCCTCGGCGCGGCGGGCGCCCAGCGCCGCCTCGTCCCAGGCCTGCCGGTTCACCGCCTGCCGATACAGGCCGCGCAGACCGAGCAGCGCCGCCTCCTTGTGGTCGGCGAGGGTGCGGTACAGCGCCGCCGCCTCCGTGTCGGCCTTCGCCAGGCGCGCGGCCTCGGCGGCGAGCAGCAGCGTCTGCGGCGTGTCGCCCAGCATGCGGCGGGCGCGTGTGGCGTTCTCCAACGCCCGGCGCTCGTCGCTCGCGGCCAGGGCCACCAGCGCGCCGGTCACCGCCGCATCCCCGGCCACGCGGCGCCGCCGCATGCGCCACGCCCCCACGCGCCCGGGCGTCCGGAAGAACCAGCCGAGCAGGCGCAGCAGCACGGTCAGGAGGGCCACCACGACGGCCGCGCCGAGCAGGGCGAGCGAGGTCGCCATCTGCACGGTGGTGCCGGCGAGGCTCACCGTCACGCTGCCCGGCAGCCCCGCGACCCACCATGCCGCCGCGACCACCAGGATCGCGACGACGAGCCAGCGGAAAACCCGCCGCATCAGCCGCGCGCCATCTGCGCCAGCGCCGCGCGCGCGTCGAGCAGGGCCTGCGCCCGCGCCCGCCAGCCGTCCATGGCCGCGCGCGCCGGCGCGTCCAGCCTGTCCAGCCCTGCCACCGCACCGGCGAGATCGCCCGCCGCCAGCCGCGCCGATGCCTCGCCCAGCGCCCGCGCCGCGGGCGGTCCCACCAGCACCCGGTCGCCCTGGCGTACGGTGACGAGCGAACGCATCCGCAGCCACGCCCGCACCCAGAACGACTGTCCCTCCGTCACCGGCTGGCTTGCCCGCTCGGCGGCGGCGGCCGCGGCGGGAAACTCCTCCCGCAGGCGGGCTTCGGTCGGCGGGGCCGCGGTGGCGAAGCGCGCCAGCGCCGGCGGTGCGTCCGGGATCTCGCCCAGCGGCTCCCCTGCCGCGAGCGCCACCGCGGCACGGGTCAGCGCCTGCGCGCTCTTCGCCCGCGCGGTCAGCGTCGCCGCCTGCTGCTCGGCCGTCTGCAACCGCTGTTCGAGTGCCGTGACGCGGCCGGCAAGGTCAGCCGCGGCGCTCTTTGCCGCCGCCGCATCGGCCGCCGCCTGTCCGAGCTTCGCGCTCATTTCGGCCGGCGCCCCGGCCGCCGGCCGCCGGGCTTCCAGCGCGGCCATCCGCTGCTCGAACGGCGCGAGGTCGGGCGCGGCCGGCAGCGCCGCGAGCCGTGCCTGCAACGCCCGCACCTCGTCGCGCAGCGCGGCGAGCCCGGCCGGATCGCCGCGCAATGCCAGTTCCTGCTGCTGCACGCCGAGCCAGATCAGCCCCGCCAGCAGCACCAGGAAGCCGCATACCCCCAGCACCACCGGCCATGGGTTGCGGCGCTCGGGCGGCGGCGCGGGTTCCGGGCCGGCGGGGGCCGGCTCGGGCGGGGACGGCTCGGACTCGCTCATGGCAGGAGTTTCAGCACCTCATCCTGGGTCGGGTGCGATGCAACACGGATGCGGCGCCACGGCAAGGGGCGCAGCGCGTCGCCGGCCGTGCGCGAGATCGCGAGCGCCTCCACCCCCGCCACCGTCGCGTCGGGCAGCGCGGCGCGCAGCCGGTCGATGAACACGCGGGCCGCCTCCGCCGAGAAGAACAGCACGCCGCGCAGCGCCCCCGCCCGCAGCGCCGCCGCCGCCGCGTCGGGGAGGGTGCGCACCGGCCGCGGGGCGTAGGCGACCCGGCGGCGCACCGTGAAGCCCCGGGCGCGCAGGTCACGGGCGAGCGCCATGCCCTGGCACGCGCCGCTGGCCAGCAGCAGCGGTCCAGCCGCGGGCACGCAGAGGCGCGTGGCGAGCGCGGCGAGCGCGACCGCATCGCGGCCGGCGCTGTGCACCGCGGCGAACCCGGCGGCCCGTGCCCGGGCGGCCGTCGCGTCGCCCACCGCGAGCAGCGGGCGGGCATGCAGCGCCTCCGGCAACGCCGGCAGCGCGTTGGCGCTGGCCACCAGCACCGCCTGCACGGGCGCCGCCGCGATGCGCCGCGGCTCGATCGCGAACAGCGGCGCGACCACCGGGCGCAGGCCGAGCGCCGCGACCCGCGCCGCGGTCTCCGTGGCCCCCGGCTCGGGCCGGGTGATCAGCACGCCGTCAGGCAAAGAGGTCGGGCGGACTTTCGGCACGCAGGCTGTGCCCCAG
>JAFKFJ010000297.1 GCA_017307335.1 Alphaproteobacteria bacterium | reverse complement strand
TCTACGTCGGCAAGGCGCGGTCGCTGAAGAAGCGGGTCGCGGCCTACACCCAGCCCGCCCGCCTGCCGGAACGGCTGCGGCGGATGGTGGCCGAGACGGCGACGATGGAGGTCGTCACCACCCACAGCGAGGCCGAGGCGCTGCTGCTCGAGGCCAACCTGATCAAGCGGCTGAAGCCCCGCTTCAACATCGTCCTGCGCGACGACAAGAGCTACCCGTGGCTGATGCTGACCGAGGACCACCCGTTCCCGCAGATCGCGAAGCACCGCGGCGCGCGGACCCGCAGGGGAAGCTACTACGGCCCGTTCGCCTCCGCCTGGGCGGTGAACCAGACGGTGACGGCGATGCAGCGCGTGTTCCTGCTGCGCTCCTGCGCCGACACGGTGTTCGCCAACCGCAGCCGCCCCTGCCTGCTGTATCAGATCCGCCGCTGCTCCGCGCCCTGCGTCGGACGGATCGACGAAGCGGCCTATGGCGCGCTGGTCGGGCAGGCCAAGGCGTTCCTCGCCGGCAAGGGCGCCGCCGTGCAGCAGGCGCTGGCGGCGGAGATGGAGCAGGCGGCGGAGGCGCTGGAGTTCGAGCGCGCGGCGGCGGTGCGCGACCGCATCCGGGGCCTGACCCATGTGCAGGGCACCGGCGTGGTCAATCCGGAGAGCATCGCGGACGCCGACGTGATCGCCGCGTGGCAGGATGCCGGACAGACCTGCGTGCAGGTGTTCTTCATCCGTGGCGGCCGCAACAACGGCAACCGCGCCTTCTTCCCGACGCACACGAAGGCCGAGGAGGCGGGCGACGTGCTGGCCGCGTTCGTGGCCCAGTTCTACGACGACAAGCCGCCGCCGCCGCTGGTGCTGGTGAACCATGCGCTGCCCGAGCAGGCCCTGGTCGCGGAGGCGCTGAGCCTGAAGGCGCAGACCTTCGGCACCGGCCGGCGCGTGGAGGTGGTGCATCCGCGCCGCGGCGAGAAGCACGCGGTGGTGCAGCATGCCGAGATCAACGCGCGCGAGGCGCTGGAGCGGAAGCTGGCGGAGAGCGCGGGACAGGCCAGGCTGCTGGACGGCGCAGCGGAACTGTTCGGCCTGCCGGCGCGGCCCGAGCGGATCGAGGTCTACGACAACAGCCACATCATGGGCACGAACCCCTACGGCGTGATGATCGTCGCCGGCCCCGAGGGATTCATGAAGGCGGCATACCGCAAGTTCAGCATTCGCGGGCCGGTGACGCCCGGCGACGACTTCGCGATGATGCGCGAGGTGCTGACGCGCCGCTTCACCCGCGCGCTGAAGGAAGCGGCGGAGGGCGAAGGCGCAGCGCCAGGGTGGCCCGATCTCGTGCTGATCGACGGCGGCGCCGGGCAGCTTTCCGCTGCGCGCGCCGTGCTCAACGATCTCGGCGTGCACGACGTGCGGCTGGTCGCGATCGCGAAGGGACCCGACCGCGACGCCGGCCGCGAATGGTTTCATACCGACGGGCGCGAGCCGTTCCAGTTGCCGCCGCGCGATCCGGTTCTCTATTTCCTTCAGCGCCTGCGCGACGAGGCGCACCGCTTCGCCATCACCACGCACCGCGCGGGCCGCAGCAAGGCGCTGGTGCGCAGCGAGCTGGACGAGGTGGCGGGCATCGGGCCGGCACGCAAGCGCGCGCTGCTGAACCATTTCGGCTCGGCGCGCGGCGTGAAGCAGGCCGGGCTTGCGGACCTGGAGGCGGCGCCGGGCATCTCGCGCGAGACGGCGCGGCGCGTGTATGCGCATTTCCACCCCGGCGCGCATATCGAGGGCGCGGCCTGATCGGACGATCGTGCTTTGTCGCGCCGCACCGGTGCGCTTAGCATGGAGGCACGGAGGGATGCGCGGGTCTGACCGGGGGAGGGACGGATGTCTGCAAGCACGCCGAAGTGGCAGCTCAGCGGTGATTATTTCGAGAACTGTAGCTGCGATGTCGTCTGCCCGTGCCTGGTGTCCACGAACGCGCCGATGACGTCGCGGCCGACGCAGGGACATTGCGCGGTCGTGTTCGCGATTCACATCGACCGCGGCACGTATGGCGACGTGTCGCTGGACGGTCTGAACGCCGCCATGGTCGCCTATACGCCCGGCCCGATGGGCGAAGGCCATTGGAGGGTCGGCGCCTATATCGACGAGCGCGCCGACGACCGGCAGCAGGAGGCGCTGGGCGCGATCTTCGGCGGCGCGGCCGGCGGCCCGATGGCGGCCTTCGCGCCGCTGATCGAGGAGAATCTCGGCGCCAAGCGCGCCGCCATCGCCTACCGGATCGAAGGCAAGAGGCGCTCGGCCGAAATTCCCGGGATCCTGAGCGCCGCGGTGCGGCCGCTGCCGACGCTGCGGGCGGACGAGGAGATGTGGGTCGCGGCCGGCCATCCGTTCAACCCGGACAAGCTCGCGCTGGCCGTCGGCGAGGCCGGGAGCAAGTTTCAGGATTTCGGCATGCGCTTCGACAATTCCGGGCGGAATGGGCATTACGCGGCGATCAACTGGTCGAACGCCTAAGCGACCGGCGTGGGGCGGCGTGCGCCGCCCTCACCCCAACCCTCTCCCGCAAGCGGGAGAGGGGGCGCTCAATCCCTCGCCCGCTCCTGCGGGAGAAGGGTTGTTCATTCGCTCTCCCGCTTGCGGGAGAGGGTGGCGCCGAGCGCCGGGTGAGGGCTGCGCGATTGGCGCCGGCGCTGGCTTGCCCGCCGCACCGCCGGCGGGCATCGACCTTTCGCGCGAGCGGGTCGCCATCGTCGCCATCCTGCTGCTGCTGACAGCCGCGTCCTGGCTTGTGCTGATCTGGCAGGCCGCGGGGATGGGCATGGTCATGGGCCTGACCATGGGAATGGCCGCGTGGCTGTTCCTCGCGCTGTGGGTGGTGATGATGGTCGCCATGATGTTTCCCGCGGCGGCGCCCATGATCCTCACCTTCCACCAGGTGCAGGCGGGAAAGCGGCGGCGCGGCGAGGCGTTCGTCGCCACTTGGATCTTCGTCGCCGCCTATCTCGCGGTCTGGGCGCTCTCGGGCGTCGTGGCATGGCTGCTTGCGGCGGCCGGCGACCGGATCGCCGATGCGCTGAGCCTTTCGCCGCGGCTCCTGGCCCGCATCGGCGGCGGCGTGATCATCCTCGCCGGCCTCTACCAGCTCTCGCCGTGGAAGGATGTCTGCCTCAAGCACTGCCGCACGCCGCTCAGCTTCATCCTCACCTCCTGGCACGACGGCATCGGGGGCGCCGTGCGCATGGGGATCGCGCACGGCGCGTACTGCCTCGGCTGCTGCTGGCTGCTGTTCGTGATCCTGTTTCCGCTGGGCATGATGAACGTCGCCGCGATGGCGCTGATCACGCTGCTCATCATCGCCGAGAAGATGCTGCCCTGGGGCACGGCGAGCGCGCGCGCCGGCGCCGTCGTGCTCGTCGTCTACGGCGTGCTGATCCTGGCCGCGCCCATGATGCTGCCGACCTTCATGGACATGGGCGCCACACCGCCCACGCAGTAGCGCCTCGCCGGCGGCTATTTCGGCGGCAGCGCGCGGACGAACGCCAGGGCAGCCGCGAGCAGCTTTCGCCGCAGCGCATCGTCGCCGAAGGCCGCGGGACCGGCGCGCACCCAGCCGGACATGCGGCGGCCGCCCGAGATCATCGGCGCGATGTCTGCCAGCGCCAGCGCCCAGGCGTCCTGCCCCTTGCCCAGCCGCACCAGCATCCCGTTGCTGCTGGCGCCGCAGAGCAGGTTGCCGTGCAGCAGCCACGCCCGGCCGCCGAACATCGCCTGCTCCGTCAGCGCCGCCTCAGCGCCAAGGTCCTCGCGCAGCAGCTCTTCGAGACCTTCGTCCCGTGCCACGTCGCGCCTACCAGACGCCCGCGACGAAAACGGCTTCGTCCGCGCCGGGCCAGGGCGGCATGGTGACGCCGACGATGGTGAGCGGCTCGGCGCCGTCGCAGCGGAACTGGAACCACGTGCCGGGCTGGATCGCGAGCGAGACGCCGGGCACGAGGTCGGTCACGCCTTCCTCGTCCCCGAGGCGGCGCCACATCCGCCCGCGCCCGCCGGTGACGAACCAGACTTCCTCCACGCTGCGATGCCGGATCGCCTTGGAGATCGCGCCCGGCGGCAGCGTGAAGTGTGCCATGCTGCCGCGCGCCGTCGCGCTGAGCAGCCGCACCTCCGAGCCGTCGGGCGCGATCGCGTCCGGCGCAACGGCAAGCCGCGTCGTCGCGAGCGGCATCGGGCTCAGCCGGGGCGGCGCTCGAACACCTCCGGGTTGACCGCGTTCTCCACGTTCGGCGTGCCGTCGAGCACGCCGAGGATGTTGCGCGCCGTGGTCTCCGCCATCGCCGCCATCGACTCCACGGTCACGCCGGCCATGTGCGGCGCGGTGAACACCGCCTCGTGCTTCAGCAGCGGGTTGTCGGCGTCGGCGGGCTCCTTCTCGAACACGTCGAGGCCGGCGGCGGCGATCTGGCCGGATTCCAGCGCGGCGAGCAGCGCCGGCTCGTTGATGATGCCGCCGCGCGCGGTGTTGACGATGAACGAGCCCCGCTTCATGCGCGCGAACCGCGCGGCGCCGAACATGCCGTTGGTCTCGGCGTTCTTCGGGCAGTGGATGGTGACGAAGTCGACGCGCGGCAGCGCCGCGTCGAGGTCGGCCACCGGCTCGAACCCGGCGGCGCGGATGCGCTCGGCAGGGACATACGGATCGTGGACGAGCACCTGCATCCCGAACGCCGCCAGGCGCGGGGCGGAGCGCGAGCCGATGCGGCCGAAGCCGACGACCAGCGCCGTCTTGCCGGAAAGCTCCACCGGCAGGTCGCGCCGGCGATCCGGCCAGTTGCCGGTCTTCACCCGCCGGTCCATCTCGCCGGCGCGCTTGGCCACGGCGAGGATGAAGAACAGCGCATGCTCGGCGACACTGGTCGAGTTGGAGGTGCCGGCAATCATCAGCGGCACGCGCTGCGCGGTCAGCGCCGGCACGTCCACCGCGTCGTAGCCGACGCCGATGCGCGCCACGACGGCAAGGTGCGGTGCCGCCGCCATCTCCGCCGCGCCGAACGGCGTCAGCGAGAGCGCGATGCCGGCCACGTCCCCGTGCATCGCGCGAAACTGCTCCTGCGGCCTGCCCAGCTCATAGAGCGTCAGGTCGATGTCGTCGCGCGCGCGCAGCAGGTCGATGCCGGCCTTGTCCATGACGACGGGCACGAGCACCCGCTTGCGATTCATTGCCATCAGTTTCCCCCCGGCGGTCGTCAGAGTTCGGACGAAAGATTGGGTGGTCTCAGACCCAGCGCACGCGGTCGCTTGCCAGCAGCGATGCGGTGGAATCGAGCTTCGTGACGCCGCCGGCAAGGCGCGCCTGCACCGCGCGTTCGGCAGCCCGGATCTGGTCAAGCCGCGCGACCACGTCGGCGAGCCGCGCGCGCGGGACGACGACCACGCCGTCGGCGTCGCCCACCAGCACGTCGCCGGCCGCCACCGCCACGCCGCCGCAGACGACCGGCAGGCCGACCGTTCCCGGCCCGCTGCGCACGGCGGAGTTCGGCGTCACGCCGCCGGCGAACATCGGCACGCCGACCTCGCGGATGCCCGCCACGTCGCGCACCGCGCCGTCGGTCACCAGCGCGGCGACGCCCGCATTGCGCGCCATGAGTGCCAGGTTGTCGCCCATCACCGCGATGCCGGTGAAGCCCTCGGCCGCCCCCACGATCACGTCGCCGGGCTGCGCGAGCGCGATCGCGGCCGCGATCGCGAGATTGTCGGCCGGCCCGCTGGAGCACGGCAGGGCGGTGCCGACGAACGTGGCGCGGGCCGGATCGACCGGCTTCACCGCCGGCCCCATTCCTCCACCGCCGTCGAGCGCATCGACGACGTGCCCGGTCATCGCGCCGGACAGCGCGGCCACCAGGGCCGGATCGGCGCGCGGGATCTCACGACGGATGGTCAGCAGCGGCGGCTCTTCGATCATGACATCGCCTTTGGCATCGGCGCGCGGCCGAGCGGGTGGAAAAGGTGGTCGCGCGGAATGCGCAGGAAGCGCCACGCGCCATGCGGATCCCCTGCTTGTACACGAGCCCGTCATGGCTGGCGATGCGGTGTTCGCGATCACGACCATCCCGGCAGGAATGCGGCTCGCGCAGTTGTGAGATGACCGGCTCCTCCCTCCGGCATGATTGCCTATGCAGGACGAGTTAGGCATCCGGCGCGCCGGCGCACCGGCCGGGGGTTGCGGGATCAGTGCGCCAACCGCTTGTATGAGCGCCGAAAGATCGTCCGGCCCGTGAAAGAAGGGGAGTCGCCATGCAGCCGCCTACGCTTCACGTTCGCCGCCCGGCCTGGGTAGAGGACTTCCAGGCCTTCATCATGCGCGGCAACGTCGTCGATCTCGCGGTCGGCATCATCATCGGCGCCGCCTTCACAACGATCGTGAACAGCCTGGTGAAGGACGTGTTCAACCCGCTGATCGGGCTCGTGCTCGGCGGCATCGACTTCAGCAACATCTTCGTCACCCTCAAGGGCCAGCCGCAGCCGACGCTGGCCGCGGCGCAGGCGGCGGGCGCGGTGACACTGAACGTCGGCGTATTTCTCAACGCGGTGATCCAGTTCCTGATCGTCGCCTTCGTCGTGTTCTGGATCGTGCGGGTGCTGAACCGCCTGTACCGCCATCCCCCGGCGCCTGCCGAGCCGGCGCCCCCGCCGCCCCAGGAAGTGCTGTTGACCGAGATCCGCGACCTGCTCGCCGCCCGCGCGACGCCCCTGCCGCCCGCCCGATGACGTCGCCGACGCGGCTGACGCGGGAGATGCTGCTGGACGGCGGGCTGGAGGCGATGATCGCCCGCCTGGCACCCGAGCAGAAGCTGCTGACGGCCGCCGACCGGCACGCCTCGCTGCAGGCGACGCTCGCCGCGCGGCCGCAGGGCGGTGATGGCGTGTGGCTGTTCGCCTACGGCTCGTTGATCTGGAACCCGACGGTCGAGGTCAGCGACCGCCGGCTTGCCCGCGTGCAGGGCTGGCACCGCGCGTTCTGCCTCTCCACGCGCGCCGGCCGCGGCACGCCCGAGAACCCGGGTTTGCTGCTCGGCCTGCGCGAGGGTGGTGCCTGCGTGGGTGCCGCGCTGCGACTCCCGGAGGCAGGGGTGGAGGCGGAGCTCGACGTGCTGTGGCGGCGCGAGATGATCACCGCCGCCTACCGACCGCGCTGGCTGCCGATCGAGGCGCCCGAGGGCGGTACGGTTGACCACGCCCTCGCCTTCACGATCGACGCGACCAGCCACGCCTATGCCGGTGAGCTCGATGAGGCGGAGGTGGTCGCCCGCCTGGCCACGGCGGGCGGGCAGCTCGGCAGTTGCGCCGACTATCTGTTCCAGACCTGCGCCGGGCTGTCGGCGCTCGGCATTCACGACCCGGCGATGGAACGGATCGCGGCGGCGGTGCGCACGCGCCTCGCCGCCGCGCCCGATCCCGCGCTGGCGCCCGATGGCACTCAGGCGACGCCCGCGACGTAGGCCTTCAGGCTGTCCACCTCGTGCTCCGTCTGCAGGATGCGCGCCTTCACGACATCGCCGATGCTGACGATGCCGACCAGCACGCCGCCCTCGATCACCGGCAGGTGGCGGAAGCGGCTGGCGGTCATCAGCGTCATCGCCTGCTCCACCGTCGTACTGCGCGTGGCGACGCGAAGCGTGCGCGTCATCAACTGCCCTGCCAGCATCTGCAATGCGGCCGGACCGTTGGCGGCGAGCGCGCGAATGACGTCGCGCTCGCTGATGATGCCAAGCAACTGGTCCGCCCGGTCGACCACGGGCAGTGCGCCGATGCGTTGCTCGGCGAGAACCGCGGCCACTTCGGCGACTGTCGCGGTGGGTGCGATCGTGGTGACGTCGTCACCCTTGTGCTTCAAAATCGCAGCTATGGTCATGGCGTAACTCCCTGCTGGGCGGGAGGATCCGCTCGGGGCCCGATCGTCCCGCCGCGGCTTGCGCCTCGCTGCACGTGCGTCGCGCGTGCCGTCTGACGATCAGCATGCGCCGGATGCGGGAGCGCGGTCCAGCGAACTCGCGCTTGCGTGATCGCTACACGAACCTGCTTACGCAGCCTTACTCAGTTCGAATTCGCGCGGAAGCCAGTAGCACAGCAGCGGTGCGACGACGAGTTCAAGTGTGCGGGCCTGCGGCGACGGCGGCAGCAGCAGCACGCCCTCGCCGGTCGTCCAGCGCAGATCCGGCTCGGGATCGTGCCATCCCTCGGCGTAACAGGGATCGTCGAGTGCCACGCCGTCGATGACGAGACGCGCGACCGCGACACCGAGGCGGCGGGTGTCGGTGCTGTCCGCAAACATCTCCGCCGGCACCGCGCTGCGCGATGCGAGCACGAGGCGGCGCGCACCCGGCGGCAGCGTCGCGCGCAACGCATCGCCAGCGCGCTCAACCGCGAGCGCCGTGCCATCGCAGCGCAATGCGAGCGCCGCATCCTCCGTTGCACGCCAGCCGAGTTCGGCGGCGCGCGCGAGCAGGTGGCGCCGCACCGGCGCCTGGGCCGCCGGATCAAGCAGCAGCGGCGCGCAGGCCTGCGCCGCCCAGACACGGCGCGCGAGCGCCGGTGCCGCAAAGGTCGACACCTGCCCTTCGAACGCGCCGCGGTTGCCGGTGTCGAGATAGCTCTCCGCCGCCAATCCCTCGGCGAGCAGCAGGTCGTGCGCGCCAAGCTCGACATGCCAGTAGTCCAGCGCCGCCGCCGGCTGCGGCGCCACGGTGGTGCCGTTGACGAGGTAGCGCACCGGGATCAGCCCGCCGCCCGCATAGACGGCATGGTCGGATGATAGCAGCAGGTCGCGCCGCGGCCGCTCGGGCGCGAAGGCGCCGGCCGCGATGCGGATCGGCCAGTGCCGCGGGTCGGCGGCGCGGCGGCCGGCAACCCGGCGGCGGCCGATCCAGCGCACGGGCGCAAACCCGCCGCTGCGTAGCGCCACCACGCGATCGCCGACGCGCAGCGCCTCGACGGCAACCTCTCCGCGATCGGTCGCGATCCGGGTGCCGGCGAGAAAGCAGGCGAGCCCGGAGTTGCCGGCGACGGTATAGCTGACCTGGTACTGGATCGCCGGTTGGAACGGCACGGTCAGGAACACGTAGAACGTCACGAAGTCGAGCGTGGTGAACAGCACGCCGCCGGGGACGTCGGAATAGGCGCGCAGGGTGAGCGTCTGCCCGCCGATCGCCGCCGTGACCGTGTCCCCCACCTCGGTGCGCGTGCCGGTGAGCGTCGCCCGGACCGTGCCCGCCGTTCCGCCGCCATAGTCGCCGAGATCGTCCACGCCCCCGCTGCCCCAGTAGCCCGGGGCGAACACCGTCGCGTTGAACGTTTCCGGACTGACCGGGCTGACCATCCCGTCGCTCCCA
Organism: Alphaproteobacteria bacterium; assembly: GCA_017307335.1. GTDB lineage: Bacteria > Pseudomonadota > Alphaproteobacteria > Acetobacterales > Acetobacteraceae > JAFKFJ01. The sequence goes on along the minus strand of JAFKFJ010000297.1, from coordinate 3,435 downwards.
CGGCGCGATATTGGCGCGGGCGGGAGCGTAGGGCGCGCGGGTGAACGCCGGGTTGAGGCGCGTCGCCTACGAGCGCCGGAGCCAGGTGACGGAGGCGTAGGCGCCCAGCCACGACCCGGAGGCGGCGAACAGCACGTAGACGATATCGTGGGTGTAGCTGATCACCGCGAAGGCCGAGAGCAGGTACCAGAGCCCGCTCCAGTTCGCGGCCGAGACGCGCCGGCGCGCGACGACTGCGGCGTTGAAGAACACATAGATTGCGTCCGTGACCGCGGTGCAGGCAAACACGCCCGCCGCGATCAGCGGATCAATGCCGAAAATCATGGTGCCTCCGTCATCGCCCGGCGTTTCGCTCAGCATCGCACGGGGGCAAACTGCTGCTCGGGGCTGACGAGTTCGTCCTGCGCCGCGATCAGCAGCATCTCCGCGGCCCCCTCGGCCGCGGTGCGGCGTAGCACGCCAAACACGGAACTCGTCGCCGCCGCCAGCGCCTGCGCCGTGTCGCCGCGCGCGAGCCGGTGAAACAGGAACAGCGCCGCCATCAGATCGCCCGCGCCGTTCGCCGCATAAGGCAGCCGCGGCGTGCGCAGGAGGTGCATCGCGTCGCCCTCGGCGGCGAGGAGGTCGATGGCGTCGGCCGGCGTCGCATCGGTCCGCAGGCTGGTGACGAGCACGATGCGCGGCCCGCGCGCCTGCAGGGTGGCGACGGCCTGCTTCGCATCCTCCAGCGTCGCAACGGCGAGGCCGGTCAGGTGTTCCAGCTCGAACTGGTTGGGCGTCGCGATATCGGCGCGCGGCAATGCCTCGTGCGCCAGGAACTCGGCGATGCCGGGGCGGACGAACACGCCGCGCCCGACATCGCCGATCACCGGATCGCAGCAATAGAGCGCCCGCGGGTTCGCCGCCTTCGCCGCCGCCACGGCGGCCAGGATCGCGGCACCCACCGCGGCGTCGCCCACGTAGCCGGACAGCACGGCATCGCAGTCGCGCATGGCGCCGCGCGCCACGATGCCGTTCACGATCGCGGCCACATGCGCACCGGAGAACGCGGTGCCGGTCCAGTCCGGGTAGCCGGTGTGGTTGGAGAACTGCACGGTGTTGACCGCCCACACTTCGGCCCCCAGGCGTTGCAGCGGAAACACCGCCGCCGCATTGCCGACATGGCCGAAGGCGACCCAGGACTGGATCGAGAGGACGTTCATCAGGCCGTGCGGCCGCCGTCCACCGGTAGCAGCACGCCGGTGATGAAGCTCGACGCATCTTCGCCAAGCCAGACGCATGCGTTGGCGATGTCCGAGGGCTGGCTCATGCGGCCGAGCGGGATCGTCGCCATGAACTTCGCGCGGATTTCCGGATTGTCCGCCTGGCCCATGAACAGCTCGGTCAGCCCCGTGGCGCCCAGCACCGGGCAGATCGCGTTGACGCGGATGTTGTCCGGCGCCAGCTCGATCGCCATGCACTGCGTCATGGTGTTCACCGCGCCCTTGGTACCGTTGTACCAGACGAGGCCGGGTCGCGGGCGGATGCCGGCGGTGGAGCTGATGTTGATGATCGACCCGCCGCGCCCCTGCCCGCGCAGCACCGGCACCGCCGCCTGCATCATCCAGTAGATCGACTTCACGTTCACCGCGTAGACGCGATCGAACGTCGCCTCGTCCACCCCCAGCATCGGCTGGTTGCGGTGCGTGGTGCCGGCATTGTTCACGACGATGTCGAGCCCGCCGAGCCGGTCTGTCGCGGCGGCGACCATCGCGCGCACGTCCGCCTCGCGCGAGACGTCGCCGGTGACCGCGACCGCGCCGTTGCCGATCGCTTCGGCCACGCGGGCGGCGGCATCGGCGCGCAGGTCGGTGACGACGACGCGCGCCCCCTCCTCCGCAAACCGCTTCGCGATCCCCTCGCCGAACCCGCCGCCGGCGCCCGTCACGACGGCCACTTTTCCGGCTAGACGCATGACTGCCCTCCCTTGGCATGCAGCGAGAGGCTCGCAGAGCGCCCGCGCGGCGTCAAACGCTGCCCGCGCGGCTCACTGATCGCTTGGAACGCCTGCGCGCAGCCGGCGGCTGATCAGCGCGCGCGGCTCACCGCGTAGTTCGCCACCGCCTGCAGCAGACGGCGCAGCGGCGTGTCGGCGAACTCCGCCAGGCTCTGCCGTGCGAGCGCCGCGAAATGCGCGGCGCGCTGCAGTGTCACCCGGATCGCACCGCGTTCCGACATCAGGCGCAGCGCCTGCTCCAGATCCGCGTCGGTCTGTTCGCATGCCTCGATCGTGCGCTGCCAGAACCCGCGTTCCGCCGCGTCGCCCGCGTCATAGGCGGACAGCACCGGCAGCGTGATCTTGCCCTCGCGGAAATCGTCACCGACGGTCTTGCCCAGCACCGCCTGGTCCGCCGCGTAGTCCAGCGCATCGTCGGCGAGCTGGAAGGCGATGCCGAGGTTCATGCCGTAGTCGCGCAGCGCCGCCACCTCGGCCGCCGGTCGTGCCGCGACGACGGCGCCCACCTCGCACGCCGCGGCGAACAGTGCCGCGGTCTTGCCGCGCACCACGTCGAGATACTGCGCCTCGGACGTCGAAAGGTCGTTCTGCGTGACGAGCTGGAGCACCTCGCCCTCGGCGATGGTCGCCGCGGCGCCCGACAGAATCCGCAGCACCTGCAGCGAGCCGTCCTCCACCATGAGCTGGAAGGCGCGCGCGAACAGGAAATCGCCAACCAGCACCGAGGCCTTGTTGCCGAACACCGCATTCGCGCTGGCGTGGCCGCGGCGCAGCCGGCTCTCGTCCACCACGTCATCGTGCAGCAGGGTCGCGGTGTGGATGAACTCGACGCAGGCGGCGAGGTTCACGTGGCGGAGGCCCTCGCGATAGCCGCACAGGCGCGCGCAGGCGAGCGTCAGCACCGGGCGCAGCCGCTTGCCGCCGGCGGCGACGATATGCGCCGCGAGTTGCGGGATCAGCGCCACCGGGCTGTCCATGCGCGCGACGATCACGCGGTTGCACGCAACCAGATCGTCGCGCACCAGCGCGGTCAGCGCGGTCAGGGCATCCTCGGCATCCGACGCCGGGGGCAGGGTTTCCAGAGCGCCCAAATACCTCTCCGGGGACGGGTCAGCGGCGGACTTGCGCGGTGCAGCAACGCCGCGGCACCATATCGGCCGTCGCGAAGCAGGGTCAAGGCGAGCCCGCCCCTGGCTTGCCGCGGCATCGGAGGGCGCGTGCACGTCGTCGCCACCACGAACGACCCGGTGCGCCTCAGCTTCCTCGTGGCGCTGCTGAAGGATGCCGGCATCGCGTCGGTGCTGCTGGACGACCACATCAGCGCGGTCGAGGGCAGCATTGGCGCGTTCCCTCGCCGGATCGCGGTGGCCGAGGAGCATGCGTCCCGCGCGAGGGCGGTGCTGCGCGAGGCTGGGGAGGCGTGACGGACGCGGCCGGCG
>JAFKFJ010000296.1 GCA_017307335.1 Alphaproteobacteria bacterium | reverse complement strand
CCGGGGCGGCGGCAAGGCGCGCCACCCGCCGCGGCGCCGGCGTCCAGTCCCGCCCGCCGACGAGCCGCAGCACGGCCGCGAGCGCCGCCGGAGGCAGGCTGCCGGGGGTCAGGACTGCATAGCCCTCGGGGTAGATCGTCACCCGCCGGGCCAGCACCGCCGCGGTCTCCCGTTCCGCCGCCGCGCGCGCCGCTCCGTGTGCCGCCGCCGCCGCCAGCGCCACGGCGGTCGTCGGGCCGGTGCCGTCGGCATCGTCCAGGGCCACGCGCAGCCGGGCACGCAGCGTCGCGGGATCGGCGTTGGAGGGGTCCTCGACCCACGCCATGCCGGCGGCGCGAAGCGTCGCGCGAAGCCGCACGGGCGGGATGGGCAGCAGCGGCCGGAGCCGCCGCACCCAGGCCCGCTCGGTCAGGGCCGCCATGGCGGCGAGCCCGGCCGCACCGCTGCCGGCGGCCGCACGCATGGCCAGCGTCTCCGCCTGATCGCCGGCATGGTGGCCGAGCAGCAGATGCACCAACCCGGCCGCACGGCACGCCGACTCCAGCGCCGCGTAGCGTGCGGCCCGCGCCCGCGCCGCCAGCGCCGGCCCGCGCGCCAGGCCCCGCAACGTGAGCACCCGCGCCGCGATGCCGCGCGCCGCCAGCCGCGCTTCGGTCAGTGCCGCCTCGGCCGCGGACTCCGCGCGCAACCCGTGGTCGACGCTCAGCGCCACGATCCCGCCGCCCCGCGCCCGCGCCCAGCCATCGGCGAGCAGCGCCAGCGCGGTGCTGTCCGCGCCCCCCGACACCGCCACCGCCAGCCGCACGCCCGGCTCGAACGGACCGAGCGGGGCCATCAGTGCCGCGAACTCGTCCGGCGCCAGCGGCCCCTCTGCCCTCATGCCGCCTGGCGCTGCGACTGCCCCTCCGCCAGCGGCCGCCAGTCGCGGAAGAAGGCGGTGCCGATCTCGCCCGCGAGCAGGATCAGGTCGCGCTGCACGCCGTCGAGGAACTGGTGCAGCCCGTCGCCGATGATCCGTCCCACCGGGCGGCCGGTGAGCCCGGCGCGCAATTCCTCGATCCGCTCCAGCGACGGCACCGTGCCGCGCAGCCCGTAGCGGCTGCGGAGCTGGCCCAGCAGCCACTCCATCTGCTCCACGCACAGCGCCACGCTGCGCGGCGAGGCGGTGTCGGTGAGCAGGAAGGCGACCACGTCCTCCGGCCCGAAATCCGGCGGCGCCACGCGGCGGAACGCGTGGTAGCCGGCGGCACCGCGCAGCACCGCGCCCCACTGCGTCAGCTCGATCACCCGCCGCTCCTCCGCCGCCAGCGGCACGAGGAGGTGATAGCGGATGTCGAGCAGCCGCGTCGTCTGGTCGGCCCGCTCGATCAGCCGGCCGAGCTGGTAGAAGAACCAGCCCTGGTCGCGGAACAGCGTGCCCTCGGTGATGCCGGTATGGGTCTGCACGCCCTCCTTGATGATGCGGCAGAGGCGCGACAGCCGGTCGCCCTGCAGCTCGCCGGGCGCGATCGCGGTCATGTCGCGGTGAAAGACGTTCAGGTGCATCCACATCTCGGTGGAGATCAGCGGGCGCAGCGTGCGCGCGTTGAAGCGCGCGGCCTCCAGGCTTGCCGGGATGCCGGTGGGGTTGCTCCCATCGAGCAGGTAGAACCGCTTCACCGCTTCGGCACCCGGCGTGAAGCCGCGCTCGGCAAAACTCGCCTCGTCGGCGTTGATGCGCACCAGCGCGAACCAGCTCTCCGTCTCGCGCCCCGGCGTGCCGAAATTCTGCGTCACGTCGATCAGGCGGGCGAGGTTTTCCACCCGCTCCAGGTAGCGCGCCATCCAGAACAGGCCCTCGGCGTAGCGCGCCAGCAGCGGCGTCTCCCGCGTCATGCCGCGTCCACTCCTTCGTCCAGCACCCAGGTATCCTTCGATCCCCCGCCCTGCGAGGAGTTCACGATCAGGCTTCCCGCCTTCAACGCCACGCGGGAGAGCCCCCCCGGCATGACCCAGGTGTCGCGGCCGGTGACGGCGAACGGGCGCAGGTCGAGGTGGCGGGGACGGATGCCCTCCTCGGTCAGCGTCGGTGCCACGGAGAGCGAGACCACCGGCTGGCTGATCCAGTTCGTGGGATCGGCGAGCAGCGCCGCCCGCGCCGTCTCCAGGGCCGCGCGGCTGGCGCGCGGCCCGATGGTGATGCCGTAGCCGCCGGACTCGCCCACGGGCTTGACCACCAGCCGCTCCAGGTTCGCCAGCGTGTAGGCGAGGCCCTCGGGCTCGCGGCAGATATGGGTCTCCACGTTGGCGAGAATGGCGTCCTCGCCGAGATAGTAGCGGATGATGCGCGGCATGTAGGCATACACCGCCTTGTCGTCGGCGACGCCGGTGCCGACCGCGTTGGCGAGCGTCACGTTGCCGTTGCGCCATGCGCCGATCAGCCCGGGCACACCGAGCAGCGAGTCGGCGCGAAACACCGTGGGATCGAGGAAGTCGTCGCCGATGCGGCGATAGATGGTGTGCACGGCGCGCCGCCCGCCGGTGGTGCGCATGAACACGCGCTCGTCCTCCACCACCAGGTCGGCGCCCTCGACCAGCGGCACGCCCATCTCGCGCGCCAGGAACACGTGCTCGAAATAGGCGGAGTTGTAGATGCCGGGCGAAAGCAGCACGACCTGCGGATCATCCACTCCCTCCGGCGCGATCTCCACCATCGCCGCGAGCAGCCGGCGTCCGTAGTCGTCGACGCGGCGCAGCCGCACGCCCGACATCAGGTCGGGGAACGCGCGCGCCATGAGGTGCCGGTTCTCCACGACGTACGAGACACCGGAGGGCGTGCGCGCATTGTCTTCGAGCACGAGGAAGTCACCGGCGTGATCGCGCACGATGTCGGTGCCGCAGATGTGCACGTAGGTGCCGAAGCGGACCGGGAAGTCCACCATCTCGGGCCGGAAGTTGGCGTTGCCGAACACGAGTTCGCCGGGAATCACGCCATCCTTCACGATCGCGGCGCCGTGATAGATGTCGTGCAGGAACGCGTTCAGCGCCGCCACCCGCTGGCCCACGCCACGCTCGAGCTGCCGCCACTCGGCGGGCGTGATCAGGCGGGGGATGCAGTCGAACGGCAGGATGCGGTCGATCGCGTTGGCCTCGGAATAGACCGTGAACGTGATCCCGAGATTGATCAGCTCGGTCTCCGCCGCCGCGGCACGGCTGCGCAAGGCATCGAGCCCGATGCCGGCGATTCGCGCCCGCACCAGCGCCGCCGCCCCCGCATCGCCCTCACGCAATCGCGTCAGTTCACAAAAATAGGCGCCGGCATCGTAATCACGGAACGGATCGGGCGGGCTCAATGGCATTTCGGGCTCGTCAGTGGGTCGCAAGCGCATCGGCGCCTGAGCATAACAGACCCGCGCAGCCCGCAAGCCCCCTTTTCGCGGCCGCAAAATCGGAGGCCTCGTTGCGGGAGCGCCGTGGGCTTGGCCGACGCGGGCCGCCTGCGCTAAGCATCATTGGCGCGCTTTCCGGTCGGCACCCGCTTATGTGTCGGTGTTGGGCGCAAAACCAGGTTGCAAAACCGCCCGTTAAGCGGCTTACCTTCGAGCTGACTTGAACCAGGGCCGCCCCGCGCGGCCGGCAGAAACGCCCGGAGTGATGCATGCGCCCTCTGATTTCGGCTGTCGCCGCTGCCGCTCTCTTCTCCGGAACCGCGTTCGCCCAGCCTTGCATGCGTCCGGCCGAGAAAGCTGCCTTCGACGTGGCCGGGCTGAAGAGCGAGCTGATGGTAGTCGCGATCGCGTGCCAGTTGCGCGACAAATACAACGGCTTCGTCGGCCGCTACCGCTCCGCCCTGGTGGCGCAGGAACGTGCCTTGAACGGCTATTTCTCCCGCACCTCCGGCCACCGTGCGCAGCAGGAGCACGATGTCTACATCACCAACCTCGCCAATTCGCAGTCCCAGGACGGGATTCGCGAGGGGACGCTGTTCTGCACCCAGCACCTGTCGATGTTCGACGAGGTGATGGCGCTCAAGTCCGACCACGAGCTCGCCGGCTATGCGCAGACGAAGGGGCTTACCCAGCCGATCGCGCTGATCGAATGCCCGGTGGCACCCGTGCGGACCCCGCGGGCGAAGAAGGTGCGGACCGCCGATACGAAGTAGCCGCGGACGCGAACGCCCCGGCAGCCAGGATGCCCCACTCCGGCCAGGCGCCCAGGCAGCGCACACGGCGGAGCCTGACCTGACCGCGTCGGTCAGCGACCTTCGGTCGCCGAAGCGCCGTGAGCGCAAACCGTCCGAGCAGATTTGACAGCCGAAGCGGTACGCCGGGAGGCGCGCATCCGTTGCGCAGGCGCGGACGGCCGCGGCGGTGTCGTCGCGCGAGCGACCGGCAGCCGGTGGCCCGCCGCGACGTCCGGTCCTGGCGGCGATGGAGCAGGACACACGGGGAAAGAAAAAGGGCGGGCACCGCGGTGCCCGCCCTGTTTGCAATCGCGCCGCTGACGCGAAGCTACTTGATGATGATCTCGACGCGCCGGTTCTGCGGCTCGCGCACACCCTGCGCCGTCGGCACCAGCGGGTTGCTCTCGCCGAAGCCCTGGGCCGTGATCGCGTTGGCCGGCACCCCGTCCTTCACCAGCTCGGCGGCGACGGCCTGGGCGCGGCGCACCGAAAGCTTCTGGTTGTATTCCTTGGTGCCCGAGAGGTCGGTGTAGCCGTTGACCTCGATGCGCGTGTACTGCACCCGCGTGGAGTTCTGCGCCGCCTCGGCGATGATCTGCCGCGCGCGGTCGGTCAGGTTGTACTTATCCCAGTCGAAGAACACGAGATACGTGCGGCTGGGCGCTGCCACCGGCGTCGGCGCGGGGGCCGGCGGAGGCGGCGGGGGCGGGGTGTAGAGCTGGTAACGCAGGCCCAGCACGCCGGCGACGTTGCCGATCACGCCCACCTTGATGGTGTACGGATCGCCGCTTGCGGCGTTACCCTTGAACTTCTGATCCTGCAGCGTCGTGAAGTAGCGGATGTCGACGGTCCCCGAGAGGCCCGGAACCTGCGGGATCGGGAAGGCGGCGCCGACGATCGCCTGCGCTGCGACGCTGCCGACCGTGCTGGTGTCGAGCGTCGTGTTCACCCCGAGATTGGCCGCGTTGATGTTGAGGCCGGTCAGCGAGGTCGCCATGTAGCCGACGCCGATGCCGACATACGGGAATACCCACGGCACGCCCACATCGAAGTCATAGAGGGCGTTGACGAAGCCGCCGTAGTTGTTGCTGTGCGACTTCCCCGAGAGCCCCGACGTGCCGGAGGCGACCTTCAGGGTCTGGTAGTAGTAGAAGCCCTCGAGCTCGACCCGCAGCCCGTTGCCGAAGCCGTAGCCGACATTGACCATGCCGAGCGGGCCACCGGGGTTGCTCTGCAGGTTGGTGTTGCTCACATCCCTGCTCTGACCACGGAATGTGAGCTGCTTGACGTCGGTGTTGAGCTGATAGTCATACCCGATGCCGGCGCCGACATAGAAGCCATCCACCGGCTGCGCCAGCGCCGCCGTTGGCAGCGCCAGGATGCTCGCGGCGACGAGCATGTTTCGGAGTTTCATTGCCCTCTCTCTCCTCGTTCGTGACCGCGCGACGCGGCCGGCGCGCCGACGCTCGGAGCCCGACGCCTCACGACGCCAGACCGTTGCAGGCGCAACCTAGGACGCGGTGTCCGCTCAGACCAGCCCAGAATACCACTCGGCCGCATGGAGGGCGCGTTACCGCGACGCCTGTGGCTGCGGCGCAACATGCTGTGGCAGGGGGAGTACGCTATTTCGTGAGCGTGGCCATGTGCGCGGAAGAGAGCGGGAGTCGAACCCACCCGGGACCGCAGGGCAGCCCCCACCGGCTTTGAAGGCCGGCCGGCCCACCGGGGCCGATTCTCTTCCGCGTCCAGCCTAGCGCAGCGGCGCGTGCAGCGCCTGTCGCGGAATTCTCATGAAAACCGCCATGGGCAGCCGCCCCGCGCGGCGATCCGCCGCCGCCATCGTCACGCGAGGATCGCCGGAGGCTGTGCGCCCGACGCCGCCGCCGCCGGGTCCCTCCCGCGCCCATCGCGCCGCCGAACCGCATCGCGTGATCCGATCGCTCCGCCTCGAAGCCACGGCCATCCCCGCGTCTCTCGCAGAACGGCCATGCGCCGCAGCGAATGGGCCATGCCGGCCCGCGCGCGGTTGACCCGGCGTCCGGCTCGGTTCTAGCTCGCGCGATGTTCACCCTCGCCGAACTCGAGGCGGCGAGCGCGGTGGTGCGCCGCGCGATGCCCCCCACGCCGCAATATGCGTGGCCGCTGCTCGCGGCCGCCGCGGGGTGCGAGGTCTGGGTGAAGCACGAGAACCACTCGCCCATCGGCGCCTTCAAGGTGCGCGGCGGGCTGGTGCTGATCGACGAGCTGCAGCGCGCCGCGGCCCCGCCGCGCGGCCTCGTCAGCGCCACGCGCGGCAATCACGGCCAAAGCCTCGCCTTCGCCGCGCAGCGTGCCGGGATGCGCGCGACGATCTTCGTGCCGCACGGCAATTCGGTGGAGAAGAACGCCGCCATGCGCGCGTTCGGCGCCGAGCTGGTGGAGCACGGCGAGGATTTCGACGCGGCGCGCGTCGCCGCCGAGGCGTTTGCGCAGGCGAACGAACGGGCGTGGGTGGCGTCGTTCCACCCGGCCCTGGTGCGCGGGGTCGCGACCTATGCGCTGGAACTGTTTTCCGCCGTCGCCGGGCTCGACACGGTCTATGCGCCGATCGGCATGGGCTCCGGCATCTGCGGGCTGATCCGGGTGCGCGACCTGCTCGGGCTCGCGACCGAGATCGTGGGCGTCGTCTCCGCGCACGCCCCCGCCGTGGCCCTCTCCTTCGCGGCGCGGCGCGTGGTGACGACCGAGCGGGCGGCAACGCTCGCCGACGGCATGGCCTGCCGGGTTCCCGACCGCACGGCGCTCGCGACCATCCTGGACGGCGCGAGCCGGATCGTGCAGGTCACCGACGCCGAAGTCGGCGCCGCGATCCGGCTCATGCACGAGGCCACGCACAACACCGCCGAGGGCGCCGGCGCCGCGGCGCTCGCCGCGCTCCTGCAGGAGCGCGGGCGGCAGCGCGGCCGCCGGGTCGGCATCGTGCTGAGTGGCGGCAACATTGATCGCGCGGTGCTGGCACCCATCCTCGCCGCCTGACGCGGGTTCGGCGCTCATAGCGCCAAGCGTGACGCGAGATGAAGATTGAGTTAGAAAGCATCCGCGCCATCAATTTGCGTTGACGCCTGCGAACACCCGGGGAGAAATGCCTCACGTCATCCGTTACCGTTTCGCTCCCGGAGGAAGCTCGACCGGGCAATGCACCCCGGTCGTTTTGAACGCCGTGCTGGAGACTGTCATCTCGCCACGATAGTTCGAGATCGCTGCGCGCAAAGGCCGCGTGAACGGCCATACAGGGAGGAAAGCGCATGAAGGGTCCAAGGCTCCCGAGCCGTCGTTCGCTCATCAAGGGCTCTGCCGCCATCGGTGCGATCGGGGCGCTGCAACTGGCGTCACCGTTCATCATCTCGGCACGCGGCGAGGTGCCGCTGCGGATCGGCATGATCGACCCGCTCAGCGGCAGTTACGCGGCGGTGGCACGCAGCGAGGTTGAGGGCGCGAAGCTCGGCGTGGCCGAGGTCAATGCGAAGGGCGGGATTCTCGGCCGCCAGGTCGAGCTGCTGGTGGAAGATTCCGCGAACGACGTGGGCACCGGCGTCCAGAAAGCGCACAAGCTGTTCGAGCGCGACCACGTCGACGTGCTGTTCGGCGACGTGAACTCGGCGATCGCGCTTGCGCTGGCGCAGGTGTCGTCGGCCGCCGGCAAGCTGCACATCGTCACCGGCGGCCATACCGACGGCATCACCGGCAAGGACTGCCACTGGAACGTGTTCCGCGTCTGCAACACGACGTACATGGACGCCGACGCGGTGACGCAGGTGCTGGTCGACAAGCTCGGCAAGAAATGGTTCTTCCTCACACCGGACTACGCCTACGGGCACACGCTGCAGGCGGCGTTCGTGAAGCTGCTGACCAAGCTCGGCGGCACGTATGAGGCGGCACTGGCCCCGATCGGGACCAACGACTATTCCGCGTACCTCATCAAGGCCCGCGCCTCCGGCGCCAAGGTGCTCATCGACCTCATGGGCGGCGGCGACCAGGTCGTCAGCATCAAGCAGTTCACGCAGTTCGGGCTGAACAAGCAGATGGCGCTCGGCGGCGCACTGTTCGAACTCGAGTCGATCCAGGCACTGCCTGCCAATGCGCGCACCGGCTGGTGGACGATGGAGTGGTACTGGAACCAGCCGGGTGTGCCGCATGTCGCGGAGTTCGTCGCGAACATCCGCAAGGGGACGGGCAAGACCGCGAGTGCGCGCCACTGGTTCGGCTACGTCGCGGTCCGCAGCGTGCAGCTCGCGGCCGAGCGCGCGAAGAGCGTCGATGGCGTGAAGATGGCGCGCGCGATGGAAGGCATGACGCTGCCGCCCGACGTGGCCCTCATGCCCGGCACGTTCGGGTACCGCGCAGGCGATCATCAGCTCATGAGCAGCGTCATGGTCGGCGAGGCGCGCAATCCTCCGCCGGGCGACAACCCGGACGACCTGTTCAAGGTCACGGCTCTGGTGCCCGGCGAGAAGGCTGCGCTGCCGGTCGACGAGTCCGGCTGCACGCTGCGCTATCCCGCCTGAACCGCGAGGCCCCGCTTTCGTCCGGGCGGGGCCTCGGATCACCCTTCGTCGGCCGGGACCCGCCCGCAGATGACCGAGTTGCTGCTGTTCAACGTCACCAACGGGCTGATCATCGGCGCGTTCTACGTGCTGATGGCGCTCGGCCTGTCGCTGATCCTCAATCTCTCCGGCGTCATCAACTTCGCCCATGGCGGGTTTCTCGCCCTCGGCGGCTATATCGCGTTCACGATGCAGCCCTTCATCGGCTTCTGGGGGGCGCTGCTGCTGGCGCCGGTGCTCGTCGCGGTGCTCGGCCTGCTGCTGGAACGCACGATGATCCGCCGCCTCTATGGCCGCGATCCGCTCTACAGCCTGCTGCTGACCTTCGGCCTCGCCTTCATCCTTCAGGACTTCACCCGCTACGTCTGGGGCGCCAACGGCCTGCCGTTCACCGTGCCCGCCTTCCTCGCCGCCCCGATCAGCGACCAGCTCTTTTTCGTCACCTGGTACCGGCTGTTCATGGTGGCGGTGGTCGCGATCGCGGTCGGCGGGCTGTTCCTGTTCCTGCGCTACACGCGCACCGGCGTGCGCATCCGCGCCGGCACGCTCGACCTTGAGACCGTCTCCGTGCTCGGCGTGAACGTCGGCGGGCTGCGTGCCTACAACTTCGCGCTCGGCATCTTCCTGGCCGGGCTCGCGGGCGTGCTGGCGAGCGGGCAATTGAGCCTGGTGCCGAACATGGGCGACAGCCTGCTGATGCCGAGCTTCGTCGCGATCATCGTGGGCGGCGTCGGCAGCCTGCCGGGCACGCTGCTGGGCGGGTTGCTGATCGGGCTCGCCTCGGGGCTGGTGACGCTGTTCTGGCCGTCGGCGGCGGATGCCGTGATCTACGTGATCATGGCGATCGTGCTGCTGCTGCGCCCGCGCGGCCTGCTCGGCGAAGAAGGGATGCTCGGCTGATGGCGCCCGCCGCGCGCATGCGGCTGCTGAAGCTCGCGGTGATCTGGGTCGTGCTGCTGACCGCGCCCTACTGGTCGGCGCCGATCGGCGGCTATCCCGCGCTGTGCAGCCGCGTTGTGATCCTGGGCATGGCGGCGATGGCGTTCAACCTGCTGCTCGGCTTCACCGGCATCATGAGCTTCGGCCACGCCGCCTTCTTCGGCCTCGGCGCGTACGGCGCCGGCCTCGCGCTGAAGTTCGCCACCTCCAGCACCATCCTCGCCATCATCGCGGGCGTGCTGCTCGGCACCATCGCCGGCGCGCTGCTCGGCGCCCTCGTCGTGCGGCGGCGCGGGGTCTACTTCGCCATGGTCACCATCGCGTTCGGACAGATCTTCTACTTCATCGCCTTCCGCTGGAACACGCTGACCGGCGGCGACGACGGGCTGCGCGGCTTCGCCCGCCAGCCGGTGGGCATTGGCCGGTGGCTGCTCGACATCCAGCACAACGACATCCTCTTCTACGATTTCGTGCTGGTCGTTCTTGCCGTCGTCGCGGGCCTGATGGGGTTGCTGCTGCAATCGCCGTTCGGCCGCACGCTGCTCGCGATCCGCGAGAACGAGCGGCGGGCGCGCTTCCTCGGCATCGCGGTCGACCTGCACATCTGGCTGGCGTTCGTGGCAAGCTGCCTGTTCGTGGCCTGTGCCGGCGCGCTGTACGCCTGCCTCAACAACTTCGCCGATCCCACGCTGTTCAACTACAACATGTCAGGCACGATCGTGATCATGGCGGTGCTCGGCGGGTTCCGCGCGTTCTGGGGGCCGATGCTCGGCGCCGCCGTCTTCGTCGTCATGCAGGACTACCTGTCCAGCATGATGCAGAACTGGATGTGGGCCGTGGGCCTGATCTTCATGGCGGTGGTGCTGTTCTTCCCGCGCGGCATCCTCGGCGTCCTGCGGCGGCGGGCCAGCGCGTGACGTTCCTCGCCATCCGCGCGCTGCGCAAGCAGTTCGGCAGCCTCGTCGCCGTCAACAACGTGTCGATGGAAGTTGCGGCGGGCGAATGCCGCGCCATCATCGGCCCCAACGGCGCCGGCAAGACCACGTTCTTCAACATGATCAGCGGCTATTTCCGCCCCAGCGCCGGCGAGATCGAGCTGGACGGCCAGCCGATCACGCAGCTTTCCGTGCGCGGCCGCGTCGCGCGCGGCATGGCGCGCACGTTCCAGATCACCGAGGTCTTCCCCGAACTCTCGGTGCGCGAGAACCTGCGCATCGCGGCGGAGGTGCAGCAGGGCCTCTCGCTCCGCCCCTGGGTCGGGCGCGCCGCGCGGGCGCGGGTGGAGGCGGCGATCGAGGCGAGCATGGCGCGCGCCGGGCTGGTGGAGAAAGCCGACCGGCTGGTGGGCGAGCTTGCGCACGGCGACCAGCGGGCGGTGGAGATCGCGACGGCCCTCGCCCTGCAACCGCGGCTGCTGCTGCTCGACGAGCCCACCGCCGGCATGGGCGAGCAGGAAACCTATCAGGTCGCGGCGCTGATCCGCCGGCTGCATCGCGACCACGCGCTGACCATCGTGCTGATCGAGCACGACATGCGCGTGGTGTTCAACCTTGCCGACCGGATCAGCGTTCTCGACCAGGGGCGGCTGCTCGCCGAGGGCACGCCGCAGCAGATCGCCGACGATCCCGCGGTGCAGGCCGCCTATCTCGGAGACGCGGAATGAGCGCGCTGGTCGCCGAAGGGCTCAACACCTTCTACGGCAAGAGCCACATCCTGCACGATGTCGGGCTCACGGTCGCCGAGGGGCGGATCACCACGCTGCTCGGCCGCAACGGCGCCGGCAAGACCACCACGCTGCGCAGCCTCGTCGGCCTCACGCCGCCGCGCACCGGGCGGGTGACGATCTTCGGCCAGGACACGACCCGGTTTGCGCCCTTCGCCGTCGCGGCGCTGGGCGTCGGCTACGTGCCGGAGGGCCGCAGAATCTTCCCGAACCTGACGGTGGAGGAGAACCTGCGCGTGCCGCTGGAGCGGCCGGGCAACTGGTCGGTGGCGCGCGTCTACGAGGTGTTCCCCCGCCTCGCCGAGCGGCGGCAGAATCGCGGCCGCCAGCTTTCCGGCGGCGAGCAGGAGATGCTGGCGATCGCGCGGGCGCTGCTGCTGAACCCGCGCCTGCTCATCCTCGACGAGCCGTCGCAGGGCCTGGCGCCGCTGATCGTGCGCGACGTGTTCCGCATCGTCGCCGGCATGCGCACGGAGGGCATGAGCGTGCTGCTCGTGGAGCAGAACGTGCGCATGAGCCTGGAGATTGCCGACGACGCCTACGTGCTGGAAAACGGCGCGGTGGTCTATGCCGGCACCGCCGCCCAGCTGACCGGCGACGAGGCGCGTATCAGGGCGCTGGCTGGCGCGACCGCGGAGGACTGGGCGTTCGACGAGCGGGCGGCGTAGCGCGCTCGTGGGCTGGGCTGGGGCGCGTGCGATAGGGTACCGGATCTTTCTGGCCGGCGCACGCGGGACGCCGGGCCGGCGCTTGACGCCGCTGCTCTGCGCCGCCGACCACGCGTCGGCGCGCGACGAGGGCATCGGCACTGGACCCGCGTCACCCAGGATTGCCGCGAGGTCTGGAAGGTTCCCGCCGCGCTGGAGGCCGCGCCCCATCCGGTCGCGAGCGACATCCCGATGCTTCGCATCTCGGGCAGCCTCGATACGCTGACATCGTTTGCCGGCGCGAACTGCGCCCAGGCGGTCGTCGCCTCGCTTCTCGCCGATCCGCACGCCCCGGACACGTCCTGCGCCGCCAGGCGGCGCCCGCCGGACTTCACTGCAAGTGCCGCGCAGTGAGGCGTCGGCGCACGTCGCCTTCCGGCCTGCCCCCTGCTAGCGTGGCGCAACCCGTTCGGGCATCCGCCGGGCGTGGCAGGCGCGCCGCCCGGTCGGCCAGGAGGCAACCCAATCATGGCAACAACCCCGACATCGGCCGGCCGTCTCGCCGGCAAGACCGCCGTCATCACCGGCGCCGCCAGCGGCATCGGGCGCGCCACGGCGGAGCGGTTCGCGGCCGAGGGCGCCGCGCTGGTGCTGAACGACCGCGAGCCCGGCGCGCTGGCGAGCGTGGTCGCGGAACTCGCCGGGCGGGGTGCCACCGCCCGAGGCGTGCCCGGCGACGTGTCGCAGGAGTCGGATGTGCGCCTGCTCATGAACACCGCCGTGCAGGCGCATGGCGGCCTCGACATCCTCG
>JAFKFJ010000005.1 GCA_017307335.1 Alphaproteobacteria bacterium | reverse complement strand
GCCGGCCGTGACCCAGCTTTCCGCCGTGGTCCGCGCGCCCTGCGGATCGGCGGGGAGCATGGCGAGGCAGCCCTCATATGCACCGCCCTGCGCGATGCGCGGCGGCAGCGGCGGCACCGGGAGCGGCGTCTCGAGGGTCTCGGCGTTCTCGCCCACGTCGCCCAGCCATCGCCACGCCGTCACCCCTGCGCCGGCGAGCAACAGCAGCGCGACGAGACCCGCGAACACAGCGCGCCCCTTCATGGGCCGAGGTATACTGGGCGCATGGCGCGTGCTGCAAACGACCGTGCGTGAATCACATCTCCTGATCTTCGGGCTCGGCTACACCGGCCGGGCCGTGGCCGAGGCGGCGCTGGCCGCCGGCTTCGGCGTCACCGGCACCTATCGGGACCATCCTCCGGCGCCGCTGGCCGCCGGCGTGGGCGCCGTCGGGTTCGCCGCGGCGGGCGCCGTCGTTGCCGATGCCACGCACGTTCTCGCGACCGTACCCCCGCCGGGCGACGGCGGGGAGGGCGAGGGGCTCGATCCCGTGCTCGCGGCCTTCGGCGGGGCGATCCGGGCAGCCCCGCGGCTGCGCTGGGCCGGCTATCTCTCCAGCATCGGCGTCTACGGCGATCGCGGCGGCGGCTGGGTGGACGAGGCGACGCCGCCGGCGCCGGGGCAGGAGCGCAGCCGCCGCCGGCTGGCGGCGGAACAGGCCTGGGCGGCCCTCGGCGACCGGTTCGCGGTCGATCTGTTCCGCGTCGCAGGCATCTACGGTCCCGGCCGCTCGGCGCTGGATGATGTGCGCGCCGGGCGGGCGCGGCGGGTGGTGCGGCCGGGCCATTGCTTCTCGCGCATCCATCGCGACGACATCGCCGCCGCCGTGCTCGCCGCCATGCGCCAGCCGCGCGGTCCCGGCGTGCGGGTGCTGAACCTCGCCGACGAGGAGCCGGCGGAGCCCGCGGCGGTGGTGGAGGAGGCGGCGCGGCTGCTCGGCGTCGCCCCGCCGCCGGCAATCCCGTTCGCCGAGGCGGCGGCCGGGATGAGCCCGATGGGCCGCAGCTTCTGGCAGGAGAGCCGGCGCGTGCGCGCAGCACGGACCCGGGCCGCCCTCGGCATCACCTGGCGGCACCGGACCTATCGCGAGGGGCTACGCGCCATCCTCGCCGCCGAGCAGGGCCACGGTCCGGCATAGCAGGGCGAGATCGGCGGGGCGGGAGAGGCGGTGGTCGCCGTCCTTGATCAGCGTCACCTGCACGTCGTCGCCCGCCAGCCGGTCGGCAAGGCGCAGCGACAGCTCCCACGGCACGTCCTCGTCGCGCTGGCCGTGCAGCAGCCGCACCGGGCAGGCGAGCGGGATCGGCGCGCCGAGCAGCAGGTGCCGCCGCCCGTCCTCGATCAGCGCCCGCGTCATGCGCAGCGGCGCGCCGTAGCGGCTGGGCGCGTCCAGCCAGCCCTGGCGTTCCAGCAGCGCGCGCTCGGCGGGGGCCATCGAGGGCCACACCAGCTCCTCCGAAAAATCCGGTGCTGCCGCCACGCCGACCAGCCCGGCGACGCGCTCCGGGCGGGCGAGGGCGATCAGCAGCGCGATCCAGCCGCCCATCGAGGAGCCGACCAGGATCAGCCGGCCCTCGCTCAGCCGGTCGATCACCGCCAGCGCATCGGCGCGCCAGACGCCGATCGTGCCGTCGGTGAATGCGCCCTCCGACGCGCCATGGCCGGAATAGTCGAAACGCAGCAGCGATCGGCCGCGGGCGGCACAATCCTGCGCGAGCGTGGTCACCTTCGACCCCGTCATGTCGCTCGCGAAGCCGGGAAGGAAGACGACCGTCGGCCCGCTTCCGTCCTGGCGTGCCCAGGCGAGCCGCACCCCGTCGCCGCGATCGAGCAGGCCGGTCGTTTCGCCCATGGCGGGGGGGTCCTTTGCCAGTCCTCGGGGTGATATAGCGCCGCCGATGGACGCATCGGCCTCGATTCGCGAAATTTCCGTGCTCCAGGTCCTGCCCGCGCTCGGCGGCGGGGGTGTCGAGCGTGGCACGCTGGAGATGACGCAGGCGATCGCGGAGGCGGGCGGCACGCCGCTGGTCGCAAGCGCCGGCGGCCGCCTCGCGGAGTCGATCGAGCGGGCGGGCGGGCAGAACCTGCTGCTGCCGCTCGACAGCAAGAACCCGTGGACGATCTGGCGCAACGCGGCGCGGCTGGAGGCGCTGATCCGCGGCGCGCGGGTGCGCATCGTGCACGCCCGCTCCCGCGCGCCCGCCTGGTCGGCGTGGCTGGCGGCGCGGCGGACCGGGGCGCGCTTCGTCACGACCTATCACGGGGCGTACGGCGATTTCCCCGGCAAGCGCCAGTACAACGCGGTGATGGCGCGCGGCGAGCGGGTGATCGCGATCAGCCGCTTCATCGCGGATCTGCTGGAACGCCGCCACCGGGTCGCGCCGGAGCGCATCCGCGTGATCCATCGCGGCGTCGACCCGGCGCTCTTCGACCCGGCG
>JAFKFJ010000295.1 GCA_017307335.1 Alphaproteobacteria bacterium | reverse complement strand
CTTGTCTCCCGCAGGCGTCAATGCCACTGCGACAGTTCGACCGTCACACCCTCGGGCCCGTCGAGAAAAACCAGCTTGCGCGCGTGAAAATCCATGATCGCGTTGCGCGTCGGGAAGCCGGCCTCCCGCATCGTCTTCACCTCCGCCTCGATGTCGTCCACGGCGAAGCAGATGTGATTGTACCCAATCTTCTGCAGGTCGCGGATATGCGGGTCGGGCAGGGCGTCGGGCTGGCGGTAGTGCAGAAGCTGGATTTCGGTGCGCGGCGTGGCGTTCTGCAGCACGAGCGTGACGTGCTCGGCCTCGATCCCCGGCACGCCCATGTAGGCGGCGAACGGCTCGCCTGCGATCACGACCGAGACAGCTTCCGTGAAGCCGAGCAGCCCGAAGAATCGCCGCGCGCGCGCCAGATCGCCCACGACGATCGTCATGTGGTCGAAATGCCGAACCATGCTTCTCTCCCCTTGGTGCCGACCTCTAGTTCCGGCCCCGTGCGGCGTTTACGACCTGGGTGCGCCGGGCGATCCTGCTTCCGCCGGCGCCGCGTGGCCCGGGCCGCGCGCGGGCGTGGGCACCGGGCCGCTCAGCGCGAGAATCTGATCGCCCACCGCGATCGCGAGGCGGGCATAGCCACCATCCGTCATGTGCAACCCGTCGGGCGACATCAGCTCGGCCGGCGTCAGCGTGCCCTTGGCGAGCCAGTCGCGCATCAGGTCGTAGCGCCGGACCAGCGGCACTTGCATCTCCGCGGCGATCGAGCGTAGCGCGATGCGGAACCGCGGTGCCTCCGGCTCCGCCTGCAGACGGCGGCTGTCCTGGGCCTCCATCAGCATCACGTCGATTCCGGCGCCGCGCAGCAGAACCACCCCGCGCAGCGTCTCAGCCCTGAACCGGCTGAGCGGCAAGTGCCGCAGCGGGTCGTTGCTGCCGGTCTGCCAGATGACGAGGTCGGGACGCATCGCAACCACGGCCGGGATGCGGCGGAGCATGTCATCGGCGTCCTGCCCGCCCACGCCGGCGTTGAACACCTCGACGCCGCTCGGCAGCCGCGCCTGCAGATACGCCTCCAGCCGGTTCGGGTAGGAGGCGGCAGGCGACGAGGCACCGACCCCCTCGGTCGAGGAGGAGCCGAAGGCGACGATGCGAAGCGGGTCGCTCTGCGCGATCCGGCGCGCGACATGCGGCAGCGCCGGCCCGGTCCGTCGAATCGGTTCAGCGGTTACCCGCGGCGCCAGGATCAGGGCCGCGCCTGCGCCGAGGGCACAGGCGACGGCGACCGCGCAGGCCAGGCGACGAGCGAAACCTCGGCACATGGGACGATTTCTGTCACGCGCTGATCGGCGCGCGCAAGCGTCGTGGCGAGCCGTGCCTTCCGCCGTTCCAGCACGAATGCGAGCAGTACCAGCGCGCCGATGCCGACGACGTTGACCAGGATCTTGAGGAGCGGGCTGGGGCCGAAGGTTTCGAACAGCAGCCGGAACACCAGCGCGAGCAGCGTCCCGAGCGCGAACACTTCCAGCGAGTGGCGGCCGCAGCGCGCGAGCCAGGACAGGGCGGGCGCCGCGGCGAGCTGGCGGAAGGCGGGGGAACTCAGCACGAGGTAGACCACCGCCAGGATGTGCAGCAGGCGGCGGGGATCGAGGCTCGTCTTGTCCGCCGGGTCGAACGCGAAGGGGTGCCAGGCCGCGAGGCCCCAGACCGTCCAGGGCGCGGCGATCACGCACGAGCCGATGAGGTACGCCCAGCTCGCGATCACGAGGCCCCGGCGTCGCGGCAGCCCGCCGCCGTTGGCGCGCAGGATCACCGCCCCGATCACGCCGAGCGTGAACAGGAATTGCCACGCCATCGGGTTGAAGAACCAGCCCTGACCGTCCAGCCAATTGGTGAAATTGATGTTGCGGTCAACATTGACCGCGCCCCAGAGCGCCGCCGAGAGCAGCAGGGCGGCCCAGGGCTGGAATCGCACGCCGGCGTAGATCAGCGGGAAGGCGCCGAGCAGCACGATGTAGAGGGGCAGGATGTCGAGGCTTGCCGGAAGCGCGTGCAGCGCAAGGGCATGGCCGATGGCGGTCAGCGGCCGTTCGAAGAACGGGTCGATGTTCTGCGGTTCAAGGCCGAGATGCGCCCGCCACTGGTGGACGACGGCGAGCGTGGTCAATAGCAGGCCGATCTGGAAGACGTAAAGCCGCAGGCAGCGCGCCAGCACGCGCCGCACGCCGGCGCCAGCGCCGATGCGCTCGAACGCCCCGCCATAGGCGGCCATGGACGAGACGCCCGCCAGGATCACGAACAGCTCTGCCGCATCGGCGAAGCCGAAGTTGCGCATGGTGGCGAAGGTCAGCGGGTTCGCCGGCACGTGGTCGATGAAGATCGTGATCAGCGCGAGGCCGCGCAGCACGTCTATCCGCGCGTCGCGCGTACGCTGCGGCCGAACCGGCACCGTGTCGCGCCCGCGCGCGTCCTCGCCTCGCTGCACGCTGTTCCTCGTTCCCATTGGGGGGGACGCCCTGCCGCTAAGAACTGCTCCGGGTGCAGGCAGAGGCAAGCAGCGGGGACATTAAATCGCCGAAACCGGCGCAAGAAGCGCCGGTTTCCGTTGCCTGATCTGCTTGAGCGATACCTGCTTGAGCGATGCGGCGGAACGCGCCATGCGCATCCCGCCGTGAGGTCGCGTCAGACCGAGTAGTACATCTCGAACTCGACCGGATGCGGGGTGTGCTCGAAGCGGTAGACCTCGCCCCACTTCAGCTCGATGTAGCTTTCGATCTGGTCGGCCGTGAACACGTCGCCGGCGAGCAGGAAGTCGTGGTCGGCTTCCAGCGCGCCGAGCGCCTCGCGCAGCGAGCCGCAGACGGTCGGAATGCCCTTCAGCTCCTCCGGCGGCAGGTCGTAGAGGTCCTTGTCCATCGGGTCGCCGGGATGGATCTTGTTCTTGATCCCGTCCAGGCCCGCCATCAGCATCGCGGCGAAGGCGAGGTAGGGGTTCGCGGTCGGGTCCGGGAAGCGGACTTCGACGCGCTTCGCCTTCGGGCTGGTCGCATAGGGAATGCGGCACGAGGCGGAGCGGTTGCGCGCCGAATAGGCGAGCAGCACCGGCGCCTCGAACCCCGGGATCAGGCGCTTGTAGCTGTTGGTGGAAGCATTGGTGAAGGCGTTCAGCGCCTTCGCATGCTTGATGATACCACCGATATAATAGAGCGCGGACTCGGAGAGGTCGGCATAGCCGTTGCCGGCGAACAGCGGCTTGCCCGACTTCCAGATCGACTGGTGGACATGCATGCCCGAGCCGTTGTCGCCATAGATCGGCTTCGGCATGAACGTCGCGGTCTTGCCGTAGCTGTGGGCGACGTTGTGGATGCAGTACTTATAGATCTGCATCTGGTCGGCCATCTTCACCAGCGGGCCGAACTTCATGCCCAGCTCATGCTGGCTCTGCGCCACTTCGTGGTGATGCTTCTCGATCGCGACGCCCATCTCGCCCATGGTGGAGAGCATCTCGGCGCGCAGGTCGCTCTCCGAGTCGACGGGCGGGACCGGGAAATAACCGCCCTTCACCACCGGGCGATGGCCCATGTTGCCCTCGGGGTACTCCTTCATCGAGGCCTGCGGCCCTTCCATGCTGTCGACCTGGAACATGCCGTAGTTGCCGCCGGTGCCGAAGCGGGCGCTGTCGAAGATGAAGAATTCCGCCTCCGGGCCGAAGAACGCGGTGTCGCCGACGCCCGAGGACTTCAGGTATGCCTCGGCCTTCTTCGCGGTGCTGCGCGGGTCGCGGCCATAGGGCTGGCCGGTCGAGGGCTCGATGATGTCGCAGAACAGGATCAGGCTCGGCTTCGCGGCGAACGGGTCCAGCACGGCGCTGTCCGGATCCAGCATCAGGATCATGTCGCTCTCGTTGATCGCCTTCCAGCCGGCGATCGAGGAGCCGTCGAACATGATGCCGTCGCGAAAGGCATCCTCGTCGATCGTGGAGACGTGCTGGGCCGTGTGCTGCCACTTGCCGCGGGGGTCGGTGAACCGCAGGTCCACATATTCCACGGAATGTTCTTTCAGCATCTCCAATGCTTTCGCGACACCGCTGTCGGCGCCGGCTCCGGCCTTCTTCGCCATCAATCAGTTCCCTTGTCAGACCCGCGGCCCCGGATGGCGCCGCGTAGAACCCCGAAGCCGCCCCACGCGGCTCCCCCCGGAAAAGATCCCGGCCGGGCGTCGCGTAGCGCATCCGCCCGCAGGCCGGAAGATGCCGTGCCCGAATCGAAGCGGGCACCGGCGCCGCGTGTCAGATCGCGTCCTCCCCACGCTCGCCGGTGCGGATGCGCACAGCCTCCTCGACGGCGCTGATGAAGATCTTCCCGTCGCCGATGCGCCCGGTGCGGGCGGCGTTCACGATCGCCTCCACCGCACGCTCGACCAGATCATCGGCGCAGACGACTTCGATCTTCACCTTGGGCAGGAAGTCCACGACGTATTCGGCACCGCGATAGAGCTCGGTGTGGCCCTTCTGGCGGCCGAAACCCTTCGCCTCCACCACGGTGATGCCTTGCAGTCCTACCTCGTGCAGTGCCTCCTTCACCTCGTCGAGCTTGAACGGCTTGATCACAGCCTCGATCTTCTTCATGCCGCGCCCCATCTCTGCACCCGCTGCGCCCATGGAGGGGACGTGGCGGTGCGCAAGGGTTGCACGATGCGTGCCAAGCGGCAATGCGCCCGCGGCCTTGCGCGCGCGCCGCGAGATTCCGGCGCTTTCCCGCCATGTTCATGAGCGGGCTGCCTGTTTTGGCAGCAGCCCGGCGCCGTTGACCGCGGCCCTGACCGACGGGCGCAACCAGTACCCGCCGATGACCGGCATCGCCGAGCTCCGTGCCGTCGTCGCGGCGACCGATGCCCGCATCTACGGCCCCACAGTCGATGCGCAGACCGAGGTCGTGGTGACCTCGGGGGCGACCGAGGCGATCACGGCCTGCCTCATGGCGCTGCTCGATTGGGGCGACGAGGTGGCTGATCGAGCCGCTCTATGACACCTACCTGCCGGCGGTGCGCATGCTGGGCGCCGTGCCGCGGCTGGTGCGGCCCGACGGGGTGCCGCCGCAGGCCGAACTCGCCGCCTCGCTCGCGGCGCGACCAGATGGCGGCCGGGCTGCGCGCGCCCGGCTTCGGCGTGCCGCCGCCGCGGGGGAACTGCTTCCTGAACGCCAACTGCTCGGCGCTCGGCATCGACGGTAGCGACGCCGATTTCTGCCGCCACCTCACCGAGGCCGCGCGCATCACGGCGATTCCGCTGTCGGCTTTCTACGAGGGCCCGGCGCCCCGCGGATATATCCGCCTCGCGTTCTGCAAGCGGCCGGAGGTGCCGGACGAGGCGTGAGCCGCCTGGATGCCTGGATGGCGCGGCGGGTGCCGGCGGCGGCGCATTGACGCCGCCCGCCCCGGCACCCTAAATCCCGCGGCACCGGTGGCGGGCGTAGCTCAGGTGGTTAGAGCGCCAGGTTGTGGTCCTGGATGTCGTGGGTTCGAGTCCCATCGCTCGCCCCAGCCGGAATATTTGAGCCGGATTTACTTAACTGACGAGAACGCCGTCGGTGCCAGGAGCTGGTTGGACACGATCTGCACGATCGGCCCGTCCTTCTCGGTCTCGGCCCGCACCTTCAGCCACTCCTGATCGGCCATGAAGCCCGACCACTTGGTCTCACGCTCGGCCATGCTCTCCCAGGCCAGCAGATAGGTCAGGTCCTGGTTGTTCTCGCCCACGAGCGTCGTCCAGAAACCGGCCTGCCGGATGCCGTGCTTCTCCCACAGCCGCAGCGTGTGGTTCTGGAAGCGGGCGAGCAGTGCCGGCAGGCGGCCGGGGCAGCAGCGATAGACACGCATCTCGTAGATCATCGAAACGTCCCTCCACGGAGGGAGCACAGCATGGCGCATATCGCGCAGGCAAGCCATGCTGCGCCACCAACACGGAGCCCCGCAGATGCCGCGCCGCCTGATCGACATCTCCAACGCGCTCGAGAACGACGTGCCCGCCGACCCGCCGTTGCAGAAGCCGACGATCATCTACCGCAATCACCAGGAGACGGCGCCGTTCGTTGCCTCGCTGTTCCCGGGCCTGAAGCCGGAGGAGCTGCCAGACGGGCAGGGCTGGGCGGTGGAGGAGGTGCGGATCTCGACGCACAACGGCACCCATCTCGACGCGCCGTGGCATTTTCACGCGACGATGAACCGCGGCGAACGCGCGATCACGATCGATGAAGTGCCGCTCGACTGGTGCCTGCAGCCCGGCGTCAAGCTCGATTTCCGGCATTTCCCGGACGGGTATGTCGCGACTGCCGCCGATGTGGAGGCGGAACTCACGCGCATCGGTCACGAGCTGCGGCCGCTGGAGATCGTGCTCGTCAACACCGCCGCGGGCGCGCGCTATGGGCAGGAGGACTATGTGAGTTCCGGCTGCGGCATGGGCTATGCAGCGACGATGTGGCTGCTGGAGCGCGGCGTGCGCGTGACCGGCACCGACGGATGGAGCTGGGACGCGCCGTTCGTGCACACGGCGAAGCGGTTCGCCGAGACCGGTGACGCCAGCCTGATCTGGGAAGGCCACAAGGCCGGGCGGCACATCGGCTACTGCCACATCGAGAAGCTGCACAACCTGGAGCAGCTTCCGCCGGACGGCTTCATGGTGTCGTGCTTCCCGGTGAAGATCCGGGCGGCGTCGGCCGGCTGGACGCGGGCGGTCGCTATTTTCGATGAACCATAGGGCCGCGCAGCGCCTGCACGCGCTGCATGAAGCGTTGCGCGCGCGCCGGATCGACCGGGTTCCACCACACGCCGTCGTGCTTGATCGCGCTGGCGACGATCACGCCGTCGGCGTGGCGGAGGATCGTCTCGATGTTCGCCTCGGTCACGCCGCTGCCGATCAGCAGCGGCAGCGCCGTCGCACCGCGGAAGGTCGCGATCTCGTCCTCGGTCGCCGCGTCGCCGGTGCGCTGGCCGGTCGCGATCACCGCATCGGCGTGAAAGAACTCCACGTCGCGCACCTGCTCGGCGACGCTGCGGTCGCCCACGATCGCGTGCGCGCCATGCTTCACATGCGCGTCGGCGAAGATGCGCACGTCACGCGCATGCAGCATGGCGCGGTAGCGCAGCGCGGCGGGGGCGGAGCCTTCGATCAGGCCCTCGTTGGCGACATAGGCGTTGGCGAACTGGTTGGCGCGCACGAAGGCGGCGCCGCTGGCCTTCGCCACCGCGAGCGCATGCAGCGTCGCGTTGGCGAGCACGTTGATGCCGATGGGAATCCCTGCCGCCTCGCGCACCCGATCGGCGATCACGGCGAGCAGCGCCGAGGTTTCCGGGCCGATCTGCTCGGGCTTGAGGAACGGCACGTCGCCGTGGTTCTCCACGATCAGCCCGTCGAAGCCGGCATCGGCATAGGCCCGCGCGTCATCCAGCGCGCGCGCCAGCACGCCGGCGACCGGCGCGCCGTCGTAGTCGGGCGCGCCGGGCAGGGGCGCGCAGTGCACGACGCCGATGACGACGCCGCTGCGGCCGAAGATGTCGTGCAGCGCATGGCCGCGGGCGGCGGCGACGGTCACGGGCGCGGTGCCATGACGCAAGAAGCATTGCATCGGCATCGCCGGAGGCCCGATCGGCGAATCATCGAACGGCGTCCATGCGCGCGCTGGTAATCGGCAACCTGGCGCTTGATGAGCGCCTGTATGTGGATGCGCTGCCGCGCCCCGGCGAAACGCTGCTCGCCGCGCGGGCCGAGAGCGATCTCGGGGGCAAGGGGGCCAACCAGGCGGTGGTGCTGGCGCGTGCCGGCGTCGCGACGCGGCTGCTCTCGTGCATCGGCGCCGACGCAGCGGGCGCGGGCCTGCGCACCCTCCTGGCAGCCGAGCCTCTGCAGACGACGCTGCTGCCCTCGGAGACGCCCACCGACCGCTCGATCGTGCTGGTTGCGGCGGACGGGGAGAACGCGATCGTCTCGACCGCGGCGTGCGCGCGGGGGCTCTGTGCGGCCGATGTCGATGCGGCGCTCGACGACGCGGATCTGGCACTCCTGCAAGGCAATTTGTCGCCGGCGCTGACCGGCCACGCGCTGACGGCGGCGCGTGTGCGCGAGCGACGCACCGTGTTCAACCCGGCGCCCGCCGATCCGGAGTTCGTCGCGCTCTGCGCACACGCCGATCTTCTCGTCTGCAACCGCATCGAGGCGGAGGCGCTTACCGGCGCGGCCGCGCCGGAGGCGGCGGCGCGCCGGCTGCACGCGGCGGGTGCGGCGCGGGTCGCGATCACGCTGGGCGCGGCGGGCGTGCTGTTTCGCGATGCCGCCGGGCACCTTGCGGTGAGCGCGACGCCCGCGACGGTGCGCGACACGACCGGCGCCGGCGACACGTTCGTCGCCGCGCTGACCGCCGCGCTGTTCGCGTACGACATGCCGCCGCGCGCAGCCCTGGAGGCCGCTGGGCGCGCGGCGGCGATCACGGTCGCGCGGCCCGGCACGCTCGCGGCGTTTCCGACCGCGGCCGAACTCGCCGCGATTTTCGCCCGGTAGCTCACGGCGCGAACACCCGGCGCGGGTTGTCCGCCAGCATCGTCCGCACCGCCGCCTCGGTCACGCCGTGGCGATAGAGGCGCGGCACGAAATGGCGGAACAGGTACGCGTAGCCGAAGCCGCCATAGCGCGTCAGCATCATCTTCAAGAACACGTCCTGCGAGAGCAGCAAATGATCGACGAAGCCGGCCTCGACCAGCGCCGCGATCGCGCGTGCGTTCTCCTCGTCGGAGGGGCATTGCACCCCCTGGTCGGCATAGAAGAAGTCCATGCCGATCATGTCGTACTCGATGAAGGCGCCGCGCCGGGCAAGCGACTTCTGGTACTCCGCGTCCTCCAGCGATGGGTTCATGTGGCACAGCACCGTGCGCGCCGGGTCTGCACCCTCGGCCTCCGCGATGTCGAGCACGCGGTGCGCGTGGCGGAACCAGCCCGGCAGGTGCACCATCAGCGGCAGGAGGCTGCGCCGGGCCGCGCGGGCGGCACCGCGCAGCGACTTCTCCTCTGCCGCCGTGAAATCGCCGGAGATGCCGATCTCGCCGATGATGCCGATGCGCACGCCGGTGCCGTCCACCCCCTCGGTCGCGTCGCGCAGGATTTCCTCTGCCACCGCCTCGGCATCCATCGCGGCGAACTCCGGCGGATGCGACGACTGGAGGTAGTAGCCGCCGCCCATCACGATGTTCAGCCCGGTGCCGCGCGCGATGCGCGCCAGCGCCGCCGCGTTGCGCCCGACGCCGCGGCAGGTCGGGTCGACCAGCGTGCGGCAGCCGAGTTCCACCGCCGGCAGCAACTCCGCAACCGCCAGCCGCTCATCCTCCAGCCGGCAATTGTCGAGATTGACGAACGGGTCCATCCGCAGCTCGCCGAGAATCCCAGGATGCACCAGCTCGCAGGCGAGGCGGGAACGGCTTTTCTCCTTCGGCCTGTTCCACCAGCAGCGGCAGTCGGTCAGCAGGTGCTCATGCATCAGCGTGATGCCGAGCGCATCGGCTGCGACCGGGCCGAGGACCGTCATCACCGTCGCGTCGTCCGCCATCGCCGCCCTCCTATCGCGCGCGCGCCAGCCGGGCGAAGGCGCGCGCATTCAGCCAGATCGCGCCGAGGATGATCGCACCGGTCGCGATCTGCGTGAAGAACGGCGAGACGTGCAGCAGGATCAGGCCGTTGCCGATCACCGCGATGGTCAGCGCGCCGAGCAGCGTGCCGATGATCGTCCCGCGTCCGCCGAACAGCGAGGTGCCGCCGAGCACCACGGCCGCGATCACGTCCAGCTCGAACCCCACGGCGGCGTTGGAGGAGCCCGAGCCGAGGCGGGAGGCGATGATGAGCCCGGCAAGCGCCGCCGCCGCCCCGGTGAGCGCGAACACCGAGGCGGCCACGCGCCGCGCCGGCATGCCCGCGCGCCGCGCCGCCTCCAGGTTCGCGCCAACCGCCGTCACCTGCCGCCCGTAGCGGGTCCATTCCAGCCCGACATAGCCCGCGACGACCACGAGCGCGGCGATCGCCGCGGGAATCGGCAGCCCGAGCAGCGAACCTCGGCCCAGCGCATCGAACCCCGGCCCAGCCTCGATCGGAATCGAATAGCCCTTGGTCAGCAACAGCGCCACGCCGCGCAACCCGGTGAGGGCGGCGAGAGTGACGATGAACGAAGGGATGCCCTGGTAGGCGGAAAACCAGCCCAGCACGGCGCCCACCAGCGCGCCGCCGACGAGCAGGCCGGCAACCACGGGCGGCCACGGCGCGCCCGCGTGCATCAGGATCGCCGCCAGCGCGTTCGTCAGCGCCACCTGCGAGCCCACCGAGAGGTCGATGCCGCCAGTGGTGATCACGTAGGTCATCGCCACCGCGACGATCATCATCGGTGCCGTCTGGCGCAGCAGGTTGAGGATGTTTCCGACCGAGAGGAATGCCTGGTCGAAAAGCCCGAAGAAGACCAGGCAGGCGGCGAGGAAGACCGCGATGGAAGCGGTCTGCGCGCCGTCGAACAGCCGCTCGCGCAGCGTCACCGCGGCGCCCCGGTGGTGATCAGCGTCACGAGGTCCTCGAGCCCCGTCGCCTCGATACGCCGCTCGGCGGCCATCCGGCCTTCGTACATCACCGCGACGCGGTCGCAGACGCGGAACACGTCCTGCAGCCGGTGGGTGATCAGCACCACCGCGCGGCCCTGCGCCTTCAGCCGCCGGATCAGCGCCAGCACCGCCTCCACCTCCGCGACCGCGAGCGCCGAGGTCGGCTCGTCCATGATCAGCACCAGCGGGTCGAAGCTCGCAGCGCGGGCGATGGCGATGGATTGCCGCTGCCCGCCGGAGAGGTTCGCAACCCGCATCGCGAGATCGGGGATGCGGATTTCCAGCGCGTCCAGCATGCGCCGCGCCGCCTCCGTCATCGCGCGCTTGGCGAGCAGGCCGTGCTGGACGATCTCGCGGCCGAGAAACAGGTTGCCGGCGACGTCGATCGTGTCGCACAGGCTGAGGTCCTGGTAGACCATCTCGATCCGCCGGGCCCGCGCTTCCGCCGGTGTCGCGAAGCGCACCTCGGCGCCGTCGATCAGGATCGTGCCGTCGTCGGGGATGTAGGTGCCGGCGAGCACCTTGCTCAGCGTCGACTTGCCCGCCGCGTTGTCGCCGAGCAGGCCGAGGCACTCGCCGGCGTAGAGGTCGAGATCGACGCCGCGCAGCGCCGCGATCGAGCCGAAGCTCTTGCGGATGCCGCGCAGCGACATGATCGGCGCAGTGTCGGGCGTCAAGGCGATGCGCGGAGGTGGGATGCCGCGTTCGTGCCGCTCACTTGAACATCGCGCGGTAAGGCTCGACGTTCGCCTTCGTCACGATGGTCAGCTTGGTGTTGATCGTCGCCGGCACGGTGCCGCCCTTGTGCAGCGTGACCAGCGCATCGACCGCCGCGGCCCCCATCAGCGACGGGTCCTGCTGCACCACGCCGATGACGTAGCCGCCGTCGAGCCCCTTGATCGCGGCGGGTGAGAGATCCCAGCCGACGATCTTCACCTTGTCCGTCCGTCCCTGGCTTTCCACCGCGCGGATGGCGCCGATCAGCGCCGGCTCGCCCGTCGCGTAGATCGCGTCGAGATCGGGATTGCCGGTCAGCAGGGTCTCGGAGACCGACATGGCGTTGTCCTGGATGTTGCGCCCGTCCACCACTTGCACGGTGGTGATGCCGGGATCGGCCTTCAGCGCGTCTTCGAACCCCTTCTGGCGCTGGTTCTGGATGAAGCTGTTGAGCGCGCCGACGATGCCGAGCTTGGCCTTGCCGCCCATGTGCGCCTTCGCCGCCTCGATCAGGTAGCGGGCGATGACGGCGCCGCCCTCCTGGTTGTCCACGCCAACCTGGGACTTCTGCGGCCCGGGCGGCAGGATCGCGTCCACCGCGATCACCGGGATCCCCGCCGCGGCGGCCTTCTTCACGCCGGGCATCAGCCCGTTCACGTCGATCGCGTCGACGATCAGGCCGTTCACCTTCTGCTGGATGTAGGCGTCGATGGCGTCGTTCTGCTTCACCGGGTCGTTGTTGGGGTCGTAGATGACGAGATTGACGCCGGCTTTCTTTGCCGCCGCCTTGGCGCCGTCGTTCATCTGGTTGAAGAACAGCGCCTGCTGATTGATCGTGATCAGCCCGAACGTCGTGTCGGCAGCGCGCGCGCTGAGCGGGAGCGCGAGCGTGGCGGTGAGGCCAAGCGCAGTGCGGCGGGTCACGCGGGTCACGAAAACCTCCTCTGATTTTCCAGGCGGATGCGGACGGCGTGCGATCAGGTCCGGTTGAGCGCGATCCTGTCAAGCCGCCTACTGCTCGGCACTCGCCGCATGCGTGCTGCTCGCGGGCGCCGCGGGCGGGCCGAGCAGGGCGGCGTTGTAGGCGGCGGGATCGTGCAGCAGCGCCTGTGCTGCCGTCGTGTCGAGCGGCCCGCCCTCCGCCGCCGGGCAGGCGCTGCGCACCTCCAGCGCCTCGGTCGCCGAGACGGGTGGTCGCTCGGCCCGGTGCCGGGCCAGGGCCAGGGCCATCGGCTGCTCGCCACGCCGAAGCTCCGCGATCTGGTGCATCGCCGTCTCGGTGCCGAGGCTGGTGCAGACCTGTGGGAGCACGCCGAGGCCCTGGATCGGCCAGCCCAGCGGTGCCAGCACGCGGCTCCAGGAAATCAGCAGCTCGCCGCCATCCGGCAGGCCGGCGATGGTCTGCACGAGGCCCTTGCCCAGCGTGGCGCTGCCCAGCACGACGGCGCGGTGCTGGTCGGCGAGGGCGGCGGCGAGAATCTCGGCCGCGCTCGCCGAGCCGCCGTCGACCATCACCACCGCCGGCAGCCCGTGGGAGAGGTCGGTGCCATGGGCGACGAAGCTGTGCGCCGCGGCCGGGTCGCGCCCGGCGGTGGTGGCGATCACGCCGTCCGCCAGCAGCGTCTCGGCCGCCGCCGCGGCTTGATGCAGCAGCCCGCCCCGGTTGCCGCGCAGGTCGATCAGCAGGCCGCGCGGCGGCTTGGCCGCGGCCATGCCGTCGAGCAGCAGTTGCGCGAGCCGCACGCCGGTGTCGCCCGCGAACATGCCGATGCG
>JAFKFJ010000004.1 GCA_017307335.1 Alphaproteobacteria bacterium | reverse complement strand
TCGCGAACGCGCTGTGCGTCGCGGTGCTGCGCGTGCCGCCGTTCATGGCGACGCTGGGCACCATGTCGATCGCCAACGGCCTCGGCCTGCTGCTGACCAACGGCATCCCGGTCTACGGCATGCCGGACAGCTACGTGGCGGCGGTGGGCCGCGCCATCGTGCTGCATCTGCCGATCGCGCTCTATGCCGCGGCGGTCGTCGTGATCCTGCTGTGGTGCCTGCTCAACCTCACCCGGATCGGCCGCTACATCTACGCGAGCGGCGGCAACATCCAGGCGGCCATGGTCTCCGGCATCAACACGCGGGCGATGCTGGTGCTGGCCTATGTGCTGAGTTCGCTGCTCGGCTCCGTCACCGGGCTGCTGCTGACGGCGGAGATCGGCTCCGGCCAGGCCACGACCGGCGATGCGCTGATGCTGGAGAGCCTGGCGGCGGCGGTGCTCGGCGGCGTCAGCCTGCGCGGCGGCGTCGGCCGGGTGGAGCTGGTGGCGCTCGGCGCGATCTTCCTGCTCACCCTCACCAACGCCATGGATTTGATGCGCGTCGATACGCGGCTGCAGACGATCGTGCTCGGCGGCATCCTGGCCGGCGCGGTGAGCCTGGAAGTGCTCGGGCGGGCGCGGCAGACCGTGCGTGTCTAGCGGCAGCGATACCCTCCCGGCGAGCGCCGAGCGCCGCCGGCCGCTCGCGGCGTTCGGCACGCAGGCCATCCTGCTGCTGCTGATCGTGGTGATGGAGGCGGTGTTCGCGCTGATCGAGCCGCGCATCGTCTCGCATGGCAACGTGCTGAACGTGCTGCAGCAGGCGAGCTATCTGGTCGTCTTCACGGTCGCGCAGACGCTGGTGATCCTGACGCGCGGCTTCGACCTGTCGCTCGGCACCACCGTCTCCGCGGTCAGCGTGGCGAGCGCGCTGGTGCTGACCGCCTATGGCGACGCGCCGGCCGGCTGGGTGATCGCGCTCGGCATCGCCGCCGGCCTCGGCCTGGGGCTCGCGGTCGGGGTGTTCAACGGGTTGCTGGTCGCGGCGGTGGGGGTCAATCCGTTCATCGCGACGCTCGCCAGCCTGAACATCTGCCTCGGGCTCGCCACCACGATGTCGGGCGGCAAGCCGGTGTTCGGCGTGCCGGACGCCCTCTCCACGCTGTTCTACGATGGCACCATTCTCGGCGCCCCGGTGACGCTGGTGATCGCGGCCCTGGTGCTGATCGTGGCCTGGATCGGCTTGAACCGCACCGTGTTCGGCCGCGCGGTCTACATCATCGGCAGCAACCCGCGCGCGGCCATGGTCGCGGGCCTGCCGGCGCGTGGCGTTCTGGTCGGGGCCTATGTGATCTGCTCGCTGCTGGCCGCCCTCGGCGCGCTGATGCAGACCGCGCGTACCGGTTCGGGCGAGCCCAATCTCGGCGGCAGCCTGATGTTGCAGAGCATCGCCGCGGCGGTGATCGGCGGCACCAGCCTGCGCGGCGGCAGCGGCGGGGTGGGCTCGGCGCTGCTCGGCGCGCTGTTCGTCACCATGCTGTCGAACGGAATGAACCTGCTGCGCATCAGCGGCTATGTGCAGATGATCGCGCTCGGCGTGGTGGTGATTCTCGCGACCGCGCTCGATTTCCGGCAGCGGCAGCGGGCGGGATGAGTGCTCGATGGCCAACCCGTTGGCCGGCAGCCGGCGCCGTGCGAAGCTTCCGGCCGCCCCGAACGCAATAGCAAGGATGCCATGCCAACGAAAACCATCGCCGCCCCGCTTCCCGGCACGTTCTATCGCCGCCCCGCGCCCGACCAGCCGCCGTTCAAGAACGAGGGCGACGTGATCGGCATCGGCGACCCGGTCGGGCTGATCGAGGTGATGAAGACCTTCACCCAGGTGCTCGCTGAGGAGGCGGGGCGCATCAGCCGATTCCTGGTGGAGAACGAGGAGCCGGTGATGGCCGGCGAGCCGCTCTACGAAGTGGAAGTCTGAGCGGCGCGCGATGGCGCTGCGCAAGCTCTTCGTCGCCAACCGGGGCGAGATCGCGGTACGGATCATCCGCGCCGCGCGCGAACTCGGCATCGCGACCGTCCAGGCCATGTCCGCCGCCGACCGCACCATGCTCGCCGCCCGCCTCGCCGATGAGGTGATCGAGGTCGGGCCGGCGCACGCCGTGAAATCCTACCTCAACCGCGACGCCATGGTGCGTGCGGCGGTGGCGGCGGGTGCGGATGCCGTGCATCCCGGCTACGGGTTCCTGGCCGAGAACGCGGCCTTCGCCGACGCCGTGGAGCAGGCCGGGCTGGTTTTCGTCGGCCCCCGCCCCGACACCATCCGGCTGATGGGCGACAAGGCGCGGGCGCGGCAGGTGGCGGCGGAGGCGGCGGTGCCGATCGTTCCCGGCGCCAGCGGCGACGACCCCGGCGCGCTGGCGGCGCGGGCGGCCGCGATCGGCTTTCCGGTGATGATCAAGGCGGCGGCCGGCGGCGGCGGCCGCGGCATCCGCATCGCCCCCGACGAAGCGG
>JAFKFJ010000294.1 GCA_017307335.1 Alphaproteobacteria bacterium | reverse complement strand
GCCGCTCAGCGGCGTGTATCCGCAGCGCGTCTTCCGCATGACGGACGGCGCCCTTCGTCCGATCGGGCGCGGATCGGGGCGCGTGCTAGGGCGGATCTGCATGGAGGACGACGTGCTGTTCGTCGGCCTCGATCTTCCGGACGACATCGGCATCGGCGACCGGCTCGTCGTGTGCGATGCCGGCGCCTATGAGAGGAGCATGAGCTATGCGTTCGGCCGCGCCGGATACGCTTGAACGGACGGCCTGGGCGCAGGCCTCCGCTTCGACGCTCGCGCACCATGGCGCTTGCTGCGACCACGCTCGCGCCTGGCTGCTGGGAATGGCGCGATCGCACGACTTCACGGCGACCGACGCGTTCACCTATGCCGCGCCCGGCTGGCTCCGGCACCGATGGAGCTGGGGCCCGACGCGCTGGCCGATTGCATGGTGCGAGGCGATCCGCGCCAAGTCGGTCGACTGCGGCGTGTTCGCCGCCTTCGCCCTGGAAATCTTTCGCGCCAAGGGCGTGGAAGCCTATGGCGGGCAAGTGCTGCGCGCCGCCGCCGAAGAGACCATCACGCACTGGCGCCGCCGATGGAGCGCCGTTCCGGATGCGTTCAACTGGCTCGGCGGACGCGTCATATATCACGAAGTCTGCGTGGTGCGCGTCGGGCCGACGGAACTGCGGATCTACGACCCGACCGAAGGGGTCTGGCTGGAACCGGAACTGCGGGCCGGACACGGCGCGCAACTCGCGATCCGTGCCGAGATCCCGCAGGCGATGACATGGGGCCCGCACGTCCTCGTCAGCGGGCAATGGACGGAAATCGCGCCTGATGCCTGAGCGTCTGCACGCCGCGCATTCGGTGGCCGTGCGGCACCTTTGCGCCATCAGCCAGACGTTTTTCGTCGCGAACCCCTGGACGGGCCTCGCGGCCATCGGCGTGCTCGCGCTCGCCGCGCCGCGGCTCGCTGCGGCCGCAGTCCTCAGCAGCATCCTTGCGCGCTGGGCGGGGGACCGTGCCGGCGCCTCGCGCGCGTTTCTCGACACCGGGCTGATCGAGCTGAACGGCTGGTTCCTCGGCCTCGCCTGCGGCACCTTCTTCGACACCGGCCCCGGGCTGCTCGTCGCGGTGCTGGCCGGCGCACCGCTGGTCGCGATCGCCAGCATCGCCATGCAGCGCGTGCTCGCCGTGTGGGACGTGCCGCTGCTCGTGGGGCCGTATGTGCCGATATTCTGGCTTTTGTGGAGCGCGATGGCGGGTCTGCCCTGGGCGGCGGTGGCAGCGCCGCCGGCGGCACCGCCCCCGCCCGACTCGCCGCTGCTGCTGATCCTGCTGGCCGGGCTGCGCGGCGTGGGGCAGATCTTCTTCATCCCCGATGCCAGTGTGGGCTTCGCGCTGGCGCTGGCTGCCTCGATCGGGAACTGGCGCGTCGGCCCGGCGATGATCGGCGCCTCGGTTGCCGCGGTCGGCATCGGATATGTGCTCGCCACACCCTTGTGGCAGGTGGACTATGGCCTTGCTGGCTTCGCGCCCGCGATGGTTGCCGCGGCCGCCCTGTGCCGGTTCGTCGGCATGGGGTGGATCGCTGTCGCCATCGCGATCATCAGCAGCGCGATGCTCGAGGCCGCCGCGGTGCGGCTCGCGGGCCAGGTCGGGCTCTATGCGCTGTCGACCACCTATATCGGCTTCGTGTGGACGTTCGCGCTGGCGCGACCGGTGCGCCAGGTCGCGACCTCGCGGGCCAACTGGTCGATGCGCCCGCAGTCCGCGGCGTTCCGGGACGGCTGGTTCGGGTCCGCCGAAGCCAGCCGCCCGATGCGCCCACAGATGCCGGTGCCCTCGCGCGAACCTTAGCGG
Organism: Alphaproteobacteria bacterium; assembly: GCA_017307335.1. Classification (GTDB taxonomy): domain Bacteria; phylum Pseudomonadota; class Alphaproteobacteria; order Acetobacterales; family Acetobacteraceae; genus JAFKFJ01. The sequence goes on along the minus strand of JAFKFJ010000294.1, from coordinate 11,314 downwards.
CGCTCCGCTACAGGTTCACGGCGCGCTTGGTACGGATGCTTTCGTCGGCGGCGAGCACGATGCGGAGACTGTTCACGGCATCGCTCATGTGCTCCGTCAAGTCGAGATCTTCGCGGATGGCGCGCAGCAGATAGGCCTGCTCGCGAACGCACAGCTCGTCATGCCCGGGCTCGTCGTCCATGCGCAGGATCTCGTCAGGTCGGGCCAACGAATTGTCGGCGTTGAGGTCGGCGTGATGCAGCCGGATGACGCTCGTCTTGGTGTGCGTGTCGATGTCCGACGACGTCGTGGTGGCGGCGCCCTCGTCCGCGGCACCACCCTGCTCGGCCATCACGATGCTGACGGCACCTTTCGGCCCGACCACATCTTTCACGAAGAAGGCCACTTCGCTCATCATCGGGCCCCACCCCGCCTCATACCAGCCCACCGACCCGTCTTCGAACTCCACGTGGAGGTGGCCGTAGTTGCAGACCTTGACCTCATCGGACAGGTGCGCGCCGATGCCGTGCACGCGCACCGGGCGCGACTTGGTCATCTGGCACATCACGTCGACGTAGTGCACGCCGCAATCGACGATCGGCGGCAGGCTCTGCATCAGGTTGCGATGCCAGGTCCAGGCCTGGCCGATCGACTGCTGGTTCAGGTTCATCCGCATTGCCAGCGGCTTGCCGAGCGTGCGCGCAAGTTCGACGAACTTCGTCCACGACGGATGCACGCGCAGGATGTAGCCCACCACGAGCTTGCGCCGATGCGCGACCGCGGCGTCGACGACCCGCTGCGCCTCCGCGACCGTCTCGGCAAGCGGCTTCTCGACGAACACATGAGCGCCGGCCTCGATGGCCTGGATCGCGTAGCGAGCATGCGTGTCCGGCCAGGTATTGATCGACACCACGTCCGGCTTCACCTCCGCGAGCGCGGTGGCGAAGTCCGCAAACCGCGGCACCTCGTGCCAGGCCGCGAGCAGATCATGCCGCGTGGCGATCGAGCGCGCGCAAAGTCCGCCGAGGCGGAAGCCGTCGAGGGCTTCATAGGCCCGGGCGTGTGGCATCCCCATGTTGCCGAGCCCGACAACGAGGACACGAAGATCGTCTGGCATTGGTCTCCTCCGATGCTGCAGGGGCACGCGCGGGCGCGCGAACCGTAGCGCAGATGCGCGAGCGGCGACAGCGCCGTGCGCTGCGGGCGGGAAGCGATCTTCGGGCCGCCGACCCGGCGGCCGACGATTGCTCCATGTGCGCGCAGCGGCTAGCGTCGTCCCGCACGGGATCGCGTTGCGCGTGCCGCAGTGCAGCGGCCGTCGAACCTTTGTCGGAACATCCCCTCGAGGCGGGCCACGATGACAACCGTAACGGACGACCTGTTGAGGACCTACCGGGACAGCGACGCGATGGGCCTGGGCGCTCTCGTGCGCAGGGGCGAGGTGACGGCGGCGGAACTGCTGGAGACCGCGTTGGCCGTCATCGAGCGCGAGAACCCGAAGCTGAACGCGGTGATCCACCGGCTGGACGACATGGCGCGGGCGCAGGTGGCGAACGGCGTACCGCCGGCCGCTCCCTTCGCCGGCGTGCCGTTCCTGCTGAAGGAGCTCGCGTCGATGTGGCAGGGCGCGCCGCTGACGAACTCCTGCACCTGGATGCGCGGGCTTCGTGCACCCGCCGATTCCGAGGCGACGCGGCGCATCAAGGCGGCGGGGTTCGTGCTGGTCGGGAAATCCAATGCGCCGGAAAACGGCTGGGCCATCACCACCGAGCCGCGCCTCTATGGCGCGACGCGCAACCCGTGGCGCGACGACGTGACGCCGGGCGGATCGAGCGGCGGGTCCGCGGCCGCGGTGGCAGCCGGCTTCGTGCCGCTTGCCGAGGCGAGCGACGGCGCGGGTTCGATCCGCGTGCCGGCATCGTGCTGCGGGGTTGTCGGGCTGAAGCCCTCGCGCGGCCGCGTCACCCTCGCGCCGTTCGGAGACTACTGGTACGGCGGGGCCTACTTCCTCTGCGTCTCGCGCACGGTGCGCGACACCGCGGCCTATCTCGACGCGCTCGCGGGGGCGCTGCCGGGCGATCCCTACACCCCGCCAACGCCCGCCAGCCCGTTTCTCGATCTCGCGGCCCGCGCGCCGTCGCGGCTGCGCATCGGCTTCACGGTCACCCCTCCGGACGGGAGCTCGATTGATCCTGCCGTCGCGGAGGGCGTGCGCCGCACCGCCCAGGTGCTGGAGCGGCTTGGCCACGATGTCGAGGAACACGACATGGCGCTCGACGCGGCGAGCGCGTGGCGCACCTACACGCGCATGACTCCGGTGGAATCCGCGGCCATGTTCGACGCGCTGGCGCCGCTCGTCGGCCGTCCCGTCACGCAGGCGGATGTGGAACCGGTCACGTGGGCCATCATCGAGCGCGGCCGGGCGCTCTCGGGCGTCCAGCACGCGATGGACGTGGCGGCACTGCGCGTCCTGTCGCGCGAGATCGCGGCCGATCTTCAGCCCTATGACGTGTTCCTCACGCCGACACTCACGCAGAAGCCGCGCCCGCTCGGCTATTGGAACATGAACGAGACGGACCTGGATCGCTACAATGCGAAGTGGACCGACGCCGTGTTCATGTTCCCCTTTAACATTTCCGGCCAACCCGCGATGTCGGTCCCGCTGCATTGGTCGGCCGACGGCCTGCCGATCGGCATGCAGCTGGTGGCGCGCTATGGCGAGGAGGGCACGCTGCTCGCGCTCGCGTCCGTGCTGGAGCGGGAAATGCCGTGGCGCGACCGGCGACCGCCGGGCTACCCCTGACGGTGCGCGCGCTTCAGCGCGCGCCTGGATGGACGGCGAAAAGCCTGTGATCTCCCGCGTGGCTGTTGCCCGGGCGACGGGCGCATGCAGAGCGCGCCTTGGTCCATTTTGCGGCTAGCCTCACACATATTTGCCATGCAAGATTGCCGGATGTCGGTCCAACTCGGAGCGCCCCGGTCATGCTGGAACTGCCGACCCGAAATGCGTCGTCCCATGCGCGGTGGGGAATGACCCATGGATAGCATCGATCCGGGGCTGAAAGTAGCATCCCACGCGCTGGATCCGCTGTCGCCCGCGGAAGTCGCCGCGGCCGCGGCGATCGTGCGACGCACACACGATCTCGGCGCCGGCATGCGCTTCGAAACCATCGTGCTGAAGGAGCCGGAAGAAGCGACCTCCGGTGATCGCTCGGCATTCGTCTCGACCTACGACATCGCGACGGGCAATCTGTTCGAGGCGATCGTCTCGTTGAGCGACGGCATCGTTACCCGCTGGACGCCACGCCCCGGCGCGCGGCCGCGCATCGCACCCGACGAATTCCTGCTCGCGGAGCAGATTGCCAAGGCCGACCCGCGCTTTGTCGCCGCGCTTGCGAAGCGCGGCATCACCGACCTCTCGCTCGTATGCAGCGACCCCTGGTCGTGCGGCGTGTTCGGGCATGCCGACGAGGAGGGCAGACGCCTGATCCAGACCATCACCTGGGTGCGCAATCGCCCACACGACAACCACTATGCGCATCCCGTCGAGGGTCTGACCGCGATTGTCGACATCAACCGCGGCGAGGTGGTGCGGATCGACGACTATGGCGTGGTTCCGGTGCCGCGGGAAGAGTCCAATTACTCGGCGCGCTTCCAGCCGACCTGGCGCAGCGGCCTGAAGCCGATCGAGGTGGTTCAGCCGGAGGGCCCCAGCTTCACCGTCGACGGGTGGGCCGTGGAGTGGTGCGGCTGGAGCTTCCGCGTCGGCTTCACGCCGCGCGAGGGTCTCGTGCTGCACGACCTGAAGCTGCGTGACGGAGCGACGGTGCGCAGCATCCTCAAGCGCGCCAGCCTTGCCGAAATGGTCGTGCCGTACGGTCATCCGGCCGACGTGCATCCGCGCAAGAACGCGTTCGACTGCGGCGAGTACGGCATCGGCGTGCTGGCCAACAGCCTGACGCTGGGCTGCGACTGTCTCGGCGCGATCCACTATTTCGATGCCGTCGTCAACCGCATCGACGGCAGCGCGCAGGTGATCGAGAACGCGATCTGCCTGCACGAGGAGGATTGCGGCGTTCTCTGGAAGCACACCGATTTCCGCACCGAGGAGACGGAGGTGCGGCGTGGCCGGCGGCTGGTGATCTCGTTCGTGGCGACCGTCGGCAACTACGAGTACGGCTTCTATTGGCACCTCTATCTCGACGGCACGGTCGAGCTCGACGTCAGGCTGACCGGCATCGTCAATACGGCGGGCCTGACCCAGCAGGGCGAGACGGGGCGCGGCACGCGCATCGGGCCGGGGGTAGTGGGACACATCCACCAGCATGTCTTCAATGTGCGCCTCGACATGGAAGTCGATGGTCCCAACAACACGGTCGTCGAAGTCGATACCGTGGCCGACCCGCCGGGCCCCGAGAATCCGTGGCACAATGCCCTCTCGATCCTCGAGACGCCGCTGCTGACGGAGAAGGCGGCGCGGCGACGCACCGACGCAGCGCGCATGCGGTGGTGGAAGATCGTCAATCGCGAGCGCACGACCGCGCTCGGCCACCATCCCGGCTACCGCCTCGTCCCGCACAGCGCGTTGCGCACGCCGGCCGCACCGCTGAGCCAGGTGGGCCAGCGGGCAGGGTTTGTCACGCACGACATCTGGGTCACGCCGACGAGCGCCGAGGAGCGTTGGCCCGCCGGCGACTACGTGAACCAGAGCGCGCCCGGACAGGGCTTGCCCGCGTGGACCGAGCAGGATCGGCCGGTCGCCGATCGGCCGATCACGGTCTGGCACAGCTTCGCCCACAACCACGTCGTCCGCCCGGAGGACTACCCGGTGCAGCCTTCGGTGCATTGCGGCTTCCTGCTGCAACCGTTCGCCTTCTTCGACCGCAATCCGACGCTCGACATTCCGCCGGCGACGTCTGCCCACAGCTGCTGCGCGTGAATCCCTGTGCGCTGCCGCATGTCTGGGCCGGGCCAACAAACATGAGGGGGACTTGATGACGGAGACCAAGTGGACACCCGGCCGACGCGCCGTGGTGAAGGGGATCGGTGCTGCTCTCGCTGCGCCGTTCGTCGCACCCACGCTCGCCGCGAACAACGCGCCGATCCGCTTTGCCGTGATCGCGGCGCAGATCGCTGATCATACGGACTACCTGAACGGCGCCGTGCTCGCGGTCGATGAGATCAACGCAGCCGGCGGCGTGAACGGCCGGCCGATCAAGCTCGAGCATCACGACGCCGACATCTTCACGCTCGAGGGCGTGCAGACTGCGATTCGCGCGGTGACGGACACCAAGCCGCACGCCATCGGCTACGCCTTTATGCTGGTGCGCATCCCCGCGCTGGAAGCCTCAGGCGACTACAAGGCGCCGATCCTGACCGGCGATACGAATTTCGACCTGATCACCTTCGCCAAGAAGAACCGCGCCAAGTACTGGAACTACTTCCAGGTCGACCCGCCAGAAATCTACTACGGCCAGATGTTCCCGAAATTCCTGGAGCAGCTCGCGGCGGGCGGCGTGTGGAAGCCGACCAACGAGAAGGTCCACGTCATCCGCGAGCAGAACAACTACAACATGGTGATCGCCGAGCAGGTGGTGAAGACCCTGCCAAGCACCAAGTTCAAGCTCGCCAAGATCACCGACATTCAGTACCCGGTGCAGGACTGGGGCCCGGTGATGCAGGCGATCAAGGAGGAAGGCGCCGGCACCATCATGCTCGACTACTGGGTCGGTGCCGAGGAAGCCGCGTTCTGCCAGCAGTTCGTGGCGGACCCCGTGAAGGGCTCGCTCGTCTACATCCAGTACGGCCCGTCGCAGCCGGAGTTTCTGAACGTCGCCCAGGGAGCGGCGGAGGGCATGGTGTGGTCCACCGTCCTCGGCGTCTACGCCGACGCGCAAGGGATGGAATTCCGCAAGAAATACGCGGCGAAGCACCCGGGCGTCATCGGGCTCTGCTATAACGGCTCGGCCTATGACACCACGTACATCCTGCGTAATGCATGGATGCATACTGATCCGAACGACTTCAAGGCGGTCTGCGACTACGTCCGCACGCATACCTACCGCGGCGTCGACGGCGCGGTGTCGCTCGACAACGAGTATCAGGCCGCCCTGCACTATCCGCTGCAGACGACCGACCTGAACAAGGGCATGGCCCAGCTCTATTTCCAGGTGCAGGGCGGGCAGCACAAGATCATCGAACCCGGCGTTCTGGCGGAATCGAAGTTCCGCGCATTCCCCTGGGCCTGAGCGATGCGTGACGACGCGCGGGAACGGGTGGCCACCGCCGCACTGACTCCCGCGCTGTTTGCCTGCTCGGATATTCATATTCGCCTCGGCGGTCGCTCGATTCTCGAGGGGGTCTCCGTCGGCATTCAGGCCGGCGAGATCCTGGGGATCGTTGGACCGAACGGAGCGGGAAAGACCACCCTGTTCGAAGTGCTATCCGGCCGATACACGCCCGATCGCGGTCGCGTGCTGATCGGCGGGCGCGACGTGACGTCGCTGCGGCTGCATGCGCGGGCCCGGCTGGGGCTCGGCCGCACATACCAGTCGCCGGTGGTGCCCGATGCGCTTACGGTCGGAGAGACGCTCCGTGCGGCGCGGCAGGCGTTCGCACCCTATCTGACGCGGTTCCACGCCGAATGGGCGGCCGAGAAGGTCGCGCTGCGCGTGCCGATGTCGCAGCTCGCCGGCTCGCTTGAGACGCTCAACCGGCGCAAGCTGCTGCTCGCCTGCCTGCTGATGCGGCGGCCCCGCGTGTTGCTGCTCGATGAACCGGCGGCTGGCCTCATCAACGCCGAGATCGACGAGTTGGACAGCATTATCCGCCACTTCGCCCACGAGATGAATATCGGCGTCATGCTGGTGGAGCACCGGCTGGAACTACTGTCGGCGATCGCCGACCGTGTCGTCGTGCTCGACCTCGGCAGGCTGATTGCCGAAGGCGACCCGGCGACCGTCTTCGAGGACCCTCGGGTGCGCGCCGCCTATTTCGACACCGAAGCCGCATGACGGATATTCTGCGCGTCGACGAACTCTCGGCCGGCTACGGACCGCTCGGCGTGTTGCACGGCGTCAGCATGACGGTGCGCGCGGGTGAACGCATCGGCATCGTCGGACTCAACGGACACGGCAAGTCCACGCTGCTGAAGGCGATCGCGGGCCTCACCGGGTGGCAGCGCGGCTCCATCCAGTTGAACGGAGTCGAGATCGGCGGCACACGAAGCCAGGGGCCGGGGCGTTTCACGCACCGGATCGTTCGCATGGGACTCGCGCTGATGCCGCAGGGCGACGCGCTGTTCCATGGCCTCACGGTGGCCGATCACCTCGACAGCGGGGCGTTCACGACTCGCGCCTGGCGGGAGCGGAAGCAGCGGCGAGAGCGCGTGCTGGCCATCTTTCCGCCGCTCTCCAAGCTGCTCGCCCAGCCGGTCGGCCGGCTTTCGGGCGGCGAGCGGCGTATGGTCAGCCTGGCCCGTGGCCTCATGAGCGACGCCAAACTGCTGCTGGTCGATGAACCTTCGCTGGGACTTGCGCCGAAGATCAGCCGCGGCTTGGTTGAGGCGCTGATGCAAATCGACCTTGCGGACGGGGCGATGATCATCGCGGAGCAGAACCTGTCCCTGCTGGAGGGCAAGGTCACGCGCCTGCTCGGCCTGCATGCGGGGAAGCTGAAGGGCGGCGCGGTGACCCAGGACACGGCGCTCACGCCGCACCTGCTGCACCACCACTAGAAGGCACGGCGGTCGGCGCGGCATGGACCCATACTATCTCGTTCTCACCACCGTAACCCTGGCCTCGATCTACGGGCTGCTGGCACTCGGCATTTCGATCATTTGGTCGAGCCTGGGCATGATCAACATGGCGCAGGGCTTCACGTTCGCCGTGTCGGGCTACGGCGCGTGGCTGGTCGCGCAGAACATCAGTCAGAGCGGCATCGCCGTCATCGCCGCAGGCGTGCTCACCGGTGCGCTTTCGGGCGCACTGATCGGCGCGATCGCATTCATCCCGCTCTACGACAAGCCCAATTTTCCGCTCCGCAGCCTCATCGCCACACTCGCGATCAGCCTGTGCGGCGGCCAGTTTCTGCTCTGGATCTTCGGACCCCGGGTGAAGGCGCTGCCGAAGATCTTCGGGTACGGCAGCTATCACATCGGAACGGCGGTCATCAGCCGCGAGAAGATCGGTTCCATCGTCTGTTCCGTCGCCCTGCTGCTGATCACGCTCGCCTGGAGCAAGAACAGCCGGCGCGGCCTGGAAATCCGCGCCATGATGCAGAACCCGGAGGGCGCGGCGCTGGTCGGTGTGGGCCTGCGTTCGACCGCGATGTCCGTGATGATGGTGACCGGTGCAATGGCCGGGCTGGCCGCGGTGCTGCTTTCGCAGAACTATTTTGTCAGCCCGTTTGCTGGCGCGACCCCCTTGGTCAAGGGCATGGTCGTTGCCTTGGCGGGCGGGCTCGGCAGCGTGTCCGGGGCACTTATCGCCGCGGTCCTGATCGGCTTCATCGAGGCGGTCACAGCTGTCGGCCTCGGCGGACAATATGTTCTGATCACGCAGTTCCTCTTCATCATCGCCGTGCTGCTGATCCGCCCGCGGGGGATCGGGGGCATGATCGAGCATTCGCGGGAATAGGGAATGACGGCCAAGACCCAGGCGCGCGACATGGCGCTGGTCGGGCGACGCCGCTGGTTGCCGTTGGCCAGGAGCCACGGCAGCGCTTCCTGGCACCGCGTGCGCTATCCGCTCACGCGCCGCACCCCGTTGCTGTTCGAGACTCGCTACAACCCGTTCACGCTCGCGACCGAGCGCCGGCTCGTCACCGTGCGGCCGATTGCGTGGGTGCTCATGCTTGCGCTGCTAGCGGTCGCGCCGCCGTTGCTCGGCAACAATTCCTTCGTCGGCGCCGCGACATTGTTCGAAATGTACGCGGCGATCAACATTGTATGGATGCTGCAGATCGGCACCGCGGGCATCTTCTCGCTCGCGAGCCTGGCGACCGTCGGCTTCGCCGCCTATGGCAGCGCTGCTCTCTCCATTTACGCCGGCTTTCCCTGGTGGGCGATGTGGCTCGTCGGGCCAGCCTTCGGCCTGGTCTTCGGCGTTCTCATCGCGATCCCCGCGACGCGGCTGGAGGGCTTTTACTACGCGCTGCTGACCGTCGGAATTGCCGAGCTGTGCCGGGTCTATACGGTTCAGTCGCAGCCGCTTGGGGCCGCGAACGGCGGGCTGTTTGGCACCGACGGCTTCGTGCCCGACAGCATGTCGGAACGGCATGGCATCATCCTCGGCTTCTACGCCGCATTCGTGCTGCTGCTTGGCGCGCTGGTCCTCTACCGCATGATCAACGGCCAGCGTCTCGGCCGGCTGTTGCGGGCGGCGCCGGAGCAGCATGAAGCGTTCGCCGAGGCCCTCGGAATCAACTATCGTGCCGCGCGCATCCAGGTATTCCTGATCTCCTCGGCCGCGCTCGGCGGCATCGGTGGCTTCTACGCCACGCTCCTGCACGGGGCGACGCCGGCCCTGTTCACGATGGACCAGCTGCTGCTGCTGCTCGCGATGATCGTCATCGGGGGCATCGGCACGGCCGAAGGTGCAGTGCTGGGCACGCTGATCGTCGTGCTGCTGGACAAGGTGTTCATCAGCCTCGGTCCGAGCAGGTTGATCTTCATTGCCGCGGTGATGCTGGGCACGGTGCTGTTCCTGCGCGGTGGACTATTCGGGATTCCCGCGCAGTATCAGGCTTGGCGTGGCAAGCGGCAGAGCGAGCGGCGCGCCGCGCAATCCGACAAGGGAGGCGAGATCATGCCCGAGGAAGCAACGGAGATCGCCGACAAGCAGGCGATCTACACGAAGCGGTTCGACGCAAACCTGCGGGCGGAGCTGAAGCGGCTGATCTCCGATCAGCTCATCGAGGAGCATCGCACCACCATGGGCAAGCGACGGAGCGATGCGCTCGAGCGCGTGCTGGCCCATTTCCGTAGCGCGGCCGTCGCCGACAAGTATGCGGTGCTCGCCGTCAAGCCCTTTGCGGAATACCGGATCATCGCGCTATCGGGCCGCCGTGGCGTTCCACCGCGCGTCGTCGACGACCGCCTCTTTGCCACCCCGGAGGAGGCGCTGCATGGCGTCTTCCTCAAACGGGTGCAGGATCTGATGGACTCCTGAGCGTCGGGAAAACCAACGACCATGGCCGATATCCGCATCTCCGCCTACACTGACAAGCTTTCGGTCAAGCCCGGCGACACGCTGCAGGTGATGGCGAGCGCCGACGCGACCGAGACGGTGCGTGCCGAACTCGTGCGCCTCATTCATGGCGACGAGCATCCGGACGGACCCGGCTTCGTCGCCCAGCCAGTGGCCTCGCCGATCGATCGCGCGTGGCCGGTGCGCAAGCAGCACATCCAGAAAGGCAACTTCCTGCGTGTGCAGGATGGCGACAACAAGCTCGCGCCGACCGGGCCGGTGACACTGCACGCTTTCATCTTTCCGACACTGCCGGAGGCGGGACGGCAGATGCTGCTCGGCCGCTGGCTGGCGGACGCGACCGCCGGCTTCGGCTTCGGGATCAATCCATCCGGCAAGCTGGAGTTCTGGGTCGGCGACGGCACCGCGACGGACGCCGTGACCGCCGAGGTAAAGCTGATCGCGCGTGTCTGGTATTTTGTCGCGGCAAGCTACGATCCGGCCAGCGGCCGCGCGACGCTGTACCAGGAGACGGTGATCAACCGCTACAACAGCCTGCTCTCGAAGGTCGTCCCGTATGACTACCGATCGCATGTCAGCGAGACGCTGCGCGTGCGACCGACGTTGCCCGACGAAGCGGGTTTCGTGATCGGCGCGGCGATGGAGCGGAATCCGGCGCGCGGGACGTTCTTTTCGCAATGCTACAATGGCAAGATCGACCGCTTCGGAATACTGGGCGGCGTGCTGGACCGCGATGCGCTCGATGCGCTGCGCGACGGTGGTGCGCCGGAAGCCGGGCGTGTTCTGGCGTATTGGGATACGACCGCGGGCTACACCGATCGCGGCATCGGCGATACGGTCGTAGACACAGGCCCCTCCACGCTGCACGCGCAGGGCTACAACCGCCCGGTGCGCGGGCAGACGGGCTGGAACTGGAACGGACGCAACGACTGCTTCCGCCTCGCGCCGCAGGAATTCGGCGGCATCGAATTCCACGCCGACGCCCTCATCGACTGCCGGTGGGAGCCGACGCTGAGCCTGACCATCCCACCGGACCTCCGCAGCGGCGTCTACGCAATCCGGCTCACCGCCGGCGACGGCACCGGCCTCGCCGAGGAATTCGTGCCGTTCTTCGTGCGCGCGCGCAC
>JAFKFJ010000293.1 GCA_017307335.1 Alphaproteobacteria bacterium | reverse complement strand
CCGCCCGCCGCCACCAGCCGCAGCAGCTCTGCGAGCGCGTGCCCCTCGTCCGCCTCGTCCATCTCAGCGCGCCACGATGCCCGGCACTCCTCGGCTCGCCCCACCATGCTTACCACCCGCCCGCCGCGGGCGGAAACCCGCGTCGGGACCGTTACTGTGCGGCGGGGGGTGCAGATGCGGTCGTGCGGCCGCCGTGCTAAGCCTGCCGCCATGCGACATCTGCAGCTCGATCCGGTGGGCGGCATTGCCGGCGACATGTTCGTGGCCGCCCTGCTCGACGCGGCGCCGGAGCACGAGGCCGCCTGCCTCGCGGCGGCGGAGGCGGTGGCGGGCGTGCCGTGCCGGCTGCTGCGCCACCGCGACCACGTGCTGGCCGGCGCCCGGTTCTGGGTGCCGTCCGAGGAGAACACGCACGCGCACACCTCCTGGCGCGCGATCCGCGAGCGGCTGCACGCCGCCGCCCTGCCGCCCGCGGTGCGCGACCACGCGCTCGGCATCTTCAAGGTTCTCGCCGAGGCGGAAGCGCATGTGCACGGGATCGAGCCCGAGGCGGTGGCGTTCCACGAGGTGGGCGCTGCCGACTCGATCGCCGACATCGTCGCCGCGGCGTGGCTGATCGCGGCCCAGGCGGATGCCGACGGCCCGGCGCAGTGGAGCTGCGCGCCGCTGCCGCTCGGCGCCGGCCGCGTCACCACCGCGCACGGGCCGCTGCCGGTGCCTGCGCCCGCGGTGGCCGTGCTGCTGGAACGGTTTGCCGTCACCGACGACGGCGTTGGCGGCGAGCGCGTCACGCCGACCGGCGCGGCGATCCTGAAGCACCTCGGCGCCAACCGGGCGGCCCCCGAGGGCGCGCGGCGGGTGCTGGGCAGCGGGATCGGCTTCGGCACGCGCGCCCTGCCGGGGCTCTCCAACGTCCTGCTGGTGCTGGTGACGGAAGCGGAGCATCACGCCCCCGCCCACGCGCGCCGCGAACTCGCTGTGGTGGCCTTCGAAGTCGATGACCAGTCGGCAGAGGACCTGGCCGCCGGCCTCGACCGGGTGCGCGCGACCGAGGGCGTGCACGACGTGCTGCAGATGCCGGCGTTCGGCAAGAAGGGCCGGATGGTCACGCATATTCAGGTGCTGGCCGAGCCGGCGGCGATGGAAGGCGCGGTCGAGGCATGCTTCCGCGAGACCAGCACGATCGGGCTTCGCACGCAGATCGTGCCGGCGCGCGCGCTGCGCCGCAGTACGGAGGAGGTTCGCGTCGGCGACCGGGCAGTGCGGGTGAAGCGCGTCGAACGGCCGGGCGGCATCACCGGCAAGGCCGAGAGCGACGATCTGCGCGACGCGCGCGGCCACGCCGAGCGCGCGCGGCTGCGCCGTGCGACGGAGCGCCTCGCCGATGAGTGACGCGGGCGACCGGCTGGCGCGCGTGCTGCGCAGGATCGGCGCGGTGGATGTTGCGGTGAGCGGCGGCGTGGACAGTCTCACGCTCGCGGCCAGCGCCCACGCGCTGCTCGGCATGCAGGCGCGCATGCACCACGCCGTCTCACCCGCGGTGCCGCCCGAGGCCACCGCACGCACCCGGGCGATCGCGGAAGAACGCAGTTGGCGGCTGGAGATTTTCGATGCCGGCGAGTTCGCCGACGCGCGCTATCGCGCCAACCCGGCGGATCGCTGCTTCTTCTGCAAGACCAACCTGTATGCCGCGATCGCGGCGCGCGCCGCGGGCACCATCGTCTCCGGCACCAACACCGACGACCTTGCGGACTGGCGGCCGGGCCTGCGCGCGGCGGCCGAGCACGGCGTGCGCCACCCGTTCGTCGAGGCGGGCATCGACAAGGCGACGGTGCGCGCCCTCGCGGCCGAACTCGGCCTCGGCAGCGTCGCCGCCCTGCCCGCTTCGCCCTGCCTCTCCAGCCGGATCGAGACCGGCATTCGCGTCGAGCCGGCGCTGCTCGGGCTGGTGCACGGCGCCGAGCGGCTGGTGACCGAAACCCTCGCGCCGCGAACCGTTCGCGCGCGCGTGCGCGCGGCGGGCCTGGTGGTGGAGCTCGACGCGGATGCGCTGGAACGCCTGCCACCGCATCGTGCCGCCCTGCTCGATGCGCTCGGGGCGCTGAGCGAGCGCCCGGTGAGTTTCGCGCCATATCGCACCGGCAGCGCGTTCGTCCGGCCTCACATGCAGACGCCCGCATGAACGAATTCGTGCCCGACACCGAGCGCGAGCAGCGCATCGGCCTGCCGGAAGCGATCTTCTGCGGAGGCAAGACCGCGGCGCAGATCGGCGCCATCATCGCGGAGGCCGACGCGCGCGGCGGGCGGCTGCTGCTGACCCGGCTGGATGCCGAGAAGTTCGGCGCGCTGCCGGCGGAACAGCGCATGCGGCTCGACCATGATCCGCACTCCGCCACCGCGTTCCTTGGCGCCCTGCCGTCACCGCGCCCGGCGCGCGTCGCGGTGGTGTCCGCGGGCACGTCGGACTTCCTCGCGGCCTCGGAAGCCGTGCGCACACTGCGTTTTCACGGGCACGACGCGCTGCGGGTGACCGATGTCGGCGTCGCCGGGCTGTGGCGGCTGCTGGCGCGGGTGGAGGAGCTGCGGGCGATGCCGGTGGTGATCGTGGCGGCCGGGATGGACGCGGCGCTGCCGAGCGTCGTCGCTGGCTTGGTGCCCGGCGTGGTGATCGCCCTGCCCACCTCGGTCGGCTACGGGGTCGCGGCGGGCGGCCACGCGGCGCTGCACGCCGTCCTGGCGAGCTGCGCGCCCGGCCTCGTCGTGGTCAACATCGACAACGGCTACGGGGCCGCCTGCGCGGCGCTGCGGGTGTTCGGCGCCGCCTGAGGTCGCCCACCACCGCCGCAGGCCCGCGCCTGAGCGCCGCCGTGCCGCAGGTCTGGGCCGTGCCAGTGGGGGGACATAACGCCCGCGAATGGGGATAGAGTGGCGGGCGCACTGTTCGAGGTCCACCCTGCAAACGCCGCCCCCGTTCAAGATCACCGTCTGCGGCATCGAGGAATTGCCCTCGCACAACGAGGTCGGCGTGAGCCACGTGCTCTCGATCCTCGATCCGGACTGGCCGGTGCCGGACGCGTTCGGCACCTTCGCCCGCCATGAGAAGCTGGAGCTGCGCTTCCATGACGTGATCGAGGAGACGCCCGGCATGATCGCGCCGGACGAGGATCACGTCGCGCGGCTGCTGGCCTTCGGCCACACGCTGGCGGAGATGCCGGCGGGGGCCGGGCATCTGCTGGTGCACTGCCACGCCGGCGTGTCGCGCTCGACCGCGTCGATGGCGCTGATCCTGGCGCAAGCGATGCCGGGGGCGTCCGCGTCCGACATTATGCAGACGGTGCTGCGCATCCGCTGGAAGGCATGGCCGAACCTGCGCATCGTCGAGATCGGCGACGCCATGCTGGGCCGCGGCGGCGCGCTGGCGGCGGCCGCGGTGCCGCTCTATCGCACCCAGCTCAGCCGCCGCCCCGACCTCGCGGCGATCATGACGGCGGGCGGCCGGGCGCGCGAGGTTCTGGCCGCCGGACTCTAGAACGGGATGAGTTCGCTCGCGCTCACTCAACCCGTTCCAGCTCTTTGATCTGAGATCATGATTCAGACCTCCGGCGATTCCGCCTCCGGTCATCATGCCCTAGCCGCAAAGTTTCAGCCGCCGGTGACGCTCATGTGGCGCGCCAGCGCGGGACGCTCGTGCCGGCGGTCGATGATGAAATCGTGCCCGCGCGGCTTGCGCGCGATCGCCGCGCGGATCGCGTCGGCGAGTTCGGCCTCGTCGGCGCCGGCGCGCAGCACGCCGCGGAAATCGGCGGCGTCCTCCTGGCCCAGGCACATGTACAGCGTGCCGGTGCAGGTCAGCCGCACGCGGTTGCAGCTTTCGCAGAAATTGTGGGTCAGCGGCGTGATGAAACCGACCCGGCGCCCGGTTTCGGCCACCGTGTAGTAACGGGCCGGGCCGCCGGTCTGGTAGTCGGTCTCCTCCAGCGTCCAGCGCCGGCGCAGGCGCGAGCGCACGATTGAGAGCGGCAGGTACTGGTCGGTGCGGTCGCCGTCGATGTCGCCGAGCGGCATGGTCTCGATCAGGCAGAGGTCGAAGCCGTGCTCGCCGCACCAGGCGATCATGTCGTCGAACTCGTCGTCGTTGACGCCCTTCAGCGCCACGGCGTTGATCTTGATCGCGAGCCCGGCGGCCTTGGCGGCATGGATGCCGTCCAACGTCTTCTCGATCCGGCCCCAGCGCGTGATGGCCGCGAATTTCTCGGCCGAGAGCGTGTCCAGGCTGACATTGATCCGCCGCACGCCGGCCGCGTAGAGCTCCGACGCGAAGCGGCCGAGCTGGGTGCCGTTGCTGGTCAGGGTCAGCTCGTCGAGCCCGGTGCCGAGGCGGGCGCCAAGGCTGCGGAACAGCGTCATCACATCGCGACGCACCAGCGGCTCGCCGCCGGTCAGCCGGATCTTCCGGGTCCCGAGGGCCACGAACGCCCCGCAAAGCCGGTCGAGTTCCTCGAGCGACAGGATCTCGGCCTTCGGCAGGAAGGTCATGTCCTCCGCCATGCAGTAGACGCAACGAAGGTCGCAGCGGTCCGTCACCGACACGCGAAGATAGGTGATGGCGCGGCCGAACGGGTCGATCAGGGGGGCTGGGTCCCGCATGGTCGGCAATGTCGGCGCTGTCGCGCCCGGCGGCAAGGGCATGGTGCTCACGGCTCGATCGTCTCCAGCGCGACCACGCGGGCGTTGATCAGCACCTTGCCCGCATGCTCGAAATTCACCGTCACCCGCTCGCCGACCACCGACTGCACCTGCCCGTCGCCCCAATCGGGGCGGGCGGGATGGCGCACGAACTGGCCGGGCTCCAGCATCGTGCCGCGGCCGGCCCGCCCGGAATGGCCGTCAGTCGCCGGCACAACGAAACCTCGACACTTGCCTCTCCGCATCGTATTCGAATCGGGCCCACGCGGATAGGGCAAGCAAGGGGGGCCGAGGATGGGCAACGATGCCGACGCCTCCGGGCGCGGACGAGGAGTGCGGCTGGCCGAGGCGCTGGCGACGCGGCTCTGTCATGACCTGAGCGGCCCGCTCGGCGCCCTGGGCGCCGCGCTGGAGGAAGTGGGTGCCGAGGCGGAGGCCCTGTCGCTCGCGCAGGAGGCGTCCGCCGTGCTGCGCCAGCGGCTGGCGCTGCTGCGCGCCGCCTGGGGGGCGGCACCGCCGGGCCTGACGGGGAGCGCGCTCGTCGAGCTGGCGCAGGGGCTGAGCAACGCGCATCGGTTGCGGCTGGAGCTGGAGCCGCGGCTGCGGGCCGGCACGTTCGCCCCCGCACTCGCGCGGCCGGCGGTCAACGCCGTCCTGCTCGCCGGCGAGAGCCTGCCGGGCGGCGGCACCATCGGGCTCGGCGGCGACCCCGCGCGCGAGCTGACGGTCAGCATCGCCGGCCCACGCGCCGCGTGGCCCGAGGGCCTGGGCCGGCTGCTCGCCGACCCCGATGCCGCCTGGGACGCGCTCGACAGCATCGGCGAGGCGCTGCCGGGGCGGCGGCTGCAGGCGGCGCTGACCGCGCTGCTGGCGCAGGAGGCGGGCACCGAGGCGCGGCTTCTGCTCGCGCCGCGGACCGAGACCGCACCGCCCCTTCTCCTGCGCGTCACATCGGCGGCTTGAGGCCATCCTTGCCGACCAGGACCGCCGCGGCGCTGATCGTCCCGTCGGCCCCCCGCTGGCCGGGCACGAACACCTGCGCGCCAGGCACCACCAGCGACCGCCGGCCGGGCACGAGCGTCACCACCGGCACGCCCGCGGGCACGGTGATCTTGCTGGTACCGCCCTTGTAGCTGACCGTGAGCTGCCGCCCATCGGCCGCCGCCACCTCGCCGTCCACGTTGCCGTTGGTCATGGAATTGGCCGCGCCGAGGTCCCAGCCATAGTGGCCCTCGGCGGTGCCGCGCATCCGCTCGGGGAACACCACGACCTCGACCGCCTTCAGGTCGCTGTCCGGCCCCATCGCGGCCGTGCCGATGAACACGCCGGGCTTGATCGCGTCCACGGTCGACGGCACGACCGAGACGGCCCGCCAGCGCGACGAAAGCGCAACCTTCACATCCTGCCCGTCACGCGACTTGACGGTGAGCGTGTGGCCGCTGAGCGATTCGACCACGCCGCGCACGCGCGCCGGTGTCTGCGCCTGTGCGGCCGACGCCATGGCCACCAACACGGCAGCGGCGGCAACGGCCTTGAATGCGCTTTGAAACTGCATGCGTCTGTTCCCTGATGGTACGCGGATGGCTGGCGATCGCTAGTTCAGCGCCTGCGGATCGGGCTCGTCGAGGAAGTTCATGACCTCGTGGAAGAACTGCATCCGGTTCTTCTCCATCATGACCGTGTGCGTGCCCTGGCCCAGCTCCACGAAGCGCTTGTACGGCGCGTGGGTCAGATGGGTGAAGTAGCCCTGCGCCTGGTAGCTCGGCAAGTCGGCGTCCCACTCGGCATGGATCAGCAGCGTCGGCACGCGGATATCCTCGGGGTTGTACTGCGCCCTCCCGGCGGCCCAGTAGGCGCGCACGTCGGCAAGCACGCCGTTGGGTGCGCGCAGGGTCTTGCCGCCGCCCGCCGGATCGGTGGCCCAGGTCGCCTTCGCCCACTGTTCAAACCAGCCCGGCGGGATCAGGCTCGCCACCTGGTCCGGTGCCACGCCCATGATCCAGCGCTTGTGCGCCTGCTCCTGCGTGACGGTGCGATAGGCGCCGAGCGGCCCGTCGCCGCCGATCAGCGGCCGGCTGTTGAAGATCCACAGCGGCGCATACAGCACCAGCCGATTGACCTTGTCGTTATGCGTCGTGGTGTAGAGGCCCATGATCGCGGTGCCCCACGACCAGCCCATCAGGTTGATCCGCGCGACGCCACGCTTCGTCACGATGTGGTCGACCGCCGCACCGACGTCGCGGGCGGCGGTCGGCGTATCGGCGAAGGGCGGGTTCGCCGCGGGCGGCGCATCCATCGCCGGCGGGCGCGTGGAGCCGCCGTAGCCGCGCACGTCCACGAGCCACACGTCCCAGCCATGCTGCGCAACGTAGTCCATCATCGACAGGCCGTTCAGCGGCAGGTCGAACGCGGTCTCCGCCGGATAGGTCGCGCCGTGCACGAACAGCAGGATCTTGTCGCCGGAGAAATGCGTCATCCCGGCGGGATGCTTGTTGCGCACGAACAGATGGATCGCCGGATCGTCGGTGGCGGGAATGGTGTAGCTCTCGGTCGTCAGCGCCGGCGGCTGGGCGCGCGCGGCACCGGCGGTCAGCAGCAGCATCGCCGCAGCCAGCAGCGCCCCCACGGCGGCGCGCGGCATCCGGGGTCCAGGGCTCATGGAGTCTCTCTCCCGTGTCACCGCCAGCCTAGCCGAGCCGCGCGGCACTGGCGATGCAACGATGACGGCCGCCGGTTAAGCGTTTGTTCGCCGCTGCCCGCCAGCATGCCCCGATCCTGCGCCGGCGGCGCGAGTGGGGCCACGATGGACGATCTGCTTGCCGACTTCCTGACCGAGACCACCGAGAGCCTCGCCGAGCTCGACCTCGCCCTCGTGCGGCTCGAGCGGGCGCCGGACGATGCGGCGACCCTCGGGCTGATCTTTCGGCATGTGCACACGATCAAGGGCACCTGCGGCTTCCTCGGCCTGCCGCGGCTGGAGCGCGTGGCGCATGCGGGGGAGAACGTGCTCGCCCGCCTGCGCGACGGCACGCTGGTCGCGACCGCCGACGTGGTCAGTTCGGTGCTGACGGCAGCCGACCGGATCAAGGAGATCGTGGCAGGGCTCAGCGCCAGCGGCGCGGAGCCGCAGGGCGATGATGCGCCGCTGATCGCCGCCCTGGCCGCAATCGCCGAGGGCGGCGCTGCCGTCCCGGCGGCGGTCCCGGCCGAGACGGCAACCATCGAGCCGGTCGCAGCCGAGCCGATCCCAGCCGAGCCCGCGCGCACCGAGAGCCCGGCCGCCGAACCGCATGGCGGGCCGCAGACCATCCGCGTCGCGGTGGAGGTGCTGGACGACCTGATGACGCTGGCGAGCGAGCTTGTGCTCACCCGCAACCAGCTTCTGCAACTCGCCCGCCGGCAGGAAGACGACGCGCTCGCGGTGCCGCTGCAACGCCTCTCGCAGATCACGTCCGACCTGCAGGAAGGCGTGATGAAGACGCGCATGCAGCCGATCGGCGGCGCCTGGAACAAGCTTCCGCGCCTGGTGCGCGACCTCGCCCGCGACCTGGACAAGAAGATCGAGCTGGTGATGGTCGGCGCCGAGACCGAGCTCGACCGGCAGGTGTTGGAACTCATCAAGGACCCGCTGACGCACATGGTCCGCAACGCTGCCGACCACGCGCTGGAAAGCCCCACTGAGCGGCGCGCACGCGGCAAGCCGGAGACCGGGCGGATCGCGCTGAGCGCCTATCACGTAGGCGGCCACGTCATCATCGAGGTCGCGGACGACGGCGCCGGCCTGCCGGTGGAGAAGATCCGCGCCAAGGCACTTGCGCGTGGCCTCGCAACCGAGGCGGAGCTGGCGGCGATGAACGACGCGCAGATCCTGCGCTTCGTCTTCCGTCCAGGCTTCTCTACCGCCGCCGCAATCACCGCCGTCAGCGGCCGCGGCGTCGGGCTCGATGTGGTCAAGACCAATGTCGAGCGCATCGGCGGCTCCATCGACCTCGCCAGCACGGCCGGCCGGGGCACCACGTTCACGATCAAGATCCCGCTCACGCTCGCGATCGCCGCGGCATTGATCGTGCAGGCCGGCGGCGAGCGGTTTGCGATCCCGCAGCTCGCGGTGGTCGAACTGGTGCGTGCGAGCACGAGCACCAGCACCAGCACGAGCACCAGCGCGGGCCCGGAGGGATCGGAGGCGCGGATCGAGCGCATCGACGCGACGCCGGTCCTGCGCCTGCGCGAGCGGCTGCTGCCGCTGGCCAGCCTGCGCCGGCTGCTGCAGCTAGGCGACGCAGCGGACGATGCCGCCCCCCAGACCGTGGTGATCGTGCAGGTCGGCGCGGCGACCCTGGGCATCATCGTCGATGCGGTCTTCGACACCGAGGAGATCGTGGTCAAGCCGGTGGCGCCGATCCTGCGCCACGTGACCATGTTCAGCGGCAACACGATCCTGGGCGACGGGTCGGTGATCATGATCCTCGATCCCAACGGCATCGCCCGTGCCACGGGGCTTGGCGGCGGTGAGCAGCGTGCGAGCGGCGTGGCCGCTGCCGCCGCGCCCGCCGTCAGCAGCGCCGAACGGACCACGCTGCTGCTGTTCCGCGCCGGCGGGCCGGAGCCGAAGGCGGCGCCGCTCGGCCTCGTCGCGCGCATCGAGCACATTGCCCGCGAGCGCATCGAACTTTCGTCCGGCGCCCCGGTCACCCAGTACCGCGGCCGGCTGATGCCGCTGGTGCCGATGGCCGGCGCGATCGACCCGGCGCGCGAGAGCCATCCGGTGCTGGTGTTCTCCGACATCGACGCCGCCCTCGGCCGGGACCGCTGCATGGGCCTCGTGGTCGATGAAATCGTGGACGTCGCGGAGGAGACGCTGCGCGTGGAGCTCGGCGGCGGCCGGCCGGGCGTGCTCGGCACCGCCATCGTAGCCGGCCGCGCGACCGACGTGATCGACACCGCATACTGGCTGCAAATCGCCTATGGCGACTGGTTTCGCAGTGCCGCCGGGCGCCGTGCCGGTGCCGCGCGCCGGCCGAGCGTGCTGATGGTCGAAGATAGCGACTTCTTCCGCCAGTTGCTGGTGCCCGCGCTCGCGGCCGCGGGCTATGACGTTACCGCGGCCGCCGGAGCGGAGCCCGCGCTGCGACTGCGCGACGAGGGCGCGATGTTCGACGCGATCGTCTCCGACATCGAGATGCCCGACATGGACGGGCTCGCTTTCGTGCGTCGCGTGCGCGCCGAGGGCGCGTGGGCCCGCCTGCCCGTGATCGCGCTTTCCGGCCGCACGCATCCGGACGACATCGCCGCCGGCCGCGACGCCGGCTTCACCGACTATGTCGAGAAATTCCACCGCGACGCCCTGCTGGCAAGCCTGCGCCAGTGCCTCGGGCAGGACGTCGCGGCGGCGGCCTGAGGGAACGCGGCCATGCCCCTTGATCTGCTGAACCACGCCGCCGATGGCGCCGCGGATGCCCGCGACGACGCGACCTCGCTCCTGGTCACGCTCAGCGTCGCCGGGCAGCGCTGCGGGATTCCCGTGCTGGCGGTGCGCGACGTGCTCGGCGAGCAGGTGATCACCCGCATTCCGCTGGCGCCCCCCGAAGTCGCCGGCAGCCTGAACCTGCGCGGCCGGATCGTCACCGCGATCGACCTGCGCCGCCGGCTGCACCTGCCTCCTGCCCCGCCCGGCACCCCGCGCATGTCGGTCGTGACCGAGCAGGGCGGCGAGTTGTACGCCCTGCTGGTGGACGAGGTCGCGGAGGTGATGAACCTCACGGCGGATACCTTCGAGCCGACGCCGCCAACGCTGCCGGCGGAATGGGCAGCGCACAGCGCCGGTGTCTACCGGCTTCCGGCGGGGCTCGTGGTCGTGCTCGACGTCGCCCGCCTGCTCGCGATCGGGGCCGAGCGGTGAGCGCGGCCCCTTGCGCCCGCGCCTGCCTGGTGGTGGACGACAGCCGCGTGGTGCGCAAACTCGCGCGGCGGATGCTGGAGGGGCACGGCTTCGCGGTCGAGGAGGCCGAGGACGGGGCGCGCGCGCTCGACGCATGCCGCCGCGCGATGCCGGCCTGCGTCCTGCTCGACTGGAACATGCCGGTGATGAACGGCCTCGATTTCCTCAAGGCACTGCGCGAGGAGTTCGGGCCGGACAACCCGCCGGTTGTGTTCTGCACGACCGAGAACGACATCGGCCGCATCGCCCAGGCGATCGAGCACGGCGCTCAGGAATTCATCATGAAGCCGTTCGACCAGCAAATCCTGCTGGGGAAGCTGGCCCAGGTCGGGCTCGCGTGACGCTGCTGGCGCCGCCCCGTCCCGCGCCGGCAGCCGAGGACATGCGCGTCATGGTCTGCGACGACAGCGCCGTGATTCGCGCGGCCCTGTCGCGCATGCTGGAGGCGGAGCCGGGCGTGCGGGTGGTCGCCCGCGCCGGCAACGGGCATCAGGCGCTCAGCGAACTGGCACGCCAGCCGGTGGACGTCTTGGTGCTCGACATCGAGATGCCGGAGCTGGACGGGCTCGCGGCACTGCCGCTGCTGCTGCGCGTCGATCCGGATCTGCGCATCCTGATGGCGAGCACGCTGACCACGCGCGGCGCCGACATCGCCCTGCGCGCGCTGCGCCTGGGCGCCGCGGACTACATTCCGAAACCTTCGGTCGCGGCCATTGCCGACGACAGTTTCCGCCGCGAACTGCTGGCGAAGGTGACGGGGCTGGCGCGGCTGCGCCGGCGCGCGGCGGCGCGGACGACGGCGACCCCCCCGGTGCCGGCGCCCGCCTTGCGGGCCGCACCGGCCCGGCCGCCGCTGCTGCTTGCCATCGGCAGTTCCACCGGCGGCCCGCAGGCGCTGTTCGCGCTGGTGCAGGCGCTGGGCCGCGCCGTGCCGGTACCGGTCATCGTCACGCAGCACATGCCGCCCGCCTTCACCGCGCTGCCCGCCGAGCACCTCGACCGGCTCGGCGGCGTGAGATCTGCCGAGGCGCGTGACGGCGAGATGGTGGCCGCGGGCCGCCTCTATCTGGCACCGGGCGACCGGCACCTGCTGATCGAGCGCACCGCGGCGGGACTGCGCGCCCGCCTCTCCGACCAGCCGGCCGAGAATTTCTGCCGCCCCGCCGTCGATCCGATGCTCCGGGCGGCGGCCACGGCCTGCGAAGGGCGGGTGCTGGTGGTGATGCTGACCGGCATGGGGCAGGACGGGCTCGCCGGCACGCAGGCGGTCGTCGCTTCGGGCGGCACGGCGATCGCGCAGGATGAGGCCAGCAGCGTCGTGTGGGGCATGCCCGGCGCGATCGCGCGGGCGGGGCTCTGCCACCGCGTGCTGCCGCTGAGCGATCTCGCGCCGGCGGCCCTCGGGCTGCTGCGCGGCTCACGCGAGGTTGCGGCAGCCCGCCCGTGACGCCACAGAATTTCGCGACGATCGCTGCGACCCTGCACGCCGGCTCCGGCCTCGCGATCGGCCCGGACAAGCTCTACCTGCTGGAAAGCCGCCTCGGCACGGTCATGCGCGCGCACCGCATCGCCGATCTCGACGCGCTCGCCGAGCGGCTGCGGGCGCCCGGCAGTGCCGCGCTGCTGCAAGCGGTGATCGAGGCGATGACGACCAACGAAAGCTCCTTCTTCCGCGACGGCAAGCCGTTCGAGCATCTGCGCCAGCACGCTCTGCCGCGGCTGCACGCGGCGCGGTCGCCCGGAGCGAAGTTGCGCATCTGGTCCGCCGCCGCCAGCACCGGGCAGGAGGCGTATTCGATCGCGATGCTCCTCACCGACCTGCGCGCGGCGCTGGCCGGGCGCGGCGTGGAGATCGTCGGCACCGACATCGCACGGGCGGCGCTGCTGCGCGCCAGCGAGGGCCTGTACAGCCAGTTCGAGGTGCAGCGCGGCCTGCCGGTGCAGATGCTGCTGCGGCACTTCCACAAACAGGGCGAGATGTGGCGCATCGCCGACGAGCTGCGCGCCATGGCGAGCTTCCGGGAGTGCAACCTGCTCGGCGACCTCCGCCCGCTCGGCTGCTTCGACATCGTATTCTGCCGCAACGTGCTGATCTATTTCGACCCCCCGACCAAGGCGCGCGCGCTGGCGGCGATCGCGCGGCAGATGGCGCCCGACGGGCTGCTCTACCTCGGCGGTGCCGAAACCGTGCTCGGCATCAGCGACCGCTTCGCGCCACTCGGTGCGGACCCGGGCGTCTACGGGCTGGCCGAGGCGAGCGCGCCGCCCGCCTCCGCACCCGTCCTCGCCGCCGCCCTACGATAGACGGCGGCTAGAACGGGATGAGTTCGCTCGCGCTCACTCAACCCGTTCTAGCTCCTTGATCCGAGAGCATGATTCAGACCTCCGGCGATTCCGCCTCCGGTCATCATGCTCTAGCTGTCGCTACCAAGGAGGTTGTTCCTGCTGAGCCGGCTGATCGGAGGCTTTCCGCCGAGGGCGGCGTGGGGTCTGCGGCTGTTGTAGTCGCAGAGCCAGGTTGGCATGGCGGCGGCGCGATCGGCCGAGGTGTTGAAGGGG
>JAFKFJ010000292.1 GCA_017307335.1 Alphaproteobacteria bacterium | reverse complement strand
CATCTCCGCTTCAGCGACGGCGAGGTGCGCGCCACCGCCGAGGGCGGCCGGCGCGATCCGCGGCAGGCGCGCCTGCCGCTGTAGGCGCTCAGGCCGCCCGCGGCCGGGTCGTGGCCGAAAGCTCGCGGAAATTGTCGCGAATGTGCTCGGCGGCGCGCAGCGCGAGCGCCGAGATGGTGGAGGTCGGGTTGACCACGCCGCCGGTGGCCAGCGCGCTGCCGTCGACGATGAACAGGTTCGGCACGTCCCAGCTCTGGTGCCACTTGTTGACCACGGAGGTTTCCGGATCGCCGCCCATGCGGCAGGTGCCGATCATGTGCCACGCGGGCGTGCGGTACACGCCGTTCTCGTCGAGATAGTCCTGCAGCCGGTAGTCGTAGGCGCCGGCGGCCTTGGCCACGTCCACCAGCCGGTCGAGCTGAAAGGCCATCATGCGGCGGTCGTTCTCGCCGGGGCGATAGTGCAGCCGCGCCACCGGCGCGCCCTCCTCGTCGCGCTGCTCGGGATCGAGGCTCACCCGGTTCTCCGGGTTGGGCAGGTCGTCGCCGATCGCGAACAGGCCGAGATTGTGGCCGAAGCGCCGCTCGAACCACGCATGATGGCCGCGGCCCCACGGCGCCTTCACATCCGCGAGCCAGCCCGCGGCGATCTCGCCGGCCGAGGAGGTGCTGGTCAGGCAGTTGAACTGAAACCCGTTGACGAAGCCGCGCGCGATGTCGGTCTCGGCGAACTCGCGGCTGATCATCGAGGCGACGTAGCCCATGTGGCCGTCGATCTTGCGGTCCACCCAGAACTCGCAGGCCGTCAGCGTGTGGTGCAGCAGGTTGCGGCCGACCTGGTCGGAGCTGTTGGCGAGGTTGTCGCTCGCCAGCAGCAGCCGCGGCGTGCCCACGCCGTTGCCGGCGAGGATGACGATCCGCGCCGGCTGGAACTCCATGGCGCCGGTCACGCGGTCGCGGAACACGGCGCCGGTGGCCCGGCCGTCCCGGCCCTTCTCGACACGCAGCACGCGCGCCTGGATGCGCAGCCGCGCGCCGGCGGCGAGCGCCTTCGGCCAGATCGAGAGCGAGTACTTGCTCATCGAGCCGCGCGCGCAGCCGGAGCAGACGCCGCAGCCGTTGCAGGCGGGCCGGCCGTCGTAGTCCTCGGAGATCACGGCCGCCTCGGCCGGCCACCAGTGCCAGCCGAGCGTGTCGAACGCCCCGGCGAGCACCCGCGCCGCATCGGTGAAGGGCAGCGGGCCGGTCGGGCTCGGCGGGCGCGGCGGCATGCCGGGGTCGCCCGAGAGGCCGCTGGTGCCGATGAGCCGGTCCGACCGGTCGTAGTACGGCGCGAGATCCTCGTACGAGATCGGCCAGTTCGGCTGCAGCCCGTGCTCGTCGCCCTTGCGGAAATCCGAGGGCCGGTAGCGCGGCCAGATCGCGCCATAGACGTTGGTGGAGCCGCCGACGCCGTTCCACATCAGGACATGGGACGCATCGGTGCGCACGGCGTAGTCGTCGACGTGGTGCCGCTTGTTGACGTCCGCGTTCCAGCGCGTCTTGCGCTGCCAGCTCCAGTCGCTGCTGTAGTGTGGGTGGTCGCCCGCCTCGACCCAGCCGCCCTGTTCCAGGCACACCACGTCGAGCCCGGCACGCGCCAGCACGAGGGCGGCGAGCGCGCCGGTGGCGCCGGCGCCGATGATCAACACGTCCGCCGGTGTCGTGCTCATTGCTTGCGCCCCCAGTTCTGCGTGCGCTCGTCATCCAGATGCAGCGTCTCCACCGCCACGCGCTGCACCGCCTCGGTGCGAATCCAGGCGCCGCGCCCGTGCCGCGGCGTGTCGCGCGCCAGGTCGAACCGCGCCAGCTTGTAGCCGGCGACATGCGGGACGAGCCGGTACGGATGGCCATGCTCGTTGATCGCCTGCACGATGACGGGGTTCTCGTAGTAGGCCATGTAGGCGGCATCGCGCACGAAGCCGAACAGGTCCTGGTCGCGCGCTT
Source organism: Alphaproteobacteria bacterium (assembly GCA_017307335.1). Lineage (GTDB taxonomy): Bacteria > Pseudomonadota > Alphaproteobacteria > Acetobacterales > Acetobacteraceae > JAFKFJ01. The sequence goes on along the minus strand of JAFKFJ010000292.1, from coordinate 11,217 downwards.
CCCACGCCGTGAGGGCGGCGACGCGCGCCGCCTCGTCGCCGTTGAGCAGCGCGGCCGCGTCGTCGCCCAGCGCGGCGACGAGCCGGTCGAGCGCGTCTTCGCCACGTTCCTGCACCAGCCGCGCCGCCAGCGGCGCCTGCACGCCGACGGTCGCGCCGGTGGGCCAGCCGGTGTCGCCCGGCAGCAGCGTATCGACCAGTGCCGCCAGGAGCTTCGCTGTCTCAGTCGCGGTCATGCGGTTTCTCGCTCGGCCGCGCGCTGGCTGTGCTGCTGATCCCCGTGGGGCGCGCGATGCCAGAGGCGGCCGCCGATGACGGCGCCTTCGGCCAGGATGCGCCGGCTGCCGCGCATCCTCTCGCCGACCACGTCCTCGTAGTCGAAATGCCCCTCGCGCACGCTCAGCAGCGTCGCGTCGCCGGCGGCACCGGGGCGCAGCGTGCCGAGATCGGGCCGGTTGAGTGCGCGCGCGGCGTTCACGGTCGAGGCCGCCACCACCGCCGGCAGGTCCATGCCGAGGCAGAGGAACTTCGACATCGTCGTGACCTGGTCATAGGCGGGACCGTCGATGCAGAGGATGTGGATGTCGGAGGATATGGTGTCGGGCCGGAACCCGGCGGCGAGCATCGGCCGCGCAGTAGCGAAGGCGAACGATCCCTTGCCGTGGCCGATGTCGAACAGCACGCCGCGCTCCCGCGCCCGCAGCACCGCCGGTCGCACGCGGCCGTCCGGCCGCATCGGCGCATTGGGGAACGGGCGGAAGCAGTGCGTCAGCACGTCACCCGGCCGCAGCCGGTCGCACAGCTCCTCGTAGCTGGGCGGCGGCTCGTCGATATGCACCATCACCGGCAGCCCGACCTGCTCGGCCGCCTGCAGCGCCGATTCCAGCGGCGCGATGCCGTTCTCGCCCGAGGTGTGCCGGCCGATGCGCACCTTCACCCCGACGATCACGTCGCGGTTGGCCTCGATCACCTCCACCGTGTCGCGCACCGCGATCAGCCGCGAGTCGAGGCTCTCGCCCAGCATGATGCGCCGGCCGAAAGCGAAGATGCCGGCGAATGAGATGTGCAGGTAGGCGAGGATGCGCACGTCGCTGCGCTCGATGACGTGCTTGCGGAAGCCGGGGAAATTGCCGGGCCCGGCGGAACCGGTGTCGACACAGGTGGTGACGCCGCTGCGCCGGCCGAAATCGTCCGCGTCGATGCCGAGCGAGGTGCCGCCCCAGTAGACATGCGTGTGCAGGTCGATCAGGCCCGGCGTCACGATCAGGCCGCGCACGTCCTCGACCTGCGCGCCGCCGGCCGCCAGCCCCTCGCCGACCGCAGCCACGCGGCCGCCGGCGAAGGCCACGTCGGCGACGCGGTCGATGTTCTGCGACGGGTCGAGCACGCGCGCGCCGCGCAGGATCAGGTCATAGGCCATGCGCCATCGCCTTCATGTCGTTGGAATCCTCTCCGGTCGCGACGGCCAGCGCGCCGGTGCGCACGCCGCTGGCCGCGTCGAAAATCGAGACGCGGTGGCGCGGCACCGCCAGTGTCAGCCGCTCGCCCGGCTGGTGGCCGCGCGGATCGGCGCAGGTCGCCTTCACCAGGCTGCCGTCGGCCAGCGCCACGTCGAGATACGTCACCGGCCCCGCCGGCTCGACCAGCGCCAGCGTGCCCTCCACCGCCAGCACCCCGTCGGGCGCGCGGTGCACCGGCACGAGGTCGTGCGGCCGTACGCCGAGCAGGCTGCGGTCGTCCAGGGCGCCACCGGCCATCGGGCCGGGCAGGAAGTTCATCTGCGGGCTGCCGATGAAACTCGCGACGAACTGGTTGGCCGGCTCGCGATACACGGTCATCGGCTCCGCGAACTGCTGCAGCACGCCGCCGTCCAGCACCGCGATCCGGTCCGACAGCACCATCGCCTCCTCCTGGTCGTGGGTGACGAAGACGACGGTCAGGCCAAGCTCCTTCTGCAGCCGCTTGATCTCCGTGCGCATGCGCACGCGCAGGCTGGCGTCGAGGTTGGACAGCGGCTCGTCCATCAGCAGCGCCGCCGGGTTGCGCACGATGGCGCGGCCCACCGCCACGCGCTGCCGCTGCCCGCCGGACAACTCCGCCGGCAGGCGATCCAGCAGCGTCTCCAGCCCCAGCAGCTCCGCCGCCCACGCCACCTGCCCGCGCACCGTCTCCGCCGCGATGCTCTGCTGGAGCAGCGGGAAGGCGATGTTGTCGCGCACGCGCATGTGCGGGTAGAGCGCGTAGTCCTGGAACACGAGCGCGATGTTGCGGTCGCGCGGCGGCGTCCGCCCCATGGCGCGGTCGCCGAGCCGGATCTCGCCGACCGTGATCTCCTCCAACCCGGCGATGCAGAACAGCAGCGTGCTCTTGCCGCAGCCGGAAGGGCCGAGGAAGGACACGAACTCCCCATCCGCGATGTCGATCTCCAGCCTGTGCAGCACCGGCGTGCGGCCATAGCTCTTGGAGACATTGCGGATCGAGATGGATGCCATGCGCCTGTTCCCTGCTCAGCCTTTCACCGCGCCGGACAGCGCACCCTGCACCAGATAGCGCTGGAACAGGAACGCGACCGCGACCGGCGGCGCGATCGAGAGCACGGTCGCCGCGAACAGCGGGCCGTAGGTGTAGAACTGGGCCTGGCTGAGGAAGCCGGCGAGGATCACCGGGATGGTCTGCGCCTTCGGCGTCGAGGTCAGGATCAGCGCGAACAGGAATTCGTTCCAGCTCGCGAGGAAGCAGAAGATCGCAGTCGCCACGACACCCGGCCGCGCCACGGGCAGCAGGATCTTCCACAGCATCTTCGCCCGCGAGCAGCCGTCGATCAGCGCCGCGCGGTCGAGGCTGAGCGGCACGCCCTCGAAATACGAGCGCATCATCCATGCACTCAGCGGCAGCAGAAAGGAGCAGTAGGAGATGATCAGCGCCAGCCGCGTGTCGATCAGCCCCAGCACGCGGAAGCCAATGAAATACGGCAGCACCAGCGTCAGCGCGGGCGTCATGCGCGTCAGCAGCAGCCCCCACAGCGCCGCCTGGAACGTGCGCGCCTTGGCGTTGCGGGAGAAGGCGTAGCCGGCCAGCGTGCCGAGCGCCACCGACACCACGGCGACGACGGCGCCGACGATGAAGCTGTTCAGCAGCGAGAACGGCACCCGCTGCGCCTGCACGCTGGTGTTCACCGCGGCGACCGTGTCCGGCATCAGCACCGCGATGAAATTGTGCAGCGTCAGCGTGGAGGGAAGAAAGGTCGCCGGCGTGCGGATCAGGTCGGCGCCGGGCATCAGGCTCATCAGCAGCAAAGCCACGACGGGCCATGCCGACCAGATCAGGACCAGCGCGGTCACACCCCAGAAGCCGATGCGCGCCGCCGCGCGTGCCGTCGCCGGCGGCAGCCAGCCGCGGCGCGGGCGGAACGGCGGCAGCACCGCCATGCTGCGCACGCGCCGCGCGCCCGGCAGCCCGGCCAGCGTCCCCGCCGGCGCGGGCGCGCCGCCACGGCGCGGGCCGAGCACGACGAAATAGAAGATCGCGAGCACGAAGCTGATCGCCGTCAGCACGTAGAGGACCGCGGCCCCCTCGCCGAACTTGAAGAACTGGAACGACATCAGGTAGCCGAGCCACGCCAGCACCGTGGTCGCGTTGCCCGGCCCGCCGCGCGTCAGCGCCCACAGGACGTCGAACGCCATCAGCGCGTTGATGGTCGCGATGATGGAGATGAACATCAGGTTCGGCTTCAGCCAGGGCAGCGTGATGCTGAGGAAGCGCCGCACCGGCCCCGCGCCGTCGAGCATCGCCGCCTTGTGCAGCGAGGCCGGCATGGATTGCAGGCCCGCCAGCAGCATCAGCGCGGTCAGCGGCGCCTGGTTCCAGACATGCACCAGCGCGAGCAGGTTGAGCGCGCGGAACCCGTTGCCGAGCCAGGGGGTGGCGAGTGCCGACAGGCCGAGATCATTGAGCAGGCCGTTGATCGCGCCGAACTCTCCGGCGAACAGGAATGACCACAGCACGCCCACCGAGATCGGCGCCATTGCCCAGGGCACCAGCACGATGCTGCGCAGCACGCCGCGCCCCGCGAAGCGCTCGTTCAGCACGAGCGCGAACACGCCGCCCAGCAGGGTGGTGCCGATCACGGAGAACGCGGCGAAGTAGGCGGTGCGGCCCAGCGCCTGCAGCAGGTCCGTGCTGTGCAGCAGCGCCGTGTAGTTCTGCAGCCCGACGAAGATCCACCGCTTGGTGATCGGGTTCGTGCGATTGAGGCTGAGGAAGAAGCTGTAGCCGAGCGGCACGCCGACGACGAGCAGCACCACCAGCAGCGTGGGCGCGACGGCGAGATAGGCGAAGCCGGCCACCCGCTCCGTCCGTCGGCCGCGCAGGGCCGGGGCCGGCGCGGCGGCCGGCCCCGTCATCGCGGGCGCGGTGGTCGACATCGGCGCCCGCGCCCTCGCTATTGGTACTGCTTCTTCAGATCGGCAACCTTGCTGCTCAGCGAGTCGCAGAGCTGGTCGAGCGACCCGTTGCCGCGGATGTATTCCTGCGCGGACTTCATCATGAACAGGTCCCATTCCGGGAACCATGTCGTCTTGGCGATCTTGCGCGAGGTCGCGATCTGGATCTGCTTGTTGGTGGTGGCGAGATCGCGCCACTTGGAGAAGCTGGCCACCACCTCCGGGTCGCTCATCACCTCCTTGTAGCCGGAGCCGAGGCCGAACTGCAGCGCCCAGCGTTTGATGACGTGATACTGCCCGTCCTTCGCCTTGCCGCCGAAGAACTGCAGCAGGTTCCACACCCGCTCCACATCCACAGGGTGCGACCCCATCAGGTAGACGGCGGTCCAGGCGAAGGGGGACTGCGTCTTGCCCGGCATCAGCGCGTTCTTCACCTTGCCGGCGATCTTCGACGCCTTGGGATCGTTGGTCACCTTCTGGTCGTAGTCGTGCAGCACCATGAAGGTGTGCCGCCCGGTGCAGTACGCCGGTACGCCCTCGTTTGGGAAGGTCATGATGTCGGCGGCCACCAGCCCTTCCTTGTAGAGCGTGCGATGGCCTTCCAGCACGGTCTTGAACGCCGCGTCGACAACCAGGTCGGACTTGTCGTCGAACACCTTCGCGCCGTTGGCATACCACAGCGAGAACAGGCTCCACGACAGCTCCGGCCAGTTCTGGCCCCAGGCACTGTTGTAGGGCGCGTCGGAGACGCCGTCCTTCTTCAGCTTGCGGCAGGCATCCAGCAGACTGTCCCAGTCCGTCGGCACCTTCACGCCGGCCTTCGACAGATGCTCCTCATTGTAGATGAAGGCATTGTGCCCGGCGTAGTAGGGGAGGCCGGCCAGCTTGCCGTCGGGGAGCGACATCGAGGCCTTGCTGACCTCGAACAGCCCGGCCTTGATCGCGTCGATCCCCGGCAGCCCTTCTAGGTCGCGCACCCAGCCGGCAGCGTGCCAGCGGGCGATGTGGTCCTCCTCCGAGTACATCATGTCGATGTGCTGGCCGCCCATCAGCTTGGTCTCGACCACCGGGTGGTAGTCGCCGGGCACCAGCTCGTAGGTGACGTTCTCGTCGTAGAGCTTCTTGAAGATGTTGACGTTGTCTTCGGCGATCTGCGGCTGATACTGCCAGCCGATGAACGTGATCGGGGTTGCGGGGGCCGCCCACGCCGGCCGCCCGAGGGCGGCTCCCGCGGCGACCGCTCCCATTCCCTGCAACACTCGACGGCGCGATACGAGAAAATCTCGAAGCCAGCGTTCCACGGGCGGATTTCCCTCAGTTCTGGTGACGATCAGCCTTTGTGCCCTGTCAACCGATGCTCCGCCCGCGCGGCGAGCGGCGGGGCAGTGTGCCAGACCTCGCGCTGGCGTCCAGACGGAAAGTCGATTTTCGGATCAGAATTTGCTGCCGCTGCGAAGGTGCCGCGTCAGTCGCACAGCGGCTGGCTGTCGTCCTCGTCGCGAAAGGTCATGAGCTGCTGCTTGATGCGGCGCAGCTTCTCCAGTGCCGCCGGCTGCGTGCGGATGGCGATGACGTAGGCCAGCATGTCGATCACGGCCATGAAGCCGTAGCGCATCGCGGTCGGCCCCAGCGGGTCGCCGTGCTCCGGCACCGCGATCGTCAGCGGCAGGCCCACCGCGCGGCTCAACGGCGTCGCCGCGGTGGTCAGCCCGATCGTCGCCGCACCGTATTGCGCGGCAATCTCCACCGCGCGGAGCAGCTCGGCATTCCGCCCGGTCAATGAACAGCCGAGCAGGGTGTCGGTGCGGTCCATGGTCGCCGCCAGCATCATCTGCATCTGCTGATCGGCACAGGGCACCACGTGCAGGCCCAGGCGGAACAGCCGGTTCTGCACCTCCTCGATCAGCCAGCTCGATACGCCGCCGCTGCCGAACACGTACAGAACGCGGCTGCGGGCGACGATCGCCGCCGCCCGCTCCAGCGCGCCCACGTCCAGCGTCTGCTCGGCGGTCGCGATGGCGCTGTGCGCGCGCATGACGACGCGCGACACCGCCTCCGCCATCGTCGCCGGCGGCGTCGCGGGCTCCAGGTAGCGGACACCCACGCGCATGCTGCCCATGATGCGCAGCTTCAGCTCGCGCAGGCCCTCGCACCCCACGGCGCGGCTGAAGCGCATGACGGTCGGCGCCGACACGCCGAGCCATGGCGCAAGCGCCTCGATCGGCTTCTCCACGAAGGCCTGCGGGTGCGTCAGCACGGCGTGCGCGATGCGCCGATGCGCCTTCGAGAACGACGATTCCCGCGCCAGGATCACGCCGAAGATGTCGCCGCCGCGGCCGTCGGCAGGCTCGGGTCGCGGCGCCACCGGCACCGAGTTGCTTTTTCTGATCATTCGCACCGCGTGCGCGCGCTACAGCCGAATCCGGCGCAGCCGCAGCGCGTTCGCGACCACCGACACCGAGCTTAGCGACATCGCCAGCGCGCCGATCACCGGGCTGAGCAAAATCCCGAACACCGGATACAGCACCCCCGCCGCGATCGGCACGCCGAAAGCATTGTACACGAATGCGAAGAACAGGTTCTGGCGGATGTTGCGCATGGTGGCGCGGCTGAGCTGCCGGGCCCGCGCGATCCCGGCGAGGTCGCCCTTCACCAGCGTGATCCCGGCGCTCTGGATCGCCACCTCGGTGCCGGTGCCCATGGCGATGCCGATATCGGCCGCGGCCAGCGCCGGCGCGTCGTTCACCCCGTCGCCGGCCATGGCGACGATCCGGCCCTCGCCGCGCAGGCGCGTGACGAGCCGGTGCTTGTCCTCCGGCAGCACGTCGGCCTCGATCTCCGTGATCTGGAGCGGGCGCGCGACCGCCTCTGCCGTGCGGCGGTTGTCGCCGGTGAGCATGACGATGCCTATCCCGTCCGCCCGCAGCGCCGCGAGCGCGGCCGGCGTGGTTTCCTTGACCGGATCGGCCACGGCGATCACCCCGGCCGGTGCCGCGTCCACGGCGACGAACAGGGCCGTCGCCCCGTCCGCGCGCAGCCGCTCGGCTGCCGCCGCCAGCGCGCCGGGCGCCACGTGCTCGCCCTCCATCAGCCTTGCGCTGCCCAGGGCGACGCGCCGCCCGTCTACCGTGGCCGTCACGCCCTGGCCGGTCACCGATTGGAAGGAGTACGCCGCCGCCGGCGGGATCCCGCGCTCGCGCGCCGAGGCGACGATCGCGGCGCCGAGCGGATGCTCGCTCGACTGTTCCACCGCCGCCGCAAGGCGCAGCACCTCCGCCTCGTCCAGCCCGGGCGCCGGCACGATGGCGGTCACGCGCGGCTTTCCCATGGTCAGCGTGCCGGTCTTGTCCACCACCACCGTGTCCACACGCTCCATCCGCTCCAGCGCCTCGGCGGAGCGGATCAGCACGCCGGCGGTGGCCCCCTTGCCGATGCCGACCTGGATCGACATCGGCGTGGCGAGGCCGAGCGCGCACGGGCAGGCGATGATCAGCACGGAGATCGCCGCCAGCAGCCCGTAGGCGAGCGCCGGCGCCGGCCCCCAGATCGCCCAGCCCATGAAGGCGGCGACGGCGACGCCGACCACCGCCGGCACGAAATAGCCGGCCACGACATCGGCGAGCCGCTGGATGGGCGCGCGGGACCGCTGCGCCTGGGCCACCATGGCGACGATGCGGGCGAGCATCGTCTCCGCCCCCACCTTCTCGGCGCGCATCACCAGCGTGCCGGTGCCGTTCACCGTACCCGCGATCAGCGCCGCCCCCGCCGCCTTCGCCACCGGCATCGCCTCGCCGGTCACCATCGCCTCGTCCACGCTGCTGCGCCCGTCCAGCACGGCGCCGTCCACCGGCACGGCGTCGCCCGGCCGGATGCGCAGCCGGTCGCCAGCCTGCACCCGGTCGAGCGGGATCGCCTCGTCCGTGCCGTCCGCGCGGATGCGCAAGGCGGTCTTCGGCGCCAGGTTGAGCAGGGCGCGGATGGCGGCGCCGGTCTGCGCCCGCGCCCGCAGCTCCAGCACCTGCCCCAGCAGCACCAGTACCGTGATCACGGCGGCGGCCTCGAAATACCCGGCCACCATGCCGTCGGCGCTCCGGAACCCCGCCGGGAAGATACCGGGCACGAAGGTCGCGGCGAGGCTGTAGACGTAGGCCGCGCCCACGCCGAGCGCGATCAGGCTGAACATGTTCAGGTGCCGCCGCACCAGCGACTGCCAGCCGCGCACGAAGAACGGCCAGCCCGACCACAGCACCACCGGGCTCGCCAGCACGAATTGCAGCAGCATCGACCAGCGCGGCGGCACGAGATGCGCCAGCGACGTGCCGGGGATCATCTCCCCCATCGTCAGCGCCACCAGCGGCACGCTCAGCGCGACACCGATCCAGCACCGGCGCGACATGTCGTGCAGCTCGGGGTTGCTTTCCGTTGCGGCCGAGGGGGCCAGCGGTTCCAGCGCCATGCCGCAGATCGGGCAGGCTCCCGGATGGTCCTGCCGAATCTCGGGGTGCATCGGGCAGGTCCAGACTGACCCCGGTGCCGCCGCCGGCAGCGGTGGCCGCTCGGCGCGCGCGAGGAAATCGCCCGGCGCGGCGGCGAACCGCTCGCGGCAGCGCGCCGAGCAGAAATGGAAGGTTTGCCCGGCGTGGTCGAACCGATGCTTCGACGTCGCGGGATCGACCTTCATGCCGCACACCGGGTCGGTCACGCGCGCGCCCGTCGCGCCGCCATCGGCATGATGGTGGTGATGGTGGTGATGGTGGTCGTGCGCGGCATGGTCGTCGCCGTGCGGCAGTGCCTCGTTCATGCTTCGGTCTCCACGGAGCGTCGCGTGGCGGCGCGATCCGGCCTTGCCCTATATACCGCACACCCGTATGGTACCAAGCATGCACGACGCCACGAAACAGGCCGTCGCCGTCCGGTTGCGGCGGATCGAGGGTCAGGTCGGCGGCCTGCTCCGCATGGTCGCGGAAGACCGCTACTGCGTCGACATTTTGACCCAGATCAATGCGGTCCGCGCGGCGCTCCACAAGGTTGAGGAACAGATCCTGAAGGATCATGTGTCGCACTGCGTCGCCAGGGCGTTCGCCTCGGGCGACCCACGCGAGCAGCAGCACAAGGTCGAGGAGCTGGTCGAGACGATCGGGCGCATGACGAGGTAGCAGACCATGCCGGGCGGGACGGTGCGCGGCGCGAGGGCAACGGTTATGGGGTTGCTGCTCCTGACCATGTTCCTGCTCGCTGCGCCGATCCCGTTCGCCACCGTCAGCGGCGATTGTCCTCATCGTCGCGCGGCGGCGGTCGGGCTCTCGGTTGCATCCGCATGGCCCGGCACGGACATGCCCGCCGGCGACCCCGATTGCGATCACGGCCGGCCGTGCTGTGCCGGCGGCTGGTGCGGGGCGCACGCGTGCTGGATATCCGCCCTGTCCGCCGATCTGCCGGGCCCGTTGCGGCTCGCAGCGGCATTCCTGTCGGGCTTCGACTGCTTGCCTGGCGGCATCACCACAAGACCCTCCGCGCCGCCGCCACGCATCGCCGTGTGACCATCCGGCCCGTTGGCGGACGCTGCGGCGCCCGCGCCCGGGCGTACACCGGACGGATCGCGGGCACGCGAATGCCGGCTTAGCTGTCTTGGCATCGAGTTCAGTGCGCGACGAAGCGGCTCGAGGCCGGGAGGGTGCCAGCGCGCAGAGCGGAAGCGCGGGCGTCCGGCCCTCTGACACCATGCATGGAGAACACCCATGACGTCGTTTCGCACTACCGCTGTCGCGGCGATCGCTCTGCTGGCCGCCGGGGCGGTCAATGTTGCAAAGGCCGACGAGGACGCCGGTGACCGTCACGCAACACCGATGGCCATGCCCGCTGGCGAAGCGGGCTCTCAGGCGATGCACGAGGATGACGAAGATCAGAACGAGAGTGACGATATGACGGGCATGCGCCCGATGGGTCCCGGCCAACCCGGCGGCGCGATGCCGATGATGCGCATGATGCGCGGCATGACCGAAATGATGCAGGGCATGATGCAGATGATGCAGGGCGCGGGGCAACGTCCCGGCGGCCCGGGCATGATGCCGGTCATGGCAATGGCGGGACATCTCGACACGCTCAAGACGGAACTCGGCATCACCGACGCGCAGGAGCCACAGTGGGATGCCTTTGCCACCGCGCTGCGCGCGCACGTGAAGGCAATGCGAGAGATGCGGGCCCAGATGATGCAGCAAGGGCCTGCCCCGGACTGGCCGGACCGGATTGCGCAGCATGAGCGAAGGCTGGCTGCGCATCTCGAGGCGCTGAAAGCGATCGAGGCTCCGGTCCGGGCGCTCTGGGACACGCTCTCCGACGAACAGCGGCGCAAGGCCAATGCCTTGCTCGTCAGTCACATGGGCAAGATGGGACGCATGTGAGCCTGTGATGGTTCACCCGCGGCGCGCCTGCCGCTCAATGGCGCCGCGGGTGGATCAATCCGCGTGGCCGTGCCGGTGATGCAGGTCGGGATAGTGCGGATGGCGGTGCACAAGCCGTGCGTGCCGATGTGTGTGCACATGCGGCTCGCCGGATGGGTCGCCGTGTGCGTGCGCGTGCTGGTGGTGCGCATCATGCACATGCGCATGCTCGTGTACGATTGGCTCGTGGACATGCTCGTGCTCATGGTGTTCGAGCAGATGGATCACAATTCCGGCCGCCATCAGCACTCCCGCGCCCAGCAGCCGGACCGTGGCAGGCTCGCCGAACAACGCCACCGCGACCGCACCGCCGATGAAGGGCGCGGTCGCGAAATA
>JAFKFJ010000003.1 GCA_017307335.1 Alphaproteobacteria bacterium | reverse complement strand
GGAATCTGGCGCAGCCCTTCCAGGCATTGCCCGGCGGTGCGGGAGAGCGAGCGCAGCACGTCGATCGCCGGGTAGCGGCCGCGCTCGGCGATGCGGCGGTCGAGCACGACATGCCCGTCGAGGATGCTGCGTACCGAATCGGCCACCGGGTCGCCGAGGTCGTCGCCCTCCACCAGCACCGTGAACAGGCCGGTGATCTGCCCCGCCGCGCCGCCATGCTCGAGCCCCGGCCCGGCGCGCTCCAGCAGCCGCGGCAGCTCGGCGAACACGCTCGGCGGAAAGCCGCGGGTGGCGGGCGGCTCGCCGGCGGCAAGCGCGATCTCGCGCAGCGCCGTGCAGAATCGGGTGAGGCTGTCCATGAGCAGCAGCACGTGCTTGCCCTGGGCGGCGAAGTGCTCGGCGACGGTCATCGCGGCATAGGCGGCCTCCCGCCGCAACAGCGGCGGGGCGTCGGCGGTGGCGACGACCGTCACCGCCCGCCCCCGGCCCTCGGCGCCCAGGTCGTCCTCCAGGAACTCCCGCACCTCGCGGCCGCGTTCGCCGATGAGGGCGAGTACGACGGCGTCACAGGCGAGGCCGCGGGCGAGCATGCCGAGCAGCGTCGACTTGCCGACACCAGCGCCCGCGAACAGGCCGAGACGCTGACCCTCGCGCGCGGTCACGAAGGCATCGAGCGCGCGCACGGCGAAGCCGAGGCGGGGACCGAGCCGGGCGCGCGCGGTGGCACCTGGCGGGGGGACGCGCACCGGGCGGGCGAGCGCACCCGGTGGCAACGGACCCCGGCCATCCAGCGGACGCCCCAGGGGGTCGATCACCCGGCCGAGCCACACATCGTCCACCGCGAGCGTAGCCGGGCGCGGCGGGACGGCGGCCAGTGCGGGACGGCCGGGTCCGAGCCCGTCCAGCGGGCCTAGCGCCAGCGCATGCGCCATCCCCTCGCGGAAGCCGACCACCTCGGCCGGCACCGGCGCGGCGCCGCGCGGGGTGAGCAGCAGCCGGTCGCCCACCGCCAGATGCGCCGACAGCCCGCGCAGCGCCACGCCGAGGCCGACCACGGCCGCGACCTCGCCCCCGACATGATTGGCCGCGAGCGGGGCGATGGCGGCGCGGGCGATGGCGGCGCGCGCGCGGAAGTCGTGGGCCGGAAGGGGCCCCCGCCGGGGAGTGGGGTCGAGCATGCCGCGAGTGTTGTCGCATTGTGGTTAACGAGTTGCTGAACTTGAGACACACGAACGCGATTTTCTGGTGGACTGAAAGCGAGTAGGGGATTAATGATACAACCTAAAGTAGCGACACGGGAGACGAAAATGCGCGTCCTGCTGGTGGAAGACGATGTCACCGCCGCCCGCGGAATCGGGCTGATGCTGAAATCCGGCGGCGCGGTCGTCGACGCCGCCGACACGGGCGAGGAGGCGCTCGAACTCGTTCGCCATTACGATTACGATATCGTCGTGCTCGACCTCATGCTCCCCGACATGGAGGGCTACGAGGTCGTGCGCCGCATGCGCGCGGGGCGCATCGACGTCCCGGTCCTGATCCTCTCCGGACTGTCGCGCCCGCAGGCCAAGGTGAAGGGGCTCGGCATGGGCGCCGACGACTTCATCACCAAGCCGTTCGACAAGGCGGAGCTGCTGGCGCGCATCCAGGCCGTCGTCCGGCGCAGCAAGGGCTACAGCCAGCCGACCCTCCGGGTGGGCACGCTGCAGCTCAATCTCGACAGCCGCGAGGTGCTCGTGGCCGGCAGCCCCGTGCACCTGACCGGCAAGGAGTATGCGATCCTGGAGCTGCTGGTGTTGCGCAAGGGCATGGTGCTCACCAAGGAGGCGTTCCTCAACCACCTCTACGGCGGCATGGATGAGCCGGAGATGAAGATCATCGACGTTTTCATCTGCAAGCTGCGGAAGAAGCTCGCGATGGCCGGCGCCGACAACCTGATCGGCACCGTCTGGGGCCGCGGCTACATGATGCGCGAGCCGTCGAGCGGGCACGGCTTCGAGGCGGCGCTCGCCCACCAAGACGCCGCGGCGGCCGAGGCCCTGAGCGCCGCCTGACCGGCCGGCACCGATGATGCGGGGTCGCCTCAGAGCGACGTGGCCGGCCCCTCGTCGAGCTCCGAGCCCCACATTTTCTCGAGGGCGTACATCGCGCGCGCATCCGGCTTGAACAGGTGCACGACGATGTCGCCCGCATCGAGCAGAATCCAATCCGCGCCCGGCGCGCCCTCCACTTGAACCCGCCGGAACCCGGCTGCGTGGAGCTTCTCCTGAAGGTGCTGCGCCATCGCCGCGATATGGCGGTCGGCGAGGCCGGTCGCGATCACCATGCGGTCGGCGAAGGCGGCACGGCCGGCGACGTCCAGCGTGACAACCGCCTCCGCCTTGTCGTCCTCCAGGCTGCCGATGATCAGTTGCTGCAGCCGGTCGAGCGTGGGGACCGCCGCCGCGGGCTCGCGCCGCGCGTGCCGCGCCGGGCCGGCGACCGCGGCCTTCTTGCGCGGCGTGCC
>JAFKFJ010000002.1 GCA_017307335.1 Alphaproteobacteria bacterium | reverse complement strand
TCGCCACGGCAATCAGCCTCGGCGCCGGCACCGCCCGCGGCACCGCGCGAAGCCGGCGAGCGCATCTTCGTCTCGCCGCTCGCGCGGCGCATGGCGAAGCAGGCCGGCATCGACCTCTCGGGCCTGAAAGGCAGCGGGCCGAACGGGCGGATCGTGAAGCTGGACATCGAGGCGCGGCTCGGCGCGCCCGCCGCGGCACCGGCGGCCGCCGCCGCGCCGGTCGCCACCCCCGCGGCGAAGGCGCCGCCCGCGCCGATCACCGCGCCGCACCGGCTCGTGCCCAACAGCAGCATGCGCAAGGTGATCGCGCGGCGGCTGACCGAGGCCAAGCAGGCGATCCCGCATTTCTACGTCGCGATGGACATCGAGCTGGACGCGCTGCTGAAGCTGCGCGGCGAGCTGAACGCAAAGAGCGCGAAGGACGGGCCCGGCGCCTTCAAGCTTTCGGTGAACGACCTGCTCATCAAGGCCGCGGCGCTGACGCTGCGGCGGGTGCCGAAGGTGAACGCGAGCTTCACCGAGGACGCGATCGTGCTCTACGACGACGTGGACATCTCGGTCGCGGTCTCGATCCCGGACGGGCTGATCACGCCGATCATCCGCCAGGCGGACCGCAAGGGCCTCGCCGCCATCAGCAACGAGATGAAGGACCTGGCCGTGCGCGCGCGCGCCGGCAAGCTGAAGCCGGAGGAGTACCAGGGCGGCGGGTTCTCGATCTCCAACATGGGCATGTATGGCGTGAGCGAGTTCGCCGCGATCATCAATCCGCCGCAGGCCGCCATCCTGGCCGTCGCCGCCGGCGCGCAGCGCCCGGTGGTGAAGGACGGCGCGCTGGCGATCGCGACCGTGATGACCTGCACGCTGAGCGTCGATCACCGCGTGGTGGACGGCGCGCTGGGCGCGGAGTGGCTCGCTGCGTTCAAGCGCGTGGTGGAAGACCCGCTGAGCCTGATGCTGTAGCGCCGTGGCCGAACCAGCCCTGCGCGACGCGACGCCGGCCGACCTGGGCGTGTTGCTGACGCTTCTGCGTGCGCTGGCCGCCTACGAGAAGCTGACGCACAAGGTGCGGACGACGGAGGCGACGCTGCGCTCGGCCCTGTTCGCCGATCCGCCCGCCGCCTATGGGCTGCTCGCCGAGCAGGACGGCGCGGCGGTCGGCTTCGCGCTCTGGTACTACACGTTCAACAGCTTCGCGGCCCAGATGGGCCTGTTCGTGGAAGACGTGTTCGTGGTCGCGGAGAAGCGGGGTCAGGGCATCGGGCGCGCCATCTTCCGCGAGCTGGCCCGCCGCGCGATCGCCCGCGGCTGCGGGCAGATGGACTGGTCGGTCCTTGATTGGAACGCGCCGGCCATCGATTTCTATCAGCGCATCGGCGCACGCCCCGTGCGCGGCTGGACGATGCAGCATCTCGACGGCGCGGCGCTCGCCGCCCTCGCAGCCTGAGGCAAGGGAAACCAGATGGCCGAACAGTCCTTCGACCTGATCGTGATCGGCGGCGGCCCCGGCGGCTATGTCGCGGCGATCCGCGCCGCCCAGCTCGGCCTGAAGACCGCGGTCGTCGAGCGCGAGCATCTCGGCGGCATCTGCCTCAACTGGGGCTGCATCCCGACCAAGGCGCTGCTGCGCTCCTCCGAGATCAACCACCTGCTGCACAATCTCGGCGAGTTCGGCTTCGCTGCCGACAACGTCCGCTTCGATCTTGAGAAGGTGGTGAGGCGCTCGCGCGCGGTCGCCAAGCAGCTCTCCTCCGGCGTCGCGCACCTGCTGCGGAAGAACAAGGTCGCGGTGTTCGACGGTGCGGGGAAGCTCGCCGGCAGGCAGACGGTCGCGGTGGAGAAGGACGGCAAGCCGGTCGCGACGCTGAAGGCCGCGCACGTCATCCTCGCCACCGGCGCGCGCGCCCGCCAGCTTCCGGGGCTGGAGGGCGACGGCAAGCTGGTCTGGACCTACAAGGAAGCGATGGTGCCCGCCGCGATGCCGAAATCGCTGCTGGTGGTAGGCTCCGGCGCGATCGGCATCGAGTTCGCGTCGTTCTACCGCAACATGGGCGCCGAGGTGACGGTGGTGGAGGTGCTCGACCGCATCCTGCCGGTCGAGGACGCGGAGATTTCCGCCTTCGCGCACAAGGCGTTCGAGCGCCAGGGCATCAAGCTGATCACCTCGGCGGCGGTAAAGGGGCTGCGCAAGAATGCGGCGAGCGTGGTTGCGACCGTCGAGGGCAACGGCAAGACGCAGGAGATCGCGGTCGATCGCGTCATCTCCGCGGTCGGCATCGTCGGCAATGTCGAGGGGCTGGGGCTGGAGAATACCGGCGTGAAGGTGGACCGCACCCACGTCGTGATCGACGAGTACTGCCGCACCGGAGAGCCGGGCGTGTATGCGATCGGCGATCTCTGCGGCCCGCCCTGGCTCGCCCACAAGGCGAGCCACGAAGGGGTGGTCTGCGTGGAGAAGATCGCCGGCCTCAACGACGTGCACCCGATCGACTGGAACAACATCCCGGGCTGCACCTATT
>JAFKFJ010000001.1 GCA_017307335.1 Alphaproteobacteria bacterium | reverse complement strand
GGTCTCGGATGCCGACACGCTGCGCGTGGCGCGCCCGGGCTTCATCCTGCAGCCCGGCAGCGGCCGTGCGCTGGCCCTCGGCGCGCCGGACGCCGAGGTGCAGGCGGTTGCCGACGCCGCCCGCCTCACCCGCCGCTGGGACTTCCCCCGGCTTCCCGTCCCCGCCCTCTTCCGCCGGCTCCAGGCCGCCATGGACGCGGCGGCGAACGCCCCCGCGCAATCGCGCACCGCCTTGCGGCTGGCGGCGGTGCAGGCGCAGCTCGCGCTGGGGATGGGGGCGGAGGCGGAGGCGCTGGCGACGCTCACCGAGACGGAGGACGCGCGCGCCGCCGAGGCGCCCGACGCCCCCGGCCTCGCCGCCGTCGCGGCCCTGCTCGCCGGGCGGGTGGACGAGGCGGCGGCGATCGACGACCCGCGCCTGACCGGGTCGGACGAGGTGGCGCTGTGGCGCGCGGTGCGCACCGCGCTCCGCCACGAGGGGGCGCCCGAGGCGGCACCCGTGTTCGCCGCGACGCTGCCGCTGCTGCTCGCCTATCCCGCGCCGCTGCGCGCGCGGCTGCTGCCGCTGGCGGCGGAGACGCTGGCGCTGGGCGGCGAGCGCGCCGCGGCGCACGCGCTTCTCGATGCCCGCAAGGACGACGCGACGCTCGACTACGCCCGCGCGCTGCTCGACGAGGCGGAAGGTCACGCCGCCCCCGCGCTCGCGATCCTCGACCGGCTGGCGCTCTCCTCCGACCGCCGCACGCGCGCCCGTGCCGCGGTGCGCGCGGTGGAGCTGCGGCTGCGCATCGGCGGCCTCACCGCCGCGCAGGCGGCGGAGGCGCTGGACCGGCTGATCTACGCCTGGCGGGGCGGCGCGCATGAACTCGCGCTGCGCCTGCGCGTCGCCGCGCTGGACGCCGAAAGCGGCAAGTGGCGCGCCGCCCTGGCGCTGCTGCGCGAGACCGCCGCCGGCGCGGTCGCGGATGGCTGGCCGGCGCAGCGCGCGGCGCTGCACCGGCGCCTGCAGGAGACCTTCGCCGCCGCGCTCGCGGCCGATGCGCAGAAGCCGATGGCGCCCTTCGACCTCGTCTCGCTCGTCGACGAGAACCCCGACCTGCTGCCGCAGGGCGAGGCCGGGCACGCGCTGGCGATCCGCCTCGCCGACCGGCTGGCGGCGCTCGACCTGCCGCAGCGCGCGGCGCCGCTGCTGCGGAAGCTCGTGGACGGCACGCTGCCCGGCGCCGCCCGCGCCGAGCTGGGCGAGCGGCTTGCCGCCCTCGAACTGGCGCAAGGCGACCCGACGGCGGCGCTGACGGCGCTCTCCGGCTCGGTCGCAACGGATCTGCCGGAGGCGCTGAACGCGCGGCGCACGATCACCTTCGCCCGCGCGAGTGCCGCGCGCGGCGCGCTCGGCCCCGCGGTCGCGACCCTCGCGGCACTCGACACGCCGGCCGCCGATGAGGCACGGGCCGGGATTCTCGAAACCGCCAAGGACTGGCCTGCCGCGACCGCGGCATTGATCGCGTTTGCGGCACGCAGCGTGCCGCAGGACGGCACGCTCGACGAAGCCCAGGGGCGCATCCTGCTGCGCCTCGCCTCCGCCGCCGCGCAGGCGGGCGAGGAGGTGGTGCTGACGACGCTGCGCACCCGCGACCTGCCGCGCATGCCGCCCGGCAAACTCGCCGACATGCTGAAGCTTCTCACCGACGGGCCGGTGCAGAACCTGCCCGACCTGCCGCGCGCGGCGCAGGAAGCGGCGCTGGCGCAGGAACTGCCGGGCGCGCTGCACGCCCTCGACGCCGCCGCGGCGCGCTGAAGCATGGCGGGCGGCGCCGAAGCATCGCGGGCAGCGCCGAAGCGCCCGGGGCAAAAACCTCCGCCGGGGGGACGGTTTGCTCTTGCACCCCACCCCCAGTTTCCTTATGTCCCCCCGCCTTGGCCCCAGAGGACGCCGGGCAGCGCGCCGCGGCGTCCAACAGGCCGTCTACTGGTTGACAGGGGTTTGCGCGATGAACGCACTCATGCCACTGGGGATGGTCTCGGAGACTCCGAGCGAGAACCAGACGATCGATAACCGCGTCGCAGGGGCGGACGAGGAACGAACGGATTATTTCGTCGAGCGCGACGGGATGAAGTTCGCCGGCATGCACCTATTGGTGGATTTGTGGGGCGCCGGCCGCCTGGATGATCCGCAGCATATCGACGCGGCGCTGCGCGAGGCCGCCTTGATCGCCGGGGCCACCATCCTGCACAGCCATTTCCACCACTTCACCCCCAATGGCGGGGTGTCGGGCGTGGTCGTGCTGTCCGAAAGCCACATCTCCATCCATACGTGGCCGGAGCGCGACTTCGCGGCCGTGGACATCTTCATGTGTGGCGCATGCGACCCGCACAAGGCGATCCCGGTGCTCAAGGCCGCCTTCTCGCCGAGTCGCACCGACGTGGACGAACAGCGCCGCGGCCGGGTGTACTAACCCCGGCCGCCGCCTTCGCGCACAGGCCCGGACGCCGCGTTCGACGGGGCCGTAAGCGTCCATAC
>JAFKFJ010000291.1 GCA_017307335.1 Alphaproteobacteria bacterium | reverse complement strand
CCGGCGCGTCGATCATTGAAAAGCCCGACGCCTTCACTCGCGCCGCCAGATCGCGCGTGACGGCGATCGAGATCGTGCTGCTGTCAATCAGGAGCGTGCCCGGCGACAGATGCGCGACGATGTCGCCCGACCCAAAATACAAATCGCGCACGTGCTCGCCGGTCGGCAGCATCGAGATCACGAGATCGACATCGCGCACGGCGTCAGACGCCCGCGCGGCCACGGCGCCTCCCTGCTGCGCAAGATAGGCACACGCATCCGGTGAAATGTCGAAGCCGTGCACGGTATGACCCGCCGTGATCAAATTGCGGCTCATCGGCTTACCCATGTTGCCGAGGCCGATGAAAGCGACGCGCATTGTGCTGGGTCCTCCCGCTGTGCGGCCGGTCAGATGCCGGGCGTGCCGTAGTTGATGATGACGGTCTTGGGCCAGGTGAAGTGCTCAACCATGCTCTCGGGCGACATCTCGCGCCCCATGCCCGATAGTTTCGTGCCGCCATACTCGATGCCGGCTTCGGCCACCGAGAACTGGTTGATCTGCACGAACCCCGCTTCGATTCGATCGACGAACTCCATGGCGCGCGCCAGGTCGCGCGTCCACAGCACGGCGGCAAGGCCATAGCGCGAATCGTTGGCTTCCCGCAGGACGGCTTCGAAGTCGGTGAACGCCGCAACGGTGGCAACAGGGCCGAAGATTTCGTCACGACAGACCGGCGAGTCCGCCGGTATTCCGTCGATCAGGGTCGGCAGGTAGAAGTAGCCGTTCTTCAGGGTCGGATCATCGGGGCGCGCGCCGCCGGTCAGGATGCGTGCGCCGGGCGTCGCCCGCGCGATCGCGACGTAGCGCTCCACGCGTTCAAACTGCTCCCGCGAAATGATGCTCCCAACCTGCGTTGACTCGTCGAGCGGGTTGCCCATCCGCCCGGCCGCGAGCGCGACGACCGTGCGCCGGATCACCTCGTCGTAGACTTCCGCATGGATATACACCCGTGTTCCCGCAGTGCAGGACTGGCCTTGCCGAAACAGCCGCAGGCCCTGCACGATGCCGGCGACGGCGAGTTCCAGGTCCGCATCCGGCAGCACGATGTTGGGGTTCTTGCCGCCCAACTCCGCGGTCACCGGCACGATCTTGTCGGCAGCGTAGTGCAGCAACCTTGCGCCGACGGCACTCGAGCCGGTGAATGTTACTTTACGAACCTGCGGGTGCTCCGCGAGCGGCCTGCCGGCTTCTTCGCCGAAGCCCGTGATCACGTTCGCAACGCCAGGTGGCAGGATGCCTTGCAGGATCTCGAATATGCGGAGCACGGCGAGCGGCGCCTGTTCGGCGCTTTTCAGTACGACGGTATTTCCCGCGGCCAGCGCCGGGCCGAGCTTCGAGGTTGTCTGCATCAACGGCGCGTTCCACGGGATGATCGCACCCACGACACCCACGGGCACGCGCCGGGTGAACAGGAAGCGCCGTTCGGTCAGCGGCACCGTCTTGCCCTTCGCCTCGCCGGCGAAACCGGCGAAATAGCGCAGGATATCGACCATCGTCCGGGCCTCGCCGCGCGTCTGCGTCGCAATCGCGTTGCCCGTCTCCAACGCCGAGAGGCATGCGAGAGACTCCATCTCCGCCTCCAGCGCTGCCGCGGCGCGGAGCAGGATGGTGCTGCGCTGCCGGTGCGGCAGCGTGGCCCAGGCGGCGAAGGCGCCAGCCGCCGCCGCCACGGCACGCTCGACGTCTGGCTGCCCACAGCGAGCGGCCATGCCGATGGCCTCACCGGTTGCCGGGTTTTCCACCGGAAAGCGCTCATCGGTCAGCGCCGGGCGCAGGGTGCCATCGACCACGACGCGGCCCGAAAGGCGCGCAGCGAGCGCCTTTGCGTGACGCTCACGTTCGGGGGTTGTTGTCAGCTCCATTATTTCGATCCCCCCGTTCGCCGCGCCCGCCGGCGCCGCGCAAACCCCGGAAACGCGCCATTGCATTCGTATGCATATCTTGATAGACCCGCGCGTCTTGAGGAGTCAATCGCACGTCTGGGCAACAGATGGCAGCGGTCTGGGAGGAGAGCCCGGTCATGGCAACCACGCGCATTGGGCTGTTGTTGGGTGACCCGGCCGGCGTCGGACCCGAAATCATCGCCAAAGTGCTCGATCAGTTCGGCGACACGCCGGGTGTGCATTTCAGCGTCATCGGAACCGCGGAGACGCTGGCAGCCGGTGCCGACGTCGCCCGCGTGGGGCTGCCGGCATCGCTGG
This sequence comes from Alphaproteobacteria bacterium, assembly GCA_017307335.1. Lineage (GTDB taxonomy): Bacteria > Pseudomonadota > Alphaproteobacteria > Acetobacterales > Acetobacteraceae > JAFKFJ01. Next base: position 11,097 of record JAFKFJ010000291.1, on the reverse strand, counting down.
CCACCCGCGGACTTTCCGTTTCCGCTGATGCGCACCGCCTGATCGGAATTGATACCAGCGGCATCGGCCGCATCAAGCGGGGTGAGAGCAGTTCCGCCGCCGGGTTGTTCGCGCTGCGCAGCATGCAGGCGGCGGTCGCTGCAGTGCAAGCCGGCCGGATCGAGGCGATCGTCTATGCGCCTCTCAACAAGCACGCCATGAAGCTGGCCGGCTTCGCCGAGGTCGACGAACTGCACTATCTCGCCAACCTGTTCGGTTCGCACGGCTTTTGTTCGGAGCTCAATCAGCTCGACGATTTGTGGACGGCGCGGGTCACGTCGCACGTGCCACTGCGCGATGTCGCCGCCCTGATCACGCGGGAGCGCGTCTGCGACGCCACGCGGCTGGCGGTCGCGACCATGCGGCAGGCGGGCATAGAACAGCCGCGCATCGTCATCGTCGGCCTCAACCCCCATGCGGGCGACAGCGGAACCATCGGCACGGAAGACATCGACGTGATCGCGCCCGCCGTTGCGCAATTGCGGGCCGAAGGCCTGGATGCGCAGGGTCCGGTCTCGCCCGACACGGCTTTCGTCACCGCACGGCGCGGCGGGGCCAAGCTGATCGTGACGATGTACCATGACCAAGGGCAGATCGCCCTGAAGTCCATGGCCTTCGAACGCGTGCTGACCATCCTTGGCGGGTTGCCGGTGCCCGCCATTACCGCGTCGGCCGGGAGCGCATACGACATCGCCGGCCGCAACCTTGCCAATCCGGAGGCGCTCATCCGCGCTTGCGGCCTCGCTCGCCGGATGGCCGAGACGCGGCGTGCGTCGGCTGCGGCCCCAGTCGCGCCGACGTCCTGACAATGATAGTGCCAGGGATGTGCAGCTGCGAGGGAGGAGCGGCAGTGTCCTTGATCTGTCGCTCCAGGAGCGCGATGGCCTGGTCCACCATCTTGTCCACGGGCTGCTGCACCGTCGTCAACTGGTAGGAGGGCCAGGCCGCGGCAGGGATATCGTCGAACCCGACAATCGAGACATCATCGGGTACCGACAGCTTCAGGTCATAGCGTGTCGCGTCGAGCGCGCCGAGCGCCATGATGTCGCTGATGCAGAACAGCGCCGTCGGTCGCTGCGCTGCGTCCAATAGGAGCCGTGCAGCGGTGCGGCCTCCCTCATAGGTGTTGCCGCCGGAATGCTCGACGACCCCGCAGATGCCGTGGCGGCGCAGCTCTTCGACGAATGCCTGCCGGCGCTCGATGTGCGTGGAGGTGTCGGCGTGGCCGCCGACCAGGCCGAAGCGCACATGGCCCGCCTCGCACAGCAGCCGGGCGACGTCGCGGGCACCGTCTTCGTTGGCGCAACAGACCGAGTTCACCGGATGGCCATAGATACTCCGGTTGAACAGCACCACCGGCGTCGCGGAGGCGCTGATGGTACGCGCCATGCGGGACGACAGCGTCGCGGAGGTGATAACGACCCCGGAGACCTGGTATTGCAGCATCTGCGGCAGCACATCGTCGATGTCTGCGCCGGGCGCCACGCTGAACAGCAATATGCGCCGTCCCAGCGCCTGTAGCTTCTGCGTGAACGCGGCCAGCACCGCCGGGTAGAACGGGTTGAGAATGTCCCCCATGACGATGCCGACCATGTTCGACCGACGGGAGATCAGCGATCGCGCCAGTTCGTTCGGCCAGTAACCGAGCTTGTTCGCGGCGGCCCGGATACGCTTGAGCGTCTCCTCGGAAACGGCACTCTCGCGGTTGAAGGCGCGCGAGACGGTCGACTGCGAGACGCCGGCGAGACGCGCAACTTCGTGCGACGTCGCCTTTCTGCTTTTCATCGTCGCGCACTCCCGGGACCAGCCGACCGCAGGACAGCGCCCTTTCGCCCGATCATTTGCCCCGCGTTCGGCAGTGGTTCCCCGTCATACCGGAAGGCGAACCGCCACGTCACTCCACCTGCTCACGACACAGGCCTGCTACCTGACCAACGAGGCCTGCCCCTCGGCGAGGCAGACCTCACTGATCCGCAGCCCATGACGGGAGATGCGGTGCGGGAAGCGGCCGGCCAGGCGCTCCTCATGAATCGGGATGACGCGGCGGGTCTCGTTGCCGACCGCCCGCACCATCTGATCGACGGCCATAATCAGGTTGGTCTGGCTGCCAGTTGCCAAGCCGATCGGGATGTACTGTCCGTCCGGTGCGCCGCCCGCGCCGGAGTCGCCCAGATTTTCGAGCTGGTAGACCAGATCGCCCGCCAGCACCCAGACGTCCTGGGAGTCCTCTCTGCCATCGTTGCGGACCTTCACCCACATCGAGCCGTAGGTGTGAGTGTCGGGCGCAGCATGCAGATCGATGCCGGGCAGGACGTTGTGCACGTCACCGTCCACGCAGGCCAGACGGCGGTCACGCGCCAGCTCCACGCCGCGCATGATGTCACCGACGTCGATGCCCTGCAGCACCCAGCGCATCCGCTCCGGCAGCGCCATGGCCCACACCCATTTCGCGATCTCGCGTTCCTGGATATAGAAGGTTGCCTTGGGGAATGCTTCGACATTGCCGAAATGATCGAAATGGGCGTGGCTGATGAAGATGCTGTCTACGTCTTCCGGCTTCAGCCCGATCTCGGCAAGGACCGTGCGCGGGGACTGCCACGCCTCGACGCCGAGCGTGTCTGCCATCACCTTGCCGTGGTCCTTGTCGTTGTAACCGACATCGACCATCGCCACATGGCCGTTTCCCTTGATGACCGTGTAGCAGTACGGAAGCTTCACGTGGCCCTGATTGTGGGTGCCGTATACCACTGCACTTCGGTGAAACTTCCTGACATAGCTGTATTCCAGCACCCAGATAGAATACTGGCTCATGCGTTGTCGCTCCCCCCAATTGGTGTGGTTTGCCACGTGGCGTCGAAGAGTTTGCCGCAGGCAGCACAGGCATCCGACATGTCGACCATGCCGAGGCCGATGCGGTGGTCGCAGAGATCCTGCATCTGCGTGTACGCGGCGCGCAGATGCGCGCTCGCCGCGTCGATCGTGGCGCCCTCCCGTCCGCGGCGGATCTGGGTGATGGCCGCCAGCGCAGACTCGATGTGCGATGCCGCCCGCGCCAGGCCCGCTCGATCGTTCTCTCGCCCCGCCGGCGGCACGAGGGCGGCGAGCGCCTCCATCGTCTCATGCCAACGCTCGCGCGCGATCGCCACGTCCGGCAGACCGGCCACGTCACGTCCCAGCTTTGCCTGCGCCAGAATGAGCAGGCCCGAGAGCTGCCCGATCAGCGCCCGAAGATTGGCGAAGGCACGCTGCGCCGCCACGCCGTAGGCGATGGCCCGCGGATCCGGTGCCAGTGTCGGCATAGTGGCGCGCAGGCGCGACATCGGTTCAGTCCGCCGTCCAGCCGCCATCGATCACCAGGGCGCTGCCCGTCGTCAGTGACGAGGCGTCCGAGGCAAGATACAGGATGCCGCCGATCAGGTCGTCCACCCGTCCGATGCGGCCAAGCTTGATCTTCGACAGGACCTCGGCATGGAAATCGGGGTTAGCGAGGAACGCGTTTGCGAGCGGCGTCTCGACGAAGGTCGGTCCCAGCGAGTTGACGCGAATGCCGACCTTCGCGAGCTCGACCGCCATCGCCTTCGTCATCCCCTCCATCGCCCATTTCGAAGCGCAGTACACGCTTCGCCGCACCGCACCGACATGGCCCATCTGCGAGGAGACGTTGATGATGGAACCCTTCTCGCCCGCCGCAACCAGTCGGCGCGCGACCGCCTGCGCGACGAAGAACGCAGCGCGCACGTTCAGCCCCATCACGGTGTCGTAGTCCTGGACCTTCACCTCCAGGAACATGTCGGTCCGATTGGTGCCGGCGTTGTTCAACAGGACGTGGTAGGGCGGCCGCTCGGCAATGGCCGCCTGCATCGCTGGCAGGTCGGTCACGTCCAGGACCAGATGGTCGGCGGCCCCGCCGCTGTCCCGGATGCCGGCTGCCGCCGCTTCGATCTCCGCCCCGGTACGCGCGACGAGCGTTACCGCCGCTCCCGCCTGGGCCAGCGCGATAGCGGCCCCGAGGCCGATGCCGCGACCTGCCCCGGTCACCAGCGCGCGCCTGCCGTCAAGCCGAAAGCGATCGAGCACCGATCCGGTCTGTGCCTGCATGCGTGCCCCGTTACTGATGGATGAGGATTCCGCCGTTGACGTCCAGCACACTGCCCGTGATGAAGCTGGACAGGTCGCTGACCAGAAAGAGACACGCCTTCGCGACATCGTCCGGAGTACCGAGCCGGCCGAGCGGCATCTCGGCAGCGATCTGCTTCTTGCGCTCCTCGGACAGGTGACCCTGAAAGATGTCGGTGTCGATCGTGCCCGGGGCGATCGCGTTCACGCGGATGCCGTCGGGTCCGAGTTCCCGCGCCATCGCCTTCGCCAGGCTTTGCACGGCGCCCTTGGAGGCCGAGTAGTGGGCGCCGCCGAACAGCCCGCCGCCACGCTGGGCGGCAACGGACCCGATGGTGACGATGTTGCCACTCCTGCGCGCACGCATGTGTGGCACGACGGCGCGGCACATGTTGAACGTGCCCTTCACGTTCACGTCCATCACACGGTCGTAGCGTTCAAGCGTGGCGTCCATCAGCCGGTCCGGGTGGCTGACGCCCGCATAGTTCACCAGGATGTCGATCCGCCCGAAATCGGCCAGCACCGCGGATGCCACCGCGTCGCAGGCCGCAGCGTCGACCACGTCGCATCCGTGGCCGCGATGCTGGGGCCCGAGTTCCGCAGCCGCCGCCTTGCATGCGTCTTCATCGAGATCGACGATCGCAACCAGCGCGCCCTCGGCAGCAAAGTGCTTCGCCGTGGCGCGCCCGATGCCGCGTACCGAGGCTGCCCCGGTGATCACGGCAACCATGTCGGAGAGCAACATCGCCGCCCCTTCCCTCAACGTGGCTCGACGGCGGTCGCGTACGGCACATTGCGGCCGCCGTAGCGGCGGACGCGGATGTTGGCCTGCTCGGCGTGTCCCGCGAAACCCTCCAGCATGCACAGACGCGAGCACCGTTCGCCGATCATCACCGATGCTTCGTCGGTCAGCACCCGCTGATAGGTCACCGTCTTCAGGAACTTGCCCACCCAGAGCCCGCCCGTGTAGCGCGCCGCCGTCATCGTCGGCAGCGTGTGGTTGGTGCCGATCACCTTGTCACCGTACGAGACATTCGTGCGCGGCCCCAGGAACAGGGCGCCGTAGTTGCGCATATTGGCCAGGAAGTAGTCGGGGTCGCGCGTCATCACCTGCACGTGCTCCGACGCGATCCCGTCCGCCACTTGCACCATTTCCGCATCGTCGTCGCACACGATCACGGCACCGAAATCCTCCCACGCTTTCCGCGCGATCGGGGCCGTAGGGAGGATGCCAAGGAGCCGCTCCACTTCGCGCAGCGTGGCCTGCGCCAGCGCGTTCGACGTGGTGAGCAGGATCGCCGGCGAAGTGGGGCCGTGTTCGGCCTGGCCCAGCAGATCGGTGGCGCAGATTTCCGCATCCACGGTCTCGTCGGCGATCACCAGCGTCTCGGTCGGACCGGCGAAGAGGTCGATGCCGACGCGGCCGAACAGTTGCCGCTTGGCTTCGGCCACGAAGGCGTTGCCCGGTCCCACCAGCATGTCGACGGCCGGGATGTTCTCGGTGCCGAGCGCCATCGCCCCCACCGCCTGAACACCGCCGAGACAATAGATCACGTCCGCGCCCGCCAGATGCTGCGCCGCCACGATCGCCGGGGCCGGCTTGCCCTCATAGGGTGGCGCGCAGGTGGCGATGTGCGGCACGCCCGCAACCTTTGCGGTGATCACCGACATATGGGCCGAGGCCAGCATCGGGTACTTCCCGCCTGGCACGTAGCAGCCGACCGAGCTCACCGGGATGTTCCGGTGGCCCAGCACGATGCCCGGCAGCGTCTCGACCTCCAGATCGCGCAGGCATTCGCGCTGCCTTTCAGCGAAGTTGCGTACCTGTGCCTGGGCAAATCGGATATCGTCCAGGTCCTGGGTCGATAGCTGGCTCAGGCAGTCGCGGATTTCCGCGTCGGTGAGGCGGTAGTCGCTGCGGTCCCATCCGTCGAACTTCGCCGACAGCTCCCGCACCGCCGCATCGCCCCGCGCGGTGATGTCGGCCAGGATGGCCTCCACGGTCGCGCGCACCTTGGCAGCGTCCTGCGCCTTCGCTTCCGTGCTGCGGCCTTGCTTCACGTATTTCATTTGGGCGCTCCCTCCGGTCGAGTCAGGTCTCGTACATCGTCACCACTGCGGAGACGTCCATCTCGGCCCCGCCCCGCTCCAGCAGGGCTTCGTACATAGCACACGACTGGCGCAGCATCGGCGTCGGCAGGCCGACACCCCCGGCGAGAGCCTCGACCATGTGCATGTCCTTCACCAGTTGTCTGGCATAGGCGCGGGGCTGGAAGTCGCGCGCGACCAGGCGAGGATACAGTTGGCGCAGCAGAACCCCGTCGGCATGCCCGCCGGCAACGGCGGCCGGGATCATGGTGGCATCCATGCCGGACAGCTCGGCGAGCCGCACTGCTTCAGCCAGCACCGTATGCAGGCAGCCGACGATGTGCTGGCTGATCATCTTCGCGACCAGGCCATCGCCGGTCCGGCCGACATGCGTGAAATTGGCGGCAATGGCGCCAAAGAAGGACTGCAGCCGCGCGATGTCCGATGCCTCGCCGCCGGCCATCACCGTCAGCGTGCCGTCCGCCGAGGCCACCGGACCGCCCGAGACCGGAGCGTCATTCCAGGTGCAGCCGGTCGCCGCATACAAACGCGCGGCAAAATCGCGGCACCTCTCCACTTCGATGGTCGAGAAGTCCACGAGCACGGCGGGCGGGCGCATTGCCTCGGCTGCGCCACGCGGCCCGAACACAGCGGCCTCCACGGCCTGCGTGGTTGGAAGATTCAGCGCGACGATGTCGGCATCCCGCGCCGCGTCTGCCGGCGAGTCCGCCTCCGTGGCGCCGGCGGCGGCCGCCGCGGCCCGGCGCGACGGCACGATGTCGTGGGCCCGCACAGCGTAGCCCCGCTCCGCCAGCCGCCGCGCCATTGGCCCGCCCATGAGGCCGACGCCGATATATCCGATGCGCTCAAGCATCAATGCGGTAGATGCGCATGGCATTGTCGTGGAACAGCTTGCGCCGATCGGCCTCCGAGAAGTCGGCCGTGATCGCCTTGTAGCCGGAAAAGATCGTGCCGAGGTCGCCGCAGAGTCCATCCACCGGGAAGTTGCTGGCGAACATGCAGCGGTCGACGCCGAAGATGTCGATCGTGGTCAAGACCACCTCGCGGTTGTTCTCCGCCGTCCAGGGCACACCGGGCAGGCCGATGCCGGAGATCTTCACGGCCGCATTCTGGCACGCCGCCAGCCGCCGCAGGCCGCTTGCCCAGCCCGCCAGCCCTTCGCGGCTGCGGTCGGCGGGCAGGCCGGTGTGCAATAGAACGATCCGCGTGTCGGGGAACGCACGGGCGAGGTCGGCGGCTTCATCCAGGTGCCACCACGGTGTTTGCAGATCGAACTGCAGGCCGAGCGGATGCAGGAGCGCGTAGCCGGCGCGCCACCTGTGATCGCTCATCGACGTCGGCCGCGTTTCCTTCGGCGAGGCGTTGCCCCGCGGCTTCTGCCGCACGCCGCGCACGAACGGTCGCGCTGCGTGGCTCTCCAGCACCTTCGCCACGTCCTCACGGTCCAGCCACACCTGCGCGACGGCGACGCTCGGAAAGCCGGTGTCTCGGCGCAGCCCGGCGATGAAGTCCATCTCGCCGCCCGGGTCGTGCGGGTTCCATTCGGCCTCCACGTAGATCGTGCGCACGATGCTGTGGCCATGTGCATCACGAATGTGGTCGGTCGGATAATACGGGCGGCAGATCGCCGAGTATTCGCCGTAGCGGAACGGGATCGTCGGGCGGTCGTTCAGCCAGGGGTAGTAGTGCCGTGTCGGGTCCCAATAGTGCACATGGGCGTCGACGAGGGGGATGTCCGACATCATGAGGTCCTTGGCTTCCTCCCGCCAAGCCGGGGAAGGCCGCTGTCGACGGCGCGTGCTTCCAAGCCGGAGATGCGTCTATTCGGGTGCCCCCTGATTGATCGTTCCAACGTCAAGGCAAGGGATAGGGGCAAGCGAGGCAGCGCATGCTTACGTAGTCATAACCCTAGGAGCCGCCCTGCGCGCGTGTCAAGGGACCGAGTTTCCGTCAGCGACGGCAACGTGCGGGCATTGGCACCGCTTGACAGGGCCGAAGCGCACGCCGTACGCTGCTGCATACGTAACCAGTCGTCCGTGATCGCGTGAGAATGCTCGCGACGGACGGCCCGGAAGCCGCGCCAAGAAAAATAGAATGAGTGGAAGGACGGTGCCGATCCGGCCAGTGTCTTCCGCCGAGTGGAGGGGAGGATGGATCAGGCAACAGCGTGCCACCGCTGTCATGCGCCTGCAGGGGCAACCGGGTGGTAGCCGGCACCGATCACCCTGATCGGGCTCGGGCCGAAGGGCAGCCGCCTGCGGTCGGTACGGAAATGCCGGCCGCGATCGGGCTGCGCGACGCGCGCCGACCCCGGCCGTTCAAGTCCAGTGGCGGCATCGCGATCGCGACCTTCCTGTTGTTCGGCATCGGCGCACTCGCCCAGCCGGAGAGCGTGAGCAGCGCGGCCCTCGCGGGCATGATCCCGTTTGCCGCCATCCTGGCTCTGACGGCGCTCGGACAGACGCTGGTGATCCAGCAGGGCGGCATCGACCTGTCGGTGGCAGGCGTGGTTTCGCTCTCGGGCGTGATCGTTTCCTACTACGGCAGCACTCAACCAGGCATGGGCGGCTCCGGGTTGTGGCTGGCCATTCTCTACGCCGCCGCAGCCGCGCTGATTTCCGGCGCCATCAACGGCGTGCTGGTGAGCAGGGCGCGCGTGGCGCCCATCGTGGCCACCATCGGCATGAACTCCGTGCTCTATGGCGTCGACGTGTCCATCTCGGGCGGTACGCCGGTGCAGGTTCCGGCGGTCCTGTCCGGTTTCGTTGACTACAAGATCTTCGGGGTGACCAGCCTCGCCTACATCGCGGTCGCGACCACCGCACTCGCCATCCTCCTGGTAAAGAAGACGGTGTTCGGCCGCCGGTTTGAGGCGGTGGGCGCCAATCCGCGGGCCGCGCGCGCAGCCGGCGTGATTGCGGGCCGCTATCAGCTGGCCGCATACATGGGGGCTGCGCTGTTGTACTGCAGCGCCGGCATCTTCCTCGCGGGCCTGATGCAATTGCCCAGCGCCTTCCAAGGCGACAACTACCTGATGCCCTCGATCGCGGCAGTGGTGCTCGGCGGCACTTCGCTGTTCGGCGGCGCCGGCAATCTCACCGCCACCGTGATCGCTGCCCTGTTTCTCACGCAGCTGCAGCAACTGGTGCTCATCACCGGCTTCAGCGTCGGCGTGCAGTACCTGTTCCAGGGCGGCGCCATCGTGGTTGGGGTGGCCGTCTACAGCGTGAAGTTCAGGCAGATAGCAACCTTCTTCCGCCGGTCGTCGGGCCAGGGGTTGGCACCTTCGGCGGCAGGCGGCGCGGGCGGCTAGGCTGGGTGCGGGCGGGCGCGCATCGCCCCGGTCGCATCGCTCGGATCGGTCGACAATCAGTCAATAATCAACGGAGGACGTTCACGATGGCATCAAGTCGAGCAACGCAGATGCTCCCCGGTATTGCCCTTGCCGCGGCGCTGCTGGTCGGTGGCGCGGGCGGCGCCTCGGCCGCCGGCGCGCCGGAATGGTGCGCCAAGATCGCAGGCGGCCTCTACTGCCACGCGCCGGAGCCGACGCCGCCGCACTTCTGTGGCACCAAGAAGATCTCCATCGCGCTGGCCGACGGCTTCGCCGACAACGGCTGGCGGCAGCAGACCACGGCCGCAGGAATCAACGAGGCGAGCCGCTGCCCGAACATCACCTCCTGGACGCATACCGATGGCCAGGGCAACACGCAGAAGTCGATCTCCGACATCCAGTCGCTGGTAGCCAAAGGTGTCAACGCCATCGTCGTGTTCCCGGATGCCGGCCCGGCGATGCTTCCGGCGATCCGCGATGCCTTCAAGCAAGGCGTAGCCATCGTGCCCTATCGCGCCCGCGTGGGGGGCAAGGACGGCCGCGACTACACCGCCTTCGTCGGCACCGACTTCAAGAACGACGGCGTGGTGTGGGGCCAGTGGCTTGTTGGCGCATTGAAAGGCCAGGGCACCGTCGCCTACCTCGGCGGCCCGGCCGGCACGTCGGAGAGCACCGAGAAGCATGAAGGCCTCAAGGAGGCATTCAAGGGCACCAACATCAAATGGATCGGCCAGGAGCCCTTCGAGGTCACCAACTGGGATCCCAGCGTGATGGCCAAGACGATCGCCGCGCTGATCGCCAAGTATCCGAGGATCGACGGCATGGTTGCGGATCTCTCGGTGCCGATCCTGACATCGGGCGCCTTTCCGCGCGCCAATCGGCCATTGCCCCTGGTCGCCGGCGAGGACGCCAACGGCTTCGGCTGCACGTGGCAGAAGCTGCACAAGGAGGATCCGAAGGCCACCTTTCAGTTCATGACGACCAGCGCCGAGCAGTGGAACATCCGCCTCGCCATCCAGTGGGCCGTCGCTGCGGCCGCGGGCGGCAAGGTGGATCAGCCGCTCGTCATCACCGATACCAAGGGCGGCCAGCACGTCGTGGCCGAACCGGGCGACAAGATCGTCAAGAACTTCGTCATGGACGATTCCCTCAAGGGCGTCGTGTTCTGCGATCCGCGCCTGCCGGAATCGGCTGGCAACGGCACCAGCCTGACCATCGACCAGGTTCTGGGCGCGCTGAAGGGCGGCCTCTGACCTTGGTTTCGGCCAGAGCCAATGAAGGGACGGCGGCCGCGCGAGCGGCCGCCGCCGGCCTGCCGGTTCCGCCCATGCGTGGCCCCGACCAGACGGAGCAAGGCGCCGCCGTGATCGAGCGAACGACCGACCCCGAGCGAGACGCAGCGGCCAGCATCGGACTGCGGCTGAGCCACGTTTCCAAACGCTATGGCGGCATGTTGGCCGTTAACTATGTCACATTCGCCGCACACGCGGGCTAGGTGC
>JAFKFJ010000290.1 GCA_017307335.1 Alphaproteobacteria bacterium | reverse complement strand
GGAGAGGGTTGGGTGAGGGGGCCACGCCGCTGCGCGAACCGTTCCCGAGTAAGCTCCCACATGCGCCGTAGCATCTCTTCGGGCTCCGTCTTCGAGCGCGAGATCGGCTACGCGCGGGCCGTGGTGGACGGCGAGTGGGTGTTCGTCTCCGGCACCACCGGCTTCGACTACGCGGCCCAGACGATCGCCGACGACGTGGTGGCGCAGGCCGAGCAGTGCCTGAAAAACATCGCCGCCGCGCTCGCCGAGGCCGGATGCGGATTCGCGGATGTCGTGCGGGTGCGGTATATTCTCCCCGATGCCAGTGACTTCCCGCCCTGCTGGCCGGTGCTGCGCCGCGCGTTCGGCGCCGCGCTGCCGGCCGCCACGATGATTTCCGCCGGCCTCTCCGATCCGCGCATGAAGATCGAAATCGAGGTCGACGCGCGCAAGCGAACATAGGAGCGTCCGTCATGAAACTTCTTCGCTATGGCAATCCCGGCGCCGAAAAGCCGGCCATGCTCGACGCCCAGGGGCGCATGCGCGATTTGTCGGGCGTCGTTGCCGACATCAATGCGCAGACCATCTCGCCGGGCGGGCTCGCCAAGCTCTCCGCGATCGACCCTGCGACGCTGCCGCTGGTGAACGGCGATCACCGCATCGGCCCCTGCGTGACGCGCCCGCTGAATTTCGTCTGCATCGGTCTGAACTATGCGGATCACGCGGCGGAGAGCAACATGCCGCTGCCGAAGGAGCCGATCGTGTTCCTCAAGGCGCTGAGCGCCTTCTGCGGCCCGAACGACGACACGATCATTCCGCGCAACTCGCAGAAGACGGACTGGGAAGTGGAGCTCGGCATCGTCATCGGCACCCGCGCGCGCTACGTGTCCGAGGCCGACGCGATGGACTACGTCGCGGGGTATTGCGTCGTGAACGACGTGAGCGAGCGGGAATTCCAGCTCGAGCGTGGCGGCACCTGGGACAAGGGCAAGGGCTGTGATACGTTCGGCCCGGTCGGCCCGTGGCTGGTCACGCGCGACGAGATCCCCGATCCGCAGGCGCTGTCGATGTGGCTCGACGTCGATGGCGAGCGCATGCAGACCGGCACCACGCGCACCATGATCTTCGGCGTCCGCAAGCTGGTGAGCTACGTGAGCCATTTCTTCACGCTGAGCCCCGGCGACATCATCAGCACCGGCACGCCGCCGGGCGTGGGTGCGGGCAAGAAGCCGACGCCGGTCTTCCTGCGCCCCGGCCAGACCGTCCGGCTCGGCATCGAGGGCCTCGGCGAGCAGCGGCAGCGCACCGTCGCGGCATGATCCGCCTCGTCGTCAGCGACGTCGACGGCACGCTGCTGCGGCACGATAAAAGTGTCGCGCCGTCGACGGTCGCGGCCGTCGGGCGGCTGCGCGCGGCGGGCGTCGAGCTCGCCCTGGTCAGCAGCCGCCCGCCGCAGGGGCTCGATTCGCTGCGTGGGCCGCTCGGGCTTGACACGCCCCGCGCCGGCTTCAACGGCGGCGCGATCGAGGATGCGTCCGGCAAGCTCGTCGAGGAACACACGATCGCGGAGGCCGCCTGCCGCGAGGCGGTCAGCCTGTGCGAAGCGGCGGGCGCCGATGTGTGGGTGTTCGCGGCCGGCGCGTGGTTCCTGACCAACCCCGACACGCAATACGTGCCGCGCGAGCACCGCGCCACCGGCATGGCGTGGCAGCGCGTCACCGACTTCTCGGGGCATCTCGCGGGCGTGCACAAGATCATGGCCTCCAGCGACGATCCAGTGCTGACCGCCAACCTCGAGCGCACGCTGCAGGCGCATATCGGCGCGCAGGCGAGCGTGCTGCGTTCGCAGTCCTACTACGTGGACGTGACGCATCCGGCGGCGAACAAGGGCAACGCGGCGCTGTCGCTCGCGCGCCTGCTGGGCGTTCCCCCTGCCGAGACGGCGTGTCTGGGCGATGCGCCCAACGACGTGCCGATGTTCCGCGTGGCCGGGTTCTCGATCGCGATGGGCAACGCCTCCGACGAGGTCAAGGCGCAGGCGAAGGCGGTCACGGCCGACAACGAGAGCGACGGCTGGGCCCAGGCGATCGACCGGTTCATCCTCGCCGCTGGCTGAGCGCGGCGGCCGCATGCGGCGCGTGGGCCGGGAGTCGCGCCTATCCCTCAACACGCCGGGCGGCGCCGTCGCGGCGCTGATCGTGACTGCCACGATCGTGCGGCTGCTGATGGCGGCCGCGCTCGGCCTCGGCATCGACGAGAGCTACATGGTCGCTGCCGGGCGGCAGGTGCAATGGGGGTATTTCGACCACCCGCCGCTCGCCTGGTGGCTCGCGACCGGTGCTGCGCGGCTGTTTTCCAGCGAGGCGCCGGTCGTCGTCCGGCTGCCGTTCATCGCGCTGTTCGCCGTCTCGACGTGGCTCACCTTCCGCCTCGGCGCCACGCTGTTCGGGCCGCGCGCGGGGGCGTGGGCGGCGCTCGCGCTCAATCTCGCGCCGGTGTTCGGCGTGACGAGCGGCGGCTGGGTGCTGCCGGACGGGCCGCTCGACTGCGCGCTGCTCGCCGCGGCGGCCTGCCTCGTCCATGCGCTGCCGGCGGAGCGCCATGCGTGGCACTGGTGGCTCGGCGCCGGCGTTGCGGCCGGGCTCGCGCTGCTCTCGAAATACACGGCCGCCCTCGTGCTCGCCGGCGCCTTCCTCTACCTGCTGACCGCGCCGGCGCATCGCCCTTGGCTGCGCCGGTCGCATCCCTATGTCGCGGCGCTGCTGGCGCTGGCGCTGTTCGTCCCGGTGGTGGCCTGGAACGCGATGCATGGCTGGGCGAGTCTCGGTTTCCAGGGCGGGCGCGCGACCGCCGAGCGGCTGTATCCGGCCGGCCCGCTGATCGTGCTGGGGGGCGAGGCGCTCTACCTGCTGCCTTGGCTCTGGCTCGCGATGATGATGGCACTCGTGCAGGCGCTGCGCGCCGGGCCGGCGGACTGGCGGCGCTGGCTGCCCGCCTGCCTCGGGCTGCCGCCGATCGTGCTGTTCGCGCTGGTCGGCCTGTGGACCAGGCACGTCATGTTTCATTGGGCCGCGCCCGGCTACCTGATGCTGTTCCCGCTCCTCGGCGCGGCGCTGGAGCGTTGGGCCGCGCGGTGGCCGCGCATGGTCCGGGGAACGGCCTGGGCGACGGCCGGCCTGCTCTGCGCCGGCCTGGCGCTGGTTGCGGGCGAGGTGCGCTGGGGCTGGCCGCCGCTGCCGACGGCGCGGGTTCATCCGGGGGCCGATCCGGCGCTCGATGCGGTCGACTGGACCGCCCTGCGCGCGGCGCTGGCAGACCGGCCCGGGGCGGTCGTGGGCGCGATGAACTGGCGGGAGGCGGGCAAGATCGACTACGCGCTCGGCGGCACGGTCCCGGTGATCTGCCTCAACGCCGACCGCCGGCAATATGCGTTCGTCCCGCAAAATCTGCCGCCGGCCGGCGACATGGTGATCGTGGCGACGAAGCCGGTCACCCGCGCGCGGCTGGCCGGCCAGGGCTACGCCGTGGAGGCGTTGAGTCCCCTGCCCTCGGTCCTGCTCGCCGGCCCCGGCCGGCCCGGGCTGACCCTGTTCCTCTATGCCGCGCGCGGGCTGCGCCCGGCGTAGCGGCGCTCACATCGTGGCGCCGATCGGCCAGGGCGCGAACTCGGCGGCGCCGAAATCGAACTGCTCGCTCTTGGTCCGCTCGCCGCTCGCCACGCGCAGGATGAGGTCGAAGATGCGCGCCCCGCACTGCTGCACGCTCTCGTCGCCGTCCAGGATCGTGCCGCAGTTCACATCCATGTCGTCTTCCATGCGGCGATACATCGGCGAGTTGGTGGCGAGCTTGATCGACGGCGCCGGCTTGCACCCGAACACGCTGCCGCGGCCGGTGGTGAAGCACACCAGGTTCGCGCCGCCCGCCACCTGCCCGGTCGCGGCCACCGGGTCGTAACCCGGCGTGTCCATGAACACGAAGCCCTTCGCCGTCACCGCCTCGGCATAGCGCACCACGTCGACGAGGTTGGTGCTGCCGGCCTTCGCCATCGCGCCGAGCGACTTTTCGAGAATGGTGGTGAGCCCGCCGGCCTTGTTGCCGGGCGACGGGTTGGCGTTCATCTCCGCCCCCTCGCGCTCGGTGTACTCCTCCCACCACTTCATCAGTGCGACCAGCTTTTCGCCGACCTCGGGCGACACCGCGCGGCGGGTGAACAGGTGCTCCGCACCATAGGTCTCGGGGGTCTCGGCGAGCACCACGGTGCCGCCATGGCGCACGACGAGGTCGCTCGCCGCACCGAGCGCGGGATTGGCGGAGACGCCGGAGTATCCGTCCGAACCGCCGCATTGCAGCGCCACGCACAATTCGTTCGCGGGCACGCTCTCGCGCTGCACCCGATTCGCGTCGGCGAGCGCCTCCTTCACGAAGTCGATGGCGGCGGCGGCGGTCTTGCGGCTGCCGCCCATCGCCTGGATGTCCATGTTGCGCAGCCGGCCGGCAAGCCGCTGCTCCTCCAGCAACCCGCCGATCTGGTTCACCTCGCAGCCGAGGCCGAGCACGATCACGGCGGCGAAATTGGGGTGCCGCGCATAGCCGCCCAGCGTGCGGCGCAGCAGCGTCAGCGGCTCGCCCTGCGTCATGCCGCAGCCGGTCTTGTGGGTCAGCGCCACCACGCCGTCGACGTTCGGATAGTCGGCCAGCGGATCAGCGCCGGTGAACGGATTGCGCTTGAAGTAGTCCGCCACGACGTCGGCCACGTGCGCGGAGCAGTTCACGCTGGTGAGCACGCCGATGTAGTTGCGCGTCGCCACCCGCCCGTCAGGCCGGCGGATGCCCATGAAGCTCGCCGGCGCGTTCATGTAGTCCGTCGGCTGCGCGTCCTGCCCGTGGGCGTAGTCCTTGGCGAAATCGCCCATGCCGCAGTTATGCACATGCACATGCTCGCCGGGCGCGATCGGCGCCGTGGCAAATCCGATGATCTGGCCGTAGCGCCGCACCGGCTCGCCCACCGCATGCGGGCGCACGGCAACCTTATGCCCGGCGGGAATGCGCCCCGCCGCCGACACTCCCTCCTCCACCGGCGTGCCGGGCAGCAGGGTCGCTCGGGCGATCACCACACCGTCGTCGGGATGGAGGCGGATTATCAGCGGCGGGGCCATGGGTGTCCTCTCCTCGGGGCGCGCCGGTCAGGCGAGGCCGTTGCTCTCTTTGCGGGTCTGCGCGATCGCGCCGCGGGCCGCCATCGCCATCATGGAGGCGTCGTTCATCAGGCTCACCAGCCGGAACCCCATGCCGATCGCGCGCGCCGCGTAGGAGGCGCTGCCGCAGTGGATGCCGGCCTTCAGCCCCCGCTGGTCGCAGGCGCGCAGGATGCGCTCGTAGATCGCGAGGATTTCCGGCTCGTCACGATCCAGCTTCGGCGCGAGGCCGTGCGAGAAGCCGAGATCCGACGGGCCGATGTAGACGCCGGCGAGCCCCGGCACGTCGAGGATCGAATCCAGGTTCGCTACCGCCTCGCGCGTCTCGATCATCGGCAGGCACAGCGTCTCGTCATTCGCGGTCTGCTGGTAGCTGCTCACCTGCCCGTAGACGACCATGCGGATCGGGCCGTTGCTGCGGGTGCCCATCGGCGGATATTTGCAAGCGGAGACGAAAGCCTCGGCCTGTTCGCGGGTGTTGATCATGGGCGCGATCACGCCATAGGCGCCGGCATCCAGCACCTTGCCGATGATCCCCGGCTCGTTCCACGGCACCCGCGCCATCACGGTCACCGGGTGCGCGGCCATGGCCTGAAAACATTCAACCAGTGAAAGGTAGTCCTGCACCCCGTGCTGCAGGTCGACGGTAATGCTGTCGAATCCGCATTGCGCCATGGTCTCGGCCGCGAAGCCGGACGGGATGGCGAGCCACCCGTTCACCACGGCCTTGCCGGACGCGAAAATCTGTTTGACCTTGTTTGCCATCGTTCGCGCGCTTCCTCCGCCTTGTCCGCGCACGCTAGGCGCCGGGCGGAGGCGGGTCAATTCGCGTGGCGCAACGCTGCCGGGAGGGCGCATTGGCAACCCCGCTTGAGACCGTGATCGCCGACGCCCGTGCTTTCCTGGGGGAGCGGCTGAGCACCAACGCCAGCATGCGCGAGACGCACAGCCACGGCGAGGACACCAACCCCCCGCGCCTGCCCGACGCGGTGGCGTTCGTCGAAACGACCGAGGAGGTGTCGCGCCTGCTCGCCCTCTGCCATGCGCATTCGGTGCCCGTGGTGGGGTTCGGCGCCGGCACCTCGCTGGAGGGCCACGTGACACCGGTGCGGGGCGGCATCAGCCTCGACCTCACCCGCATGGCGCGGGTGCTGGCGGTGAGCCAGCCCGACCTTGACTGCCGGGTGGAGGCCGGGGTGACGCACCGGGCGCTGAACCGGCACCTGCGCGACCAGGGCCTGTTCTTTCCGGTCGATCCGGGGGCCGACGCGACGCTGGGCGGGATGTGCGCGACCAGGGCGAGCGGCACCAACGCCGTGCGCTACGGCACCATCCGGGAGAACGTGCTGGGGCTGACGGTCGTGCTGGCGGACGGGCGCGTGATCCACACCGGCGGGCGGGTGCGCAAATCCTCGACCGGCTATGACCTCACCCGCCTGTTCATCGGGCAGGAGGGCACGCTCGGCATCATCACCGAAATCCAGCTCCGCCTGCATGGCATTCCGGAGGCGATGAGCGCCGCCACCTGCCAGTTCGAGGGGCTGGAGGGCGCAGTGGAGACCGTGATCGCAGTGATGCAGTCCGGCATCCCTGTCGCACGCATCGAGCTGCTGGACGAGGTGCAGCTCCAGGCCTGCATCGCCTACTCGAAGCTCACGGGCCTGGAGCCGCTGCCAACGCTGTTCTTCGAGTTTCACGGCACGCGCGCGAGCGCCGCCGAACAGGCGGCGGCGGCGGAGGAAATCGCCGTCGGGTTCGGCGCGCGCGGCTTCGTCTGGGCGACCGACGAGGACGAGCGCCGCAAGCTGTGGCAGGCGCGGCACGATGCCTACTGGGCCTCCCTCGCCTACCGCCCCGGCCACAAGGGCGTGACGACGGATGCGATCGTCCCGATCTCGCGGCTCGCCGAGGCCGTGCTGGGGGCCAAGCAGGACATCGTCGAGTCCGGCTTCACCGCGCCGGTCGTGGGCCACGCGGGCGACGGCAATTTCCACGCGCTGATCCTGGTGCCCGATGGCGACGCGGAGGCGCTGGCGCGGGCCTGGGCGCTCGACCGCAAGATCGTCGCCCGCGCGATGGCGTTGGGCGGCAGTTGCAGCGGCGAGCACGGCGTGGGCCTCGGCAAGCGCGAATTCCTTGAGCGCGAGCACGGGGCGGAGGCGCTGGCGGTGATGCGGTCGCTGAAGGCGGTGCTCGATCCACGGGGAATTTTGAATCCCGGGAAGATGTTTTTGAATTGAGGCGCGCCTGCACGCCGTCCCTAAAGCTGCCGTCGCGCGTTGCCAAATCGCTCATCGGAGCCGAAGAAGATTTCCTGGGCGAAGGCGACGTAGGAACTCGGGTTCGCGATCGCCTGGTCGATCGCCATGGCGTCGTAGGCCATCCCGCCCTCGACCCCGAACGTCACGCCGCCCATCGTCGCCCCGGAGTATTCCGGCACGTCGATGACGATCCCTCCGGGCACGAAGATGAAGTGCACGGCCTCATGGATCATGACGGCCGCCCTGCCGTTCGGACCATGCAGGATCGAGAAGCTGTCGCCGATCTCCGTCAGGATACCCGGCCTGGTTTGCGCCACCCCGGCAAACCCCGGTGTCCACTGGAAGCGGTCCGGCAGCGAGGCGATCCGGTCGCGCACCGCGTTCATGCGGGTGAGGATCTGCTCCAGGCGCGCAGGATCCGGGCTGCTGGTGCGGAAGTGGTGGCCGAGTGCGGTTGCCACGGCCGGATCCGTCGGCCTTGCCAACGCATCACGTGCCGCATCGCACCAGTCGAGCGCCTTGTCGATCGCCGCGCCCGCATCCAGCAGCGGCAGCAGTCCGCTCCACGGTGGGACCACGTCGCGGGGCGCCGTCTCAGCCCCACCGCTTGCTTCGGCAGTGAAGTCGTAGCGCGCATAGCCCGGCGTCACGACGGCGATCGCGCCTGACGTACTCGCCGGCACCACGTTTCCGTCCTTGTCCAGCGTCTGCGGCAGTGACTTGAAGAGGTATCCTTTCGTTCCGTAGCCTCCCTGCCCGGCGACCACGCCGTCCATATCCCGGTCGAATGGGGGCGCCATATGCCATTCCGGCCCGATGAACTTCGGGTATCCCGGCGAAGGCGCGTCTGCCGCCCAGTCGAAGCGGATATATTGCTGGCCGCGGAAGAAATAGCAGTAGTTGATCTTGGCGCCGCGGCCCGGCAGGACCGCGTCGAAGCTCGTCCAATCGGCGGGCAGCCCCCATGCCGATGCGGTTGCGGCGGCCTCACCATCCGGGGTCATCGTGGCGGCGTTCAGGCGGAGGTAGCGTCCGTCCTTGAAGACGTAGAGAAAGCTGGAAAATGCCGCACGGCCGCGCAGAACGCCTTCCAGGGCGCTATCGAACGGCGGCGGAAAGCCCAACGCCGAAAGGCGCTGCGGCTGATTGGCGGCAACGGCACGGTCCAGAGCCCAATCGTACTGAACGCCCCAGTTCCCCGCGAAGACGAGACCCGTTGTGGAGCCGTCACCGGGATCTGGCAGCGATCCATCAATGCGAACGCTTGAGGCCATGGCTGCATTCCTTCTCGGTGCAGGCTGGGCAGGCGGCGGTCGCCGTCATGACAGCGCAGGCGTCGAAGCGAGACGCGATCCTACGAGACGGGTAGGGACGGGTCGCTGTTCGGCGGCAGTTTCGGCATCGGCTCCATCACCCAGCCGACGATCTGCATGCCCTTGCAGGTCAGCGACGTGCCGGCGATGTCGAGCTTGCTTCCGACCAGGGAGAACGGGCCGAACTTCGTGATCGCAGACAGAACCGCCTTCTCCTCGGCGGACCAGGTCGCGGCGATGGTGAGGTCGCGCACGCAGAGCGCCGCGGTTGGCATGACCTCGAAGCTGCCGGGCCCCTGCCCGGTTCCGCTGGCGATTTCGCCCGCGTGCATTCGCGGAATGTACCAGTTGCGGGCGGTGAGGAATCCGCCCGACACCCAGGGGCGCTTCGCGATCACCATGCAGTAGCTGAAGGAGAGCTCCATCGCGCTCGAGGTCACGGCCTGCGGCTGCGATTGCTCGCGGACGACCTGCATCTTCTCCAGCAGAAGCCGCGAGCGGATCAGCCGCGCGGTTGCGGGCTGCGCGGGCGCGGCAGTCGGCCCGCGGACCGACAGCAGTTCGTCGGCCAGGGCGGGGCTTGCAGCCCGCATGGCGGGCGCACGTGCCATGGTCCGAAAGGCGCCCGGGCTCGCCGCCGCGGCTGGGGACTGTGCCACCAGGGGGACCACTGGACGCAGCATCGCGATTCGCGCCGGCAGAGCCGTGCTCGGAACGACAACCGGCCTGGGGGCGACGGTCGCGGAGACCGTTCCGATGCTCGTGACCGCGTCGCGCAGCTCCGGCTTTGCGACACGCCAGCGCCAGTCCGGGAGCGGCCGGGGCACGACAGGTTTGCGGATCGGCGGCGCGGACGCGGGCGGTGGCGTCGTGGTGACAGTGGTCTTCGCTTCCGTCTTGTAGCTGTAGTGGGACCACGCCGCGTCACCGGAAGGCAAGGGCCAGTCGTCCGGCACCGGGATCGCCGGGCGGTACTCCACCCCGCCGAGGATCAGCGGTTCCACGGCGGCCTCCTGATAGGCACGCAGCGCAGGGTCCTTGAGGGCACCAAGCGTCGCTGCATCCGCCGCCGTCGACGGCTGGGCCTGCGCCAGCAGCGCCCCGTAGGAACTGTCCGCGCTCAGCAGCCCAGGCGCGCCGATCGCGGTCCCGTCCAGCTCGGGAAGCATGTTTGCGAGGCCCGAGAACTGCTCCCGCACCAGCGCCGTGGAGGGGCTGCCGTCGGCAAGCAGGAACATCTCCGGCGTGAGCGGCGTGCCGATTCCGCCAAAGGCCAAAAACGGCTCGCCCGCATCCGCGGTGTCCAAATGCCCGCTGCTGGCCCCGGACCCCTTCTGCTTGTGGTACAGGTCGAGGAAATAGTCATAGAACTGGTCGATCAACGGTTGGAGATCGAGCGGCACGGCCGTGTCTCCTGGAAACGGGCGGCCGGGTCCACCGGCCGCCCGGCGAAGTTCCCTTTCAGTGCGCGGGTTGGGGCGCTTGTGCTCCGCCCTGGGCCGGCGATGCCGCGGCCGCCGCGCCCGCCGCCGCTGCGCCCGCTGCCGCAGGCTGCGGGGATGCCGTCGTGCCTGCGGCGGGCGCCTGCTTGCCGAGCATCGGATCGTCCACCGGGGGGCAGGCGGGCACGATCGTGCTCAGGAACGCGACGATCTGCGCACCGGGAATCTCGAAGACCCCGTTCTTGAAGCGCGCCTCGTAGTCCTGGCGCGAACTGGTATCGACCTTGCCGTAGCGGCTGACACCCTCCCTCGCCTGCTCGTGGCTCACGTTGGACTTTGCGCTGAAGAAGCCGAAGCCGACGTTGGCACTCGCGTTCCATCCGCTCGTGTTCTTGTCCCACGCACCGCCGGAATTGCCGAAGAGCGTGTCGAGCGACTTGGCGTCGCTGCCCCAGCTCTGGGCGGCGATGCGCACCTTTCGCACGACCAGAAACTGGACCGGCAGGCATGGCAGGAGCCTGTCCTGACTGTCGGCCTGGCCGTCGACCGTCCCGTCACTGATGGAGCCCTTCTTGTTGCCCACCAGGTACCAGTTGCGGAGATTGAACAGGTTGGTGTCCATGAAGGGGCGCTCGATGTTCACCATCCCGAATTCGAAGTCGAGCGTGACATTCTTTGCGTCGTTCTTGAAGAACGTCGACAGCGACTTGGAGTCCGTCGACTGGTCGTCCTCGTGGCTGTCGGCGCGGTGATAGCCGCCGCTGGCACCGAAGCCCAAATACGACCCGCCCCCTGAGACCGACGTGCTGCTGCTGCTCGTGTGCCTGTTGAAGCTGTGGAATAAGTGGCTGTCCTTCCCCATGTGCTGCTGATAGTCTCTGCTCTCGACGTGAATCCTGGTCCAGCCGATGTCGTCCGTGTCCATGTCTGACCAAGAGCTCGGGAGACAGAAGGCGTAGGGAACGTCAGAGGGAACGACGCCTGCGAGACCGAGGTTCCACGTGTCGAAGTTCTGCCGGGCCTTGGCGATCATCGCCTCGTCGATCGTGCCGCCGACGGCCTTGATGGTGTTCAGCGCCGCTTCGATCTTGTCGGCGCCCTCCGACTTCAGCGTGTCCCATGCTTGATCGACGGCCTGCTTCAGGGCCTTTGATTTCACCGGCCACGCCTGGGCGGACGCCGGGTTGGCGTTCGCTTGCGCCTGCCCGTCCGCGTAGTCGGCCACTGCCTGCGCGTACGCTTGCGAGTTTTTCTCGTAGGCCTTGTACAGCTTCGACTTGATCGTCAGATCGCCGTCGTCGTCCGGCACATAGAGGACCTTGCGGGCGTCGTCGATGCGCTTGTCCACGACGGGGTCGCGAGGCGGCGGCGGCAGGGCCTGCATGCCCGCGAGGATCTGCGCATAGACGGAGCTGATGTTTCGACTGCCCGGAAACTCCTGGTACGTACCATCCTTCGTGACCATGATCAGGCGGTCCACCAGCTTGCTGGTGTTGAAGGCGGCGTTCATCGCTTTTGCGATCTTGGGATCCGGAGTGGGCACCGGGGCGGCACCGTCGGCCGCGGCGGGCGCTTTGGGCGGGGCCGCGCCCTTGTCGACAGCATCTTTGACCGAGCTGGCTCCGGCGGGATTCCACGGGTGGGCGTAGTCGAACGGGTCGACCATCATCCCCTGCACGAGCTGCGAGTAAACGAACCCCAGCTCAAGCGGCTTCTTGTCGGTACCGATCGGCCGCCGGGACTTCACCTTGTCGACCAGCTGATCGAACGCCGCGACCAACGCTGCGGCGAGCTCGCTGTTCGGAGCAACGGGATTGTCCGACATTGCGCATCTCCCAATAAGGACTCCGACCGTCCAACCGCAGAGATCCGACTGCACAACTGCAAGGATCAGCAGCGGATGCAGGCTCCCAACATAACATCGGGCAGCGTCACGCTGAGACACACGTTGAAAAATACCGCAGTGTTGATCTGCAATTTCGGAACGGTTCTCGGCCATTATTGTGCCGAGTGCGTCTCTTGACTCTATCCGCGATGCGCTGACTCACATCGCTGAGGCCACGTTCGCGAACGTTGCGGCCTTTGCGCGCGGCGAGGTTGTCGCGAACCGCGCGGGCGCCGATCGCGTGAAGCATGCGCAAGGCGACGAGCTTTATTGCATCAGCACGAGGTCGCTCGCCCGCTCGGCAACCGCGATCGTCGCGGCGTTGACCATGGCCTGCGGAATGCCGGGAAGCACCGAGGCGTCGATCACACGCAGGCCGCCGACGCCGCGCACGCGCAAGGACGTGTCGACAACCGCGCCGATGCGGCAAGTGCCGACCGGGTGGTGGAAAGAGTTTGCAGCGCGGCGTACGAAGTCCCGGCAAGCGGCGGGGCCCGATGCGCTCGCGCCGGGGTAGACCTCGTGCGCCCGCCATTCGGCGAACGCGCCGGCAGCGCCGATGTCGCGGGCGAGCGCCACGCCGCGCACGAGCACGTCGAGGTCGGCCGACGCGGCGAGGTAGCCGGGATCAATCAGCGCCGGCATGCGGGGATCGCTCGACGCCAGCCGCACGGTGCCGCGGCTCTGCGGGTGCATCAGACAAGGGGTGAGCACATAGGCTGGCGGCGCGAGCGGGCCGACGCTCGGCAGGACGAACGGCAGCGAGAGGCACATGATGAGAATGTCGGGGCTCGCCTGCGGGTCGCGCTGCGGCACGTAGAGCAGCGCGTCGGCATGGTTGTAGTGCGAGCGCGGCACGTCGCGCCGCGCCGCATAGGCGACGCCCGCGAGCAGCAGATGATCTTCCAAATGCCGCCCGACATCCGGCAGATCGACGGCGACGCGAATGCCGAGCGCGCGCAGTTCGTCGGCGGGGCCGACGCCCGAGAGCATGAGCAGGCGCGGCGAGTCGATCGCCCCCGCGCAGAGCAGCACGTCGCGCGCCGGCCGCACCATCGCATCGGCCAGCCGCACGCCCGCGCATCGCCCGCGCGCGATGCCAACGCCGAGCACGTCGGCATCGACGAGGAGATCCAACGTCGCGCCGTCGAGGCCCGCGAGATAGGCGGTCGCCGTATCGTCGCGCACATGCCCTTTGATGCTGAGCTGATTCCAGCCGACGCCGGTGGTGACGGCCCCGCCGATATCGGGCGTCATCGGATAGCCGCGCTCCTGCGCCGCGGTGATGAACGCCGCAGCCACCGGGGTGCGGTCGGTGACGTCGGCGAGCGACAGAACGTGCAAGGGTCCCGCACCGCCGCGCCAGGCGCTGCCGCCGCCGGAGAACGTCTCGGCGCGTCTGAAGTATGGCAGCAGGTCCGCGAAGCGCCATCCCGCCGGCCAGCGGTCGTATGCGGCGGGGTGGCCGCGCTGGTAGGCGAGCGCGTTGATGGCACTCGACC
>JAFKFJ010000289.1 GCA_017307335.1 Alphaproteobacteria bacterium | reverse complement strand
ACGACGAGCTGCTGGCACGCGGCATCGACGTCCTGCTGGCCCGCACCGGCCTGCTGGCCCGGCCGTTCGCGCTGCACCTCCTGGCCCTGCTGCTGCTCCTGAGCGGCGTGCTTGGCGCGCAGGCGCTCGGCGCCTCCCGCTTCGGCCGGGTGCTGCGCGCGGCGCGGGAGAATGCGGCGCGGGTCGCGGCCCTCGGCTTCGACGCGCGGCGCGTGCGCCTTGCCGCCTACGTGCTTGCCGCCGCCGTTGCCGGCGTCGCCGGCTGGCTGCTGGCGGCCGCATCCGGCTTCGTCAGCCCCGCGCTGCTCGACTGGCGGGTGGGCGGCGAGCTTCTGGTCATGGTCATCCTGGGTGGCGCCGCGACCCCGGCGGCAGCGGTCGCCGGGGCGGTCGGGCTGGTCGCGGCCGAGGAGGGGCTTGCGGCCGTCAGCGAGCACGGGCGCGCCTTCCTCGGCGCCCTGCTCGTGCTGGCGGCGCTGGTCCGCCTGTACCGGCGGCGTGCCGCATGACCGTGCTCGTGGCGGAGGGGCTGCGCAAATCGTTCGGCGCGCTGGCCGTCACCGACGATGTCGGGCTCGCGGTGCGGGCGGGCGAGGTGCACGCGCTGATCGGCCCCAATGGCGCCGGCAAAACGAGCCTGATCGCCCAGCTCGCCGGCACGCTCGCCCCCGATGCCGGGCGGGTGCGGCTCGACGGCGCCGATATCACCGCCCTGCCGCCGCACCGCCGCGCCCGCCTCGGCCTCGCGCGGACGTTCCAGGTGAGCGCGCTGATCCCCAGCCTCTCGGCGCTGGAGAACGTGGCGCTCGCGGTGCAGGCGCGGGCACCGCATCCACTCGCCTCCTGGCGCCGCGCCGCCGGCGATCCCGCGCTGGAGGAGCCGGCCCAGCGGGCCCTGGCCGCGGTCGGGCTCGCCCGACGCGCGGGCGTTCCGGCCGGGGCGCTGGCACATGGCGAGCAGCGGGCGCTGGAGATCGCCGCGGCGCTGGCGCAGGCGCCACGCTGCCTGCTGCTCGACGAGCCGCTGGCCGGCATGGGCCATGAGGAGGGCGCGCGCATCGTGGACCTGCTGCGCGGCCTGAAGGGCAGGGTGGCGATGCTGCTGGTGGAGCACGACATGGCGGCGGTGTTCGCGCTCGCCGACCGCGTGTCGGTGCTGGTGCAGGGGCGCATCCTCGCGACCGGCGCACCCGCCGCCGTGCGCGCCGATCCCGCCGTGCGCGCCGCCTATCTCGGCGAGGACGCGCCGTGCTGACCGTCGAGGACCTCGCGGCCGGCTACGGTCGCGCGCAGGTGCTGTTCGGCGTTTCCTTCACGATCGGACCTGGCGAGACGCTGGCGCTCATGGGCCGCAACGGCATGGGCAAGACGACGACGGTGCGTGCCCTGATGGGCCTGCTGCGCCCCTGGGGCGGGCGGGTCACCTTCGCCGGGCGCGCGGTCCAAGGCACGCCGCCGCACCGGATCGCGCGGGCCGGCATCGGCCTCGTGCCGGAGGGGCGGCAGGTCTTCCCGACGCTCACGGTGGAAGAGAACCTGATTGCCACCGCCCGGCCCGGCCGCTGGACATTGCCGCGCGTGCTGGCGCTGTTTCCGCGGCTGGAGGCGCGGCGGCGGCTGCGCGGCGCCGACCTCTCCGGCGGGGAGCAGCAGATGCTGGCGATCGCGCGGGCGCTGATGACCAACCCGCGCCTGCTGATCCTCGACGAAGCGACGGAAGGGCTGGCACCGCTCCTGCGCGCGGAGATCTTCGCCGTGCTGACCACGCTGCGCCGGGAGGGCGAGGCGGCCTTGGTGATCGACAAGCACCTCGCCCGGCTGCGCGGCCTCGCCAACCGGATCGCGATTCTTGAGAAGGGCCGCATCGTCTGGCAGGGCACGCCGGACGCACTTGCCGCCGACCCAGGCATCGCGGAGCGGCATCTGCATGTGTGACCGCTAGCCTTCGCGCGCGAACCACTGCCGCGGCGAGCGTCCCGCGTCGGGGCCGAGGATGGAGAAGCCGCCATCGACCGGGATGTCCACGCCGGTGATGAAGGCCGCGCGGTCGGAGCAGGCAAACACCACCGCGTTCGCCACGTCCGCGCCGCGCCCGACGCGACCGACGGGGTGCACGCGCGCGCCGACGGCATCGGCCTCCTCGATCGTGCCCGCCATCGCCTCCAGCGCGGGCGACCACGTCCAGGCGGGCGAGATGGACAGCACGCGGATGCCGCGCGGTGCCAGGCTGACCGCGGCGTTGCGCGTGAATTGCAGCAGCGCCGCCTTGGCCGCCGGATAGAGAGCGCGCCCCGCGGCACCGAACTTGCCGCCGACGCTGCCGATGTTCACCACCACGCCGCCCGGCACCGTCATCGCCGCCCCCGCCCGCGCGGTGAGCAGCGCCGCGCCAACG
The DNA here is from genome assembly GCA_017307335.1 of Alphaproteobacteria bacterium. Classification (GTDB taxonomy): domain Bacteria; phylum Pseudomonadota; class Alphaproteobacteria; order Acetobacterales; family Acetobacteraceae; genus JAFKFJ01. Next base: position 11,235 of record JAFKFJ010000289.1, on the reverse strand, counting down.
AGGTTCACGTTCAGCGCCTGCACCCACTCCGCCCGCGTGGCGTCCAGCCCTCGGTCCTGGTACGTCACCGCGCAGTTCACGAGGATGTCGAGGCGGCCGAACCGCGCGCGCGTCGCCGCGACGCAGGCATCGAGATCCTCGTCGCGCGTGAGGTCGGTGGCGTGGAACATCGCGCGCGCGCCGAGCGCCGCCGCGGTCGCGGTTCCGCCCTCAGCATCGCAATCGGCAATCGTCACCGCGGCGCCCGCGTCGATCAGTCCGCGCGCGATCGCCGCCCCCAGCCCGCGCGCGGCGCCGGTGACGATCGCGACCTTGCCGCCAAGCTCGATCACCGTCCGTCCCATGCGCCGAGCACGGCGCCGACCGAGGCGACGGTGCCGATCAGGGCGATGTTGTCGAGCGCCGCCTGATGCAGGTCCGCGCGGCTCGCAGCACAGGCATCTGCCGCGACGGTGACGCGCAACCCCATGTCGGCCGCGTGGCGCGCGGTGTGCTCGACCACCGAGTTCGTCGCCACACCCGCGATCACGAGCGCGGCGGCGTCGAGCAGGCGCAGCGTCTCCTCCAGGTTGGAGCCGAAGAACGCATTGATGCGGCGGTGGAGCACCACATGCTCCGCCGGCAGCGGGCCCAGCCCGTCGTAGAACGCGGCCCCCCAGGACCCTTCGGCAACCGCACCGGCGCGTACGACGTTGTCCCAGAGTGGCCCGTTGCGAATCACCTCGGCATGATCGGGACGGAACGCGATCCGCACATGCACGATCGGAACGCCCGCCGCGCGGGCACCGCCGATCAGCCGTGCGGCCGCGTCCAGCACCGCCGCACGCCGCGGATCATCCGCGGCGAGGCCGAGGCGGATGCGTCCCTCGGGATGGATGACATCGTTCTGGTAGTGCAGGGCGAGCAGGACCGTGCGCGCCGGCGCGGTCACAGAAAGGTTTCCAGCGCGTCATGCACCGCGTCGCAGTCGATCAGGTCGATGCGCTTCAGCACGATGCGCAGGCCATCTTCCGTGCGTCGCAGCCGATGCGTGTATTGCCCGCCGAGCATGCGATGGTCGCGGCGCCGCCATTCCAGCATGTGGAACGTGGAGGCGACCATCAGGTCGCCGTCCTGCTCCGGCAGGAGGAAGATGTTGCCGACGATGCGCGCCGCCTGCGTCACCGGCTGCTGCGACCACGCGCGCTTCTCCTCCAGCCGCCGCGCCCGCACCTCGCGCATCAGCGCGTCCTCGTGGAACAGCGAGGCGTGGTTGATCCCGTCCGGCTGGTCGTGGCGCAGCGGCGCCCAGTACAGCCCATCCGGCGTGAACAGGTCGAGCCACGCATCCCAGCTCCGCTGGTCGAGCAGCCGCGCCTCGCGGAACAGGAAGGCCGACGCCTCGGCGAGCGCGTCCATGGCTCAGGCGCCCTGCGCCATGTAGTCCGCCCAGGCGCGGAACTGGTTGCGCATGGGCAGTTCGCTCAGCCCGTTGGCCGCGAGCCCGCCGGCGATGCGCCGGTCGCGCCCGGCATCGCGGTGCAGGCTGACCCACTCCCCGCCATCGGTCTCCAGCCCCTCCTGGCAGCGCGCATAAACCTCGATGTCGTCGGGCATGACATTGGAGGAGGGCGAGTTCACGACGTTGGCGTAGACGATGGCGCGATGGAACACTTCCTCGGGCGCGCCCTTCAGCTTGAACGTGTAGATCTCCACCAGCGTGCGGTCGACCGCGATCGGGCGGATCACGCGAAGCTGCTGGAACGAGGTGTGTGGCGAGCAGCTCGGGTAGATGATCGAGTTGTGGCGCTGGATCTCCAGAATCTCCTGCGTCCGCGCCTCGCCGTACGCCGCCTTCAGCGTCGCGATATGCGCGAGCGACACCGGGTCGGTCGGCGGCGTGAAGATCGCGCCCATGTAGCTGTGGCCGCGATCGTACGCGACCATCTCCAGCTTGTCCCAGAACTCGTAGGGCTCGCCGTTGCCCTCGATGATATGCAACCGGAACGGCATCTTGGCACCCGGCTCCAGGCTCTTGTAGCGTGCCCGCGCGGCGTTGACGGAGGATTCGTGCGTCACCATCGGGTGCGAGGTGTCGTTCAGGTTCTCGAAGAAGATCTTCCAGTTGGAATGCTGCCAGACGCGGAACACGCCGCCCGCGACCTCGACCTCGCCGGCCGGCGCGCGGTCGCAGAAATTGTCGATGGAAGTCCTGATCCCGCCGAGGAAGGTCTCCAGGTCCGGCCCGTCTTCCGCGAGGCTCGCGAAGACGAAGCCGCGATAGCTCGCCTGCCGTGGGACGCGACGCACCGAGAACTGCGGGTCCTGCATGTCGAAGCGGGTGCCTTCATACCCGTCGCGGATCGGCACCGCGTGCAGCGAGCCGTCGCAGCGGTAGCTCCAGCCGTGGAACGGGCAGCGCAGGAATTTTCCGGCGTTGCCGTCCGGGAACGCGACCAGCTTCGCCCCCTTGTGGGCGCAGCGATTGAACAGCACGTGGATCGCGCCGTCCGGGTCGCGGATCATGAACACCGACTGCCGCCCGATCAGCGCCTGATGGTAGTCGCCGGCGTTCGGCACCTGGCTCGCATGCCCGACATAGACCCAGGCGCGGCCGAAGATGCGCTCCATCTCCAGGTCGAAGATGGCGGGGTCGGTGTAGACCGACCGGTGCACCCGGTCCGCCTGCACCAGTTGCGCCACGTGGTTCGCGTCAGGGCCCGGCATCGCGCACCTCCCGTTTCACGCGGTGAGTCCTAGACCGTGCCGCGCCGGGCGTCGATCCACCCAGGGCCGTCGACGCCGGGGCCGCGACAGGGGCGGGGGCTTGTGCTTTGCTCGGCCGGCGGCGGCCACTGTCGCCGCGCGAAGCCGCGCCGGCCGGGCCCCGCACTTCCCCGGCGCAAGGCGCGCCGAGGGAGGATCGAACCGGGCCATGAAGATCACCAGGCTGCGCGTCCGCCGCGTCACCGGCACCCTGCCGACCGACGGGCCGATGTGGGAGGACCGGCTGGTCCGCCCGCTCGACATCTACCCCGAGCATCGGCGCGATCCGTGGCGCGAGGGCGGCGAGCAGGTCGACCCGCAGTACCTGCGACTGACCCAGCATTTCCTCGACATCGAGACCGACGCCGGCATCATCGGCCGCGCCGGCCCGCTGTGGCCCGACCCGGCGCGCATCGTGCTGACCCAGCTCGCCCGGCTGCTGGTCGGACGCGACCCGACCGCGACCGAGCTGCTGTGGGACCAGATGCACCGCCAGCAGGTGCACGGGCGGCAGGGCGACGCGATGATCGCGCTCTCGGCGGTGGATTGCGCGCTGTGGGACATCCGGGGGCAGGCGTTCGGCCAGCCGGTCTGGCGGCTGCTCGGCGGGCCCACGCGCACCGAAATCCCCGCCTACGCCAGCATGCTCGGCTATGCGGTGCAGGATTTCGGGCTGGTGCGCGAGCGCGCCGCCCAGTTCAAGGCGCTCGGCTACACCGCGCAGAAATGGTTCTTCCGCCACGGGCCGATGAGCGGGTTCGAGGGGCTCAAGCTCAACGTCGCCCTGGTGCGCACGCTACGGGAGACGCTCGGCGACGACTACGACATCATGCTCGACTGCTGGCAGAGCATGAACTTCGACTACGCCGTCGATCTGTGTGAGCGGATCGAGGAGTTCCGGCCGCGCTGGCTGGAGGAAGCCTTCATGCCCGACCGCATCGACACCTACGTCAAGCTGAAGGCGAAGACGCGCATCCCGCTCTCCGGCGCCGAGCATGAATACACGCGCTGGGGCTTCAAGCGGTTCATTGACAAGGATGCGCTCGACATCGTGCAGCCCGACATCTACTGGTGCGGCGGCCTCTCCGAGACGCTGAAGATCGCGGCGTACGCCACCGTGCACGACCTGATCGTGATCCCGCACGGCCATTCCACGCCGATCGGCATCCACTTCTCGGCCGCGCAGTCGCCGATCCACACGCCCTACCAGGAATACCTGGTAAAGTGGAACGACATCAACATGCACTTCCTGAAACAGAAGCCGCAGCCTGCGAACGGCCTGATTGCCCTGCCCACCGCCCCCGGTGTCGGCATGGAACTTGATGAGAGCAGGATCGAGCACGAGGAGGATCTGCGTGTCTGACAGTCGCGATCGAGGAGACGCCGCATGACCACTGCCACCTACCCGAGCCTCGCCGACCGTGTCGTCTTCATCACCGGCGGCGGGTCCGGGATCGGCGCCGCAATGGTCGACGCCTTCGCGGCCAACGGCGCGCGCGTGGTCTTTGTCGATATCGACGTGGCGGCGTCGGAGGCGCTGGTGAAGGAACTTTCGGGCGCGCGCCATGCGCCGCTGTTCCTGCGCTGCGACCTCACTGACATCCCCGCCCTGCGCGACGCGATCGCGCAGGCGGAGAAGGCGGCGGGGCCGATCGGCGTGCTGATCAACAACGCCGCCAATGACGACCGGCACGCGGTGGATGCGGTCACCGAGACATACTGGGACCACGCGATGGCGGTGAACCTGCGCCACCAGTTCTTCGCCGCGCAGGCCGTGCGCGCCGGCATGCGCACGCTCGGCGGCGGCTCGATCATCAATTTCAGCTCCATCGCCTGGATGGTCGGCCACGCCAGCATGGTCGCCTACACCACCGCCAAGGCGGCCGTCGTCGGCATGACCGACAGCCTCGCGCGCGCGTTCGGCGAGGACAACATCCGCGTCAACGCCATCGCGCCCGGCGCCGTCATCACGCCGCGGCAATTGCGGCTATGGCTGAGCAAGGAAGACGTGAAGTCCTTCGCCGACCGGCAATGCCTGCACCGCAGCCTGCGCCCCGACGACATCGCGCGCGTGGCGCTGTTCCTGGGTGCCGACGATAGCGCGATGATCACCAAGCAGTGCCTGATCGTGGATGGCGGCCTGCGCTGAGGCGGCTGCGGCCGCGCGGCGCGGCTGCCCCGATTTGACATCCGCATCGCGGCCCCGAGAATGCCCGCGACGCCGGCTAAGCGGCGCGGAACGGGAAGGGGGGAGCATGCCCTTGAAAAGACGGGCTTTACTGGCGGCATCGCTCGGTGCCGCGGTGCCGGTCGTCGGGCGGGCCGCGCCGGAACCGATCCGGGTCGGCTGGGTCACCGCGCTGACCGGCGCCAGCTCCGCGCCGGGCATCGGGTTCGATCGCGGCGTCCATTTCGCCGTCGATGAGATCAACGCGGCCGGCGGCGTCCACGGCCGGCCGTTCGAGGTCGTCACGCGCGACACGCAGGGCGATCCGACCAAGGCGGTCAACGCCAGCGTCGAGCTCATCTCGCGCCAGAAGGTGGTGGCGATCTGGGGGCCGGTGAACTCCGGCGAGGCGCTGGCGACCACGCCGCTGGTGGCGCGCAGCCGCATGCCCTCGATCCACCCGTGCGTCATCGACAGCCTGATCGACCCCAAGAAATACCCGAACGCGTTTCGCCTCGCGCCGGCGAACGTGCAGTGGGAAGCGGCGGTGCGCCACTACTGTCTCGACATCGTCAAGGCGAAGAAGATCGCCATCGTCGGCGACACCACCGGCTACGGCACCACGGCCACGCGCGATTCCGTTGCCGATTTCCAGAAGGCGGGCGCGAACGTCGTCTATCACGACCTGATCGAGGCGACGAAGACCGATGTGACCTCCGACGTGCTGCGCATGCAGGATTCCGGTGCGGAAGTGGTCGTGCCATGGAGCGTCACCACCGGCCTGCTGGCGCGGCTGCTGAACGTGCGCGGCGCGCGCGGCTGGAACGTGCCGTTCGTCGGCCATCCGGCGCTCGGCTCCGGCGAGGTGAAGAAGCTGCTGGAAAAGCCGGCGTACTGGGAGAAGGTGTACCTGATCGGCTATCGCAGTTGCAGCTACGACGCGAACGGCAAGCTTCCGGCGCGGACGCAGGCCTTCGTCGACAAGCTCAGGGGCAAGGTCGAGCTCGTCGACACCTCGCTCTGGTGGATCTCGGCCGCCTACGATGCGATGCGGCTGGTCGTCGAGGCGATCGAGAAGACGGGATCGACCGAGCACGAGGCCATCATCGGGTACTGGAACACGCTGAAGGCCTACCCGGGCGTCTATGGCAACTACACATTCACGCCGCAGGAGCACAACGGCTATCCGACCGACGACGTCGTGATGTCCGTCGCGAACTCCTTCCGCGACGGCGCCTATGCGCTGGCGCCCGGCTATACCTGACCGCCCGTGCTCTACGCGATCATCGCCTCGGGGCTCGCCACCGGCGCCATCTATGCCCTGATCGGCATTACCTACAACGTGATGTTCTCCGCCTCGCGCGTGATGAGCTTCACCGCCGGCCAGCTCGGCATGCTGGGCGGCGTGTTCGGCGCGTGGTTCATCGGCCGGCTCGGCATTCCGGTGCTGCCCGGCACGCTGCTGACGCTCGGCGCCTGCGCGCTGGTCGGCGTGGTGACGGAGATCGTCGCCGTCCGGCCGGTGCTGAAGAGTCTCGACCAGCATCTGTACGTGCTTTCCACGCTCGCGTTCGCGCTGATGCTCCAGCAGTTCGTCGCGATCGAATGGAGCACGGAGCCGCAGCCGTTCCCGCGGCTGGTGCCGTTCGGCGATGCGCTGGTGAACCAGCGGTTCTGGCTGCCGGTGCTGGCCGCGCTCGTCGTCATCGTCGTGCTTGAGATCATGTATCGCCGCACGCTCATCGGCCGCGCCTTCCTGGCGATCGCGGAGGACAGCTTCGCGGCACGCGCGCTCGGCCTGCCGGAGCGGCGGCTGCGCATGCTGAGCTTCGCGATCGCGGGCGTGATCGGCGGGCTGGCGGGCTTCGCCGGCGGCGGGCTGCTGCTGGCGTTCTTCGCCAACGGGCCGATGCTGTCCTTCTACGGGTTCGTCCCGGTGGCCCTCGGCGGCATCGGCAACAACCGCGGCGCGATCATCGGCGGCCTGGCGCTCGGCCTGTTCCAGCAGGCGGCGAGCTACATGGTGAGCGGGCTGTTCGTCAGCGTCGCGACCTTCGCCGTGTTCATCATCATGCTGCTTGTCGCACCGCAGGGATTGTTCGGCGCGCCGGCCGGGCGCCGCGTGTGAGCGTGTCCGCCACTCCGGGCACGGCCACCGCGCCGTCGCTGCGCGCCGCGTGGCCTTACGCGCTGCTGCTGGCGGCCGGCATCCTGCTGCCGTTCACCGGTAACGACTACTGGGGCATCATCGCCACCCGCGCCGCGATCTACTGGGTGCTGGTCGCGGGGCTCAACCTCGTCGTGGGCTTCGCCGGCCAGCTCGCGATCGGCTATGTCGGCCTGCTGACGCTCGGCGCCTATACGACGGCGGTGCTGTGCGCGCGCACGTCGATCGGCATGGTCCCGGCGCTGGCCGCGGCGGGCGCCGTGGGCGCCGGGTTCGGCGTGCTGGTCGGGCTGCCGGCGCTGCGGCTGCGCACGTTCTATTTCGCCATGGGCACGCTCGGCTTCGCCACCATCGTCACCCAGGTGGCGCTGGCCTGGACCGACGTGACCGGCGGCGGCGTCGGCGTGCCGGGGCCGGTGCTGCCGGCGCCGTTCGACACGCCGTGGGGCTTCTATGCCGCGTGCCTCGCGCTCGCGGCACTGTGCACCTGGATGACGGCGAACATCGCCGCCAGCCGCTTCGGCCGCGCCTTCGTCGCCATCCGCGACGCGGAGGTGGCGGCCGAGGTCTGCGGCATCGGCAAGCCGCGCATGTTCGTGCTGGTGTTCCTGTTCAGCGGCGCCACCGCGGGGATCGCCGGCGGCCTGTTCGCCGACCTGCAGACCTACATCACGCCCGATGCCTTCACCTTCGACCTCTCGGTGCTGTTCTTCATCGCGATCCTCATCGGCGGCCGCGGCTCCATCCTCGGGCCGCTGCTCGGCACGCTGCTGCTCACCGCGCTGCCGGAGGTCGCGGCACCGCTGGTCGCGTGGTCGACGTTCCTCTACGCCGCCCTGCTGCTGGTGATCGTGCTGCTGATCCCCGGCGGCATCGCGAGCCTGCTCGACTGGCGCAACCGCCGCCCGCTGGAGCGCGACCGCAGCATCGTGCCGCGCCCCGAGCTGCTGCCCGAACTGCTGGTGGAACGGCACCGCGCGCCGCCGCTCGCCATGCGCGACATCGCGCTCAGCTTCGACGGCGTGCACGCGATCGACGGTCTTTCCCTCACGCTGCATGCGGGCGAGGTGCATGGGCTGATCGGCCCGAACGGCAGCGGCAAGACCACCACGCTGAACGTGATCTGCGGCTTCGCGCAGCCGCAGCGCGGCACCGTGACGCTGGGCGAGGCGACGCTTCCCGCCGGTGCGCCGCAGAGCCGGGCCAGCAGCGGCATCGCCCGCACGTTCCAGACACCGCGGCTGGTGGGCGAGGCGCGGGTGATCGACAACGTCATGATCGGCGGCACCGTCACCGGCCGCGCGAGCTTCATGGAGGCCGCGCTCTCGCTCGTCCGCCACCGTCGCGATGAGCGCGAGCTTGTCCGGCGCGCGGCCATCGCGCTGCGATGCGTGGGACTGGAGGCGCTCGCCACGGTGCGCTGCGACCGGCTGCAGCACAGCGAGCTGCGCTTCCTGGAAATCGCCCGCGCGCTGATGCTGGCGCCGGATTTCCTGCTCCTCGATGAGCCGGCGGCGGGGCTTTCCGCGGCCGAGATCGAGCATCTCGGCCGGCTGATCCGTGCCATCCGCGACCGCGGCGTCGGCGTCCTGCTGGTCGAGCATCATGCCGACATGATCTTCGACGTCTGCGACCGCGTCAGCGTGCTCAATCTCGGCCGCGAGCTGGCCGCCGGCACGCCCGCCGAAATCCGCGCGCATCGGGAGGTGGTCAGTGCCTATCTCGGCGGCTGATCCGGTGCTGCTGGAGGCGCGGGGGATCGTCTCCGGCTACGGCAAGATCGTCGTGCTGCACGGCGTGGACCTGACCATCCGCCGTGGCGAGGTGGTGACGCTGCTGGGCGCCAACGGGGCCGGGAAGACCACGCTGCTCTGCACGCTCTCCGGCCTGCTCCCGCTCGGCGGCGGCAGCATCCGGTTCGACGGCCGCGACCTCGGCGGCGCCGACCCGCGCGCGGCGATGCGCGCCGGCATGTCGCATGTCATCGAGGGCCATCGCGTCTTCGCCCAGCTTCCGATCGCCGACAATCTCCTGCTCGCCGCCTACGACCTGCCGCGCGGTGAGCGCCGCGGGCGCGTGGAGGAGGCGCTGGAACTCTTCCCCGAACTCGCGGGGAAGCGACACGCGCGCGCCGGCACGCTCAGCGGCGGGCAGCAGCAGATGCTGGCGGTGGCGCAGGGCCTGGTGCGCCGCCCGGCGCTGCTGCTGCTGGACGAGCCTTCGGCCGGGCTTTCGCCGGTGCTGGTGGACCGGGTGCTCGCGGTGCTGCGCCGGCTGCGCGAGGCGGGGGTGGCGGTGCTGCTGGTCGAGCAGCTCGTGGAGAAGGCGCTCGGCGTCGCCGACCGCGTCTATGCGCTCGCCCGCGGGCGCGTGGTGCTGGAGGCACCGACCGGGGCGGCGGATCTGCCGCAGCGGCTGGAAGCGGCGTATCTGGGGGAGGCAGCGGCGTGAAGATCACCGCGACCGAAACGTATCTGATCCGCGTGAAATGCGACATGGGCGCGCCGCCGCGCGCCTTCGCGGGCGTCGGCTGGGCGACGCTCGACACGCTGCTGCTGCGCGTGGTGACCGATTCCGGACTCGAAGGCTGGGGCGAGGGGTTCGGCCACGCCTGCTGCCCCGCGACGCGCGCGGCGCTGGAGACGCAGGTGGCGCCGGCATTGATCGGCGAGGACGCGCGCGACATCCGCGGCCTGATGCGCAGGCTGGCCGAGCGGTTCCACCTGTTCGGCCGCAACGGGCCGCACGTCTACGCATTGTCGGCGGTGGACATCGCGCTGTGGGACATCGCCGGCAAGGCGGCGGGGCTTCCGCTCTGGCGCCTGCTCGGCGCCGCGCCGCGCACGCATCTCAACGCCTATGCGAGCCTGCTGCGCTACGCCGAGCCGGACGCCGTGGGGGCCGCGGTCGGGCGCGCCGTGGCACAGGGCTACGGCACGGTGAAGCTGCACGAGGTCGGCGTGGAGCAGGTGCGCGCCGCGCGGGCGGCGGCCGGGCAGGGGGTTCACCTCATGCTCGACACCAACTGCCCCTGGACCGTCGACCACGCGGTCACCATGGCCCGCGCGCTGCGCGAGTACCGCCTCGACTGGCTGGAGGAGCCGGTCTGGCCGCCGGAGGACCATGCCGGGCTGGCGCGGGTGCGGCGCGAGGGCGGCGTGCCGATCGCGGCCGGCGAGAATGCCGCCGGGCTGCATGATTTCCGGCACATGTTCGAGGCCGGCGCGCTCGACATCGCGCAGCCCAGCGTGAGCAAGATCGGCGGCATCAGCGAGGTGCTGCGGATCGCGGCCCTCGCGGATGCGTTCGCGGTGCGGCTGGTGCCGCACTGCGCCTATTTCGGCGCCGGCTTCCTCGCCTCGCTGCACCTGCACGCGGCGCTGTCGCCGGAGGCGCCGTTCGAGCGGCTGTTCGTGGACCTGGAGGCGAGCCCGTATCACGACCGCGTGCAGGCGAAGGACGGCAAGGTCGCGGTGCCGGACGGGCCCGGGCTGGGCGCCGACCCCGATCCGGCGGTGCTGCGGCGCTACGCCATCTGATCGCCCGCGCCGCGCCCTCAGGGCGCCTGTAGCACGTGGATCGCGCGGCCGGCGATCGTCATTCGCAAGCCGTTAGCCATTCAGACGATAGGACCATGAATCCCCACCCCGAATTTTGGCTTCGATCGTACGCTTTCTTCACGTCTCCGCACGGCTCGAGGCCAATGTTGGGGGATCGCGCGGGCCTGTCGGCGCAGCGATCCCCAATCAGCAAGATCACGCTCGATGGGCGATCGATTTCAAGAAATCGTCGAAAACGCCTTCGCGAGTCGTCAATATCGCGGCAATACACACAGGTCCGACGACCCTTGCCAGACCATCCGCGCATATCACCGTGGCCGGGAAGGATTCGGTGTGTGCCTGGGCCTCATCCCGACCGGAACCGGGCCGAGCTGTCGGGAGTCCGATCAGTTACGTCGCCCTGACGACGCCGCACGGAGACCTCCCTTCTCCATACCGAAGAGAAGGGAGGAAAGCGTTCCAGGCCTCAGCGGGCGCGGCCGTGGGCGTCGAGTTCGCCCCAGTTCATGCCGCGGAAGGCGTTCCTGGCGGCGGAACGGAGGCCGGAGCCGTCGGCGTCGGGGGCGGGGAGCAGCGCGACGGCTTCCTCGGCGGCG